>REDO01000080.1 GCA_007693435.1 Salinarimonadaceae bacterium | reverse complement strand
CGAGGCGGCCGCCGCGCTTGAGGCAGAGCAGCGAGCCGTTCCAGGTGTCGGCGCCCACATGCTCGAACACCACGTCGACGCCCTTGCGCTTGGTGAGCCGGCGGACCTCGCCCTCGAACCGCTCCGTGCGGTAATTGACGACGAAATCGGCGCCGAGCGCCTTCGCCTTCTCGCCCTTCTCGTCGTCGCCGACAGTCGCGTAGATTGTGCAGCCGATGGCCTTCGCCATCTTGATCGCGGCGGTGCCGATCCCCGAGCCGCCCGCATGGACGAGGATCGATTCGCCGGGTTCGAGCTTGGCGTTGTCGAACAGCATGTGCTGGACGGTGCCGAAGGCGATCGGCGCGCAGGCCGCCTCCTCGAAGCTCACGCCCTCGGGCACGGGGATGACGAGGCGGGCGGGCATGTTGACGAATTCGCGGCCAAAGCCGTCGATATGGAAGCCCATCACGCCGCCGACATTCTCGCAGAGATTGTCGCGCCCCTCGCGGCAGGCCTTGCACTCGCCGCAGGTGAGGGCGCCGTACATGACGACCCTCTCGCCCGGCGCGAAGCCCGTGACGCCGGCGCCCGTCGAGACGATCTCGCCCGAGGCCTCGGCGCCCACCGCGAGCGGGAGCTTGCGCTTGGCGAAGGCCATGCCGCGATAGCCCCAGACGTCGATATGGTTGAGCCCGACCGCGCGCACGCGGATCTGCACCTCGCCGGCGGCGGGGGCGGCGGGGGCTTCGATCTCGTCGATCCGCAGGTCGCGGTCGCCATGAAGTCGCAGGGCGCGCATGGATTTCGTCCTCTCAGATGTCGGCTGCGGCTTAGCACAGCCGCGCCGCGCTTGGGGAGGGGCGAACGGGGAAAATGAGGGGGAGGTTTGCGCATGGAACGCGCCGGGAGTTCCTCGCCTGCGGGGAGGAGGTGGGTTTGCGCTTGAACCACGCGCGCGTTCCCTCCCCTCAGGGGAGGGTCAGGGCGGGGTGGTTCGCGCGTGAGCGCGAAGCTGGAGGGAGCTTCGTTCTGGGATGTCGGCGCCGGCCGCCCCACCCCGGCCCTCGCCTGCGGGGAGGGAGTCAGGTCGACGGCTGAACAACCCCGCGCCCTTACCGAAAATGCTCCGGAACCGGCGCCTCCACATGGATCGCCGGCTTCTTCGGATAGAGCGGGATCGTCAGCGCGCGGGCGTGGAGCAGAAGCCGCGACCCGTCGCCGCGGCGCGCGCGTCCGTAGACGGCGTCGCCGGCGATCGGCCAGCCCATCGCCGCGCAATGGACGCGCAGCTGGTGCGTGCGGCCCGTGAGCGGCGACAGCGCGAGGAGCGTCCGGCCCTCCTCGCGCGCGAGCACGCGCCATTCCGTCACGGCCTGCGCGCCGCTGAAGTCAGCCTTCATCCGCCACGGCGTCTGGCGCGAGACGGGGGCGATCCCGAGGTCGATCGTCCCGCTCTCCTCGCCCGGTCCGCCCTCGACCCAGGCCCAGTAGAGCTTCTCCACGCGCCGCTCCGAGAAAAGCGCGTTGAGGCGGCGCAGGGCGTTGGGATGGCGGCCCAGCGCGAGGCAGCCGGAGGTCTCGCGGTCGAGACGGTGGACGACCTGCGGGCGCGCCGGTAGACCAAAGCGCAAGGCGTCCAGATGATCGGCGAGCGTCTCCCCGCCGCCATGGCCCGGATGGACGGGCAGCCCGGCGGGCTTGTCGATCACGAGCATGAGGGCGTCGCGATAGAGGATACGCGAGACGAGCTCTTCGGAAGTCATGCGAAATCGGCTATCGGTTCGCGCAGACTCCTTCAAGCGAAAGCGCGCGGCGGCGCGGCGAAAACAACGGGGATGATTGCGGCATGAGCGAGGAACGGGAAAAGCGCGGATTGCTCTCGCGGCTCTTCGGCGGCGAGAAGGCGCCCGCGCCTGCGGCCGACGCGCCCGCGCCCGCGCCGAAGCTCTCCTGGTGGCGGCGCCTGCGCGAGGGGCTCTCGCGCACCTCCTCGACCATCGGCGCCGGCGTCACCGCGCTCTTCACCAAGCGCAAGCTCGACGCCGCGACGCTCGAGGATCTGGAGGACATCCTCGTCCAGGCCGATCTCGGCGTCGCCGCCGCCACCCGCATCACGCAGGCGATCGGGGAGGGGCGGTTCGACAAGGAGATCGCGCCCGAAGAGGTGAAGGCGATCCTCGCGGCGGAAGTCGAGAAGGCGCTTCTCCCCGTCGCGAAGCCGCTCGTCGTCGACAGCGCGGCGCGGCCCTTCGTGATCCTGATGGTCGGCGTCAACGGCGCTGGCAAGACGACGACGATCGGCAAGCTCGCCTCGAAATTCCGCGCGCAGGGCAAGTCCGTGATGCTCGCCGCCGGCGACACCTTTCGCGCCGCCGCCATCGAACAGCTCAAGGTGTGGGGCGAGCGCACGGGTTCGCCGGTTCTGGCCGGAGCGCAGGGCGCGGACGCCGCCGGCCTCGCCTTCGACGCGCTGGAGAAGGCCCGCGCTGAGGGCGTCGACGTGCTCCTCGTCGACACGGCCGGGCGCCTCCAGAACAAGACCGGGCTGATGGCGGAGCTCGAAAAGATCGTGCGCGTGATCCGCAAGGTCGACCCGACCGCGCCCCACGCCGCGCTCCTCGTCCTTGACGCCACGGTCGGCCAGAACGCGCTCTCGCAGGTGGAGTTGTTCCGTCAATCCGCGGGCGTCACCGGGCTCGTGATGACGAAGCTCGACGGCACGGCGCGCGGCGGAATCCTCGTCGCGCTCGCCGACAAGTTCGGCCTGCCCGTGCATTTCATCGGGGTGGGCGAGGGGGTCGACGATCTGGAGCCCTTCGAGGCGCGGGATTTCGCGCGGGCGATCGCGGGGCTGGACGAATAAGTCCGGAAGAAGCGCTCAAAAGAAACTCTGCGGATCGATGTCGATCTGCACCCGCAGATCGCCCCGGGGCTTGGGCGCCTTGGCCAGCCAGTCGCGGATGAAGCCCTGCATGTCGAAGTCGCGCGGGCTCTTCACAAGGAGCCGGTAGCGGTAGCGGCCCCGGATCAGGATGATCGGCGCCTCCGCCGGCCCCAGCACCCGCAGGCGGGGATCGCGCACCTCCATGGCGGGGACGGTGCGCGCCAGCGCGCGGGCGTGCTCCTCCGCCGGCCCCCGATCGCGGGCGGAGACGATGAGCGAGGCGAGGCGCCCGAAGGGCGGCAGCGAGGCGGCGCGCCGCCCCTCCGTCTCCTGCGCGTAGAAGCGCTCCGGATCGCCCGAGAGCAAAGCCGCGATCACCGGATGTTCCGGCTGGTAGGTCTGGACGAGCGCCCGGCCCGGCTTGTCCCCGCGCCCGGCGCGCCCCGTCACCTGCTGCAGGAGCTGGAAGGTGCGCTCCGAGGCGCGCGGATCGCCCGAGGCGAGGCCGACATCGGCGTCCAGAACGCCGACCAGCGTCAGCAGCGGGAAGTTATGCCCCTTGGCGACGAGCTGCGTGCCGATCACGATGTCGCATGCGCCGGCGGCGACGGCGTCGAGTTCGGCGCGCAGGCGCTCGGTCCCGCCGGGAAAATCGCTCGACAGGGTGATCGCGCGGGCGTTCGGAAAGCGCGTCGCGACTTCCTCGGCGATGCGCTCGACGCCGGGGCCGCAGGCCGCGAGCGAATCGACGCTGCCGCATTCCTCGCAAATGGAAGGCCGCCGCTCGATATGGCCGCAATGGTGGCAGACGAGCGAGCGCCGGAAGCGATGGTCCACCAGCCAGGCCGAGCAGTTGGGGCACTCGTAGCGATGTCCGCAGGCGCGGCACAAAGTCAGCGGGGCGTAGCCGCGCCGGTTGAGGAAGAGCAGCGCCTGCTCGCCGCGTTCAAGCGTCTCGGCAACGGCGCGGGCGAGCGGTTCGGAGATCCATGTCTCGCCCTCGGACTTCTTCTCGGGCTTGATCCCGCGCAGGTCGATCGCGGCGATATCGGGCATGCTTCTCCCGCCGAAGCGCTCGGGCAGCAGGAGATGCCGATAGCGCCCCTGGGCGGCGTTGACGCGGGTCTCGATCGAGGGCGTCGCCGAGGCCAGCACGACGGGGAAGCGCTCGATCACGCCGCGCACGACCGCCATGTCGCGGGCGTGGTAATGCACGCCGTCCTCCTGCTTGTAGGCGCCCTCGTGCTCCTCGTCGACGACGACGAGCCCGAGATCGGCGAAAGGCAGGAACAGGGCCGAGCGCGCGCCCGCGACGACGCGCGCCTCGCCCGTGGCGAGCGCGGCGTAGAGCTTCTCGCGCCTACGCCCCGCGACGCCCGAATGCCACAGCGCCGGGCGCACGCCGAAACGCGCCGTGAAGCGGTCGAGGAATTGCGAGGTGAGCGCGATCTCCGGCATCAGGATCAGGCTCTGGCGCCCCTCTCGCAGGGCCTGCGCCACCGCCTCGAAATAGACCTCCGTCTTGCCCGACCCCGTCACGCCCTCGAGCAGGAAGGTCGCGTTCTCGCGCGCGGCGACCGCATCGCGCAGGCCCGCGGCCGCCGATTCCTGGTCGGGCGAGAGGGCGGGCGCGGCGAAGTCGGGGGCAGGCGGCGGGAACATCGCCTCGGCCGGCATCGCCAGCGTCTCGAGCGTGCCTTCGTCGACGAGCCCGTCGATGACGCCCGCGCTGACGCTCGCGGCGCGCGCGAGATCGCTCTTGCTGTGGATCAGCCCGCCTTCGGCGACGGCGAGCACCCGCGCCCGGGCGGGGGTGATTCGCGCCGGCGGTGGGCCTGCGAGGCGCACGCCGACGCGGATGGCTTCGCCGCGCTCCTCGTCGGGACGCTTCAGCGCCATGGCCAGCACCGAGCCGCGCGGGGCGAGCGTCCAGCGCGACACCCAGTCGAGAAAGCGCCGCAGATCCTCGGAGAAAACCGGCCCGCCGGCCGGTTCGACGACGCTTTTGAGATTGCCCGCCGCGCCCTCGCGCAGCTCCCAGACGACGCCCACGGCCTCGCGCGGGCCGAAGGGCACGCGCACCTGTTCGCCCGGCGCCAGGGTCATCCCGGCCGGCACGGCGTAGCTGTAGGCGGTGTCGAGGGCGAGCGGAACGATCACGTCCGCGAGGCGTTGCGACATTCTTCGTTAATGCCATCCTGCGAGAGTTGCGCCAAGCTGGCGCAGCGGGGTTCTACCCGCGATTCGCGGGACGGCGGGCGGGCGTCGCGGTAAAGGCGTCGCGGAGAGCAGATGGCGGAATCCCGGGCGATCGACGTCTACGCCGTGAGCCAGGGGGCGGGGACCGGCGCCCTCGCAGCCGCGCGCGCCATGCCGGTATTCGTCCTCGACGTGATCGTTCTCGCCACGATCGTCGAAACGGCTCAACGCATCGTGTTCGGCCAGGCGGAGCTTTCTGCCTGGCTCATGGCGAGCATCGAGCTGGTGATGAACGTGCTCGTCCTCGCTCCGCTCACTTTCGCGACCTATCGATTCGCCCTGCTCGGCGAGGTCGGAAGCAGCTTGACGAAGGCTTGGGCGCACCCCGCCTTCGCCGCCTTCCTCAAGGGCTCGCTCCTCGTCTCGGCGCTTTCGCTGGGGCTCTATTTCTCCGGCGCGCTCCTCGGCGCGATGCTGCCGCAGCCTTTCGCCACGACGGTGTTTCTCGCCGCCTTCGCCGCGTCGGTCGCGCTCTCTGTGCGGCTTGCGCTGTATTTTCCGGCGCTGGCGACCGCTGCGCCGGGCGCGCGGCTCTTTCGGGCGTTCGCCGACAGCGCAGGACATGGCTGGAAGGTGTTCCTCGTTCTCGCGGTTTGCAGCGCGCCCTTTCTCTTCGTCGGGCTCGCGCTCGAGGGAGCGGCCCGGGAGGTCGAGCCGATGCGCCCGGTCGGTCTGATTCTCGCAGGTTTGCGCAGCGCGGTCGACGTCGGATGGACGCTCGTCCTCGCCCTTGCGGCGGCCGGCCTCTATCGCATCCTCGCAGACAAGCTGTTGAAAGCGCCCGTGGAGCCGCGATCATGAGCAAAGCGGCCCGCGACTTCATCGCAGCGCCCGATCTCGAAGCGGCGGTGCAGGCGTGGCTCGGAGAACTCGGCCACGAGCGCCGGCTCGCCGCGAAGACGCTCGAGGCCTATTCCCGCGACCTGCGCCAGTTCCTCGCGTTTCTCGCGGAGCATCTGGGCGCGCCCGCCGATGTCGCTGGCTTCGCGGGGTTGGCGCCAATGGACGTGCGCGCCTTTCTCGCCGCACGCCGCCGCGCGGGCGTGGACAATCGGTCGCTGATGCGCCAGCTCGCGGCGCTGCGCGGTTTCGCCCGTCATCTCGCGCAGGCGGGACATGGCGACGCGGCGGCCTTCGCAGCAGTGCGCGGCCCGCGTCTTTCGAAAACGCTGCCGCGCCCGCTTGCGCCCGCAGCCGCCCGGGCCGTCGCGAATCCGGCGGCTCGCGCAGGGAGCGCGCGCGAGCCGTGGATCCTCGCCCGCGACGCCGCCGTCCTCGGCCTGCTCTACGGCGCGGGCCTGCGCATCTCGGAAGCGCTGGGCATCCGGGCCGCCGACGCGCCTGTCGGCGAGCGCGACAGCGTCATCGTCACCGGCAAGGGCGGCAAGCGCCGCGAGGCGCCGGTGATCGCGCCGGTGCGCGCGGCGATCGCGGATTACATGGCGCAATGTCCCTATCCGCTCTCAGGCGACGATCCGCTCTTCGTCGGCGCGCGCGGCGGACCGCTTTCGCCGCGCATCGTGCAGTTGGCGATGGAGGAACTGCGCGGCTCGCTTGGGCTTCCCGACAGCGCGACGCCGCACGCATTGCGGCATTCCTTCGCGACGCACCTGCTCGCCGGAGGGGGCGACCTTCGCGCCATCCAGGAGCTGCTCGGCCACGCCTCCCTGTCCACGACGCAGATTTACACCCGCGTCGATGCGGCCGCGATGGCGAAGACCTATGGAGCGTTGCATCCTCGCGCGCGTCGGCCCGCTCGCGGCGGGGATCGTTAACGTCCCGACAACATAAGTTGGGTATTCTCGCCCTCGACGATTCCAGAATTCACACGTAGAGAGTGAAGCCTTGACGGACGCCGCGCCCAATGTAGGCACCGACGCTCTTCCGCCCCGGGTGATGATCGCCGACGCTTCGAACGAAACGCGTCGCTCGATCGCGGCCGCGATCTTGTCACACAATCCGTCGCTCCAGGTCATCGAGGCTGTCGATGGCGAAACCGCAGCAGCGCGCATCGTCGCCGACAAGCCGGACGTTCTCTTCGTCAATGTCAAGCTTCCTGGAATGAGCGGGGCCGAGGCGGTGGCCATCGCGCGCTCGCGGGGCGCGCGGCCGGTGACGATCCTCATTTCTGATCAGGTGCTCACGCGCTGGGTCGCGCTATCGACCGAGGTCGACGCCTACGAGTTTCTCAAGAGCCCGTACGATCCGGCGCATGTCGTCGCGCTGATGCGCGCCATCGACATGATGCGCAAGCCCTTGCGCGTGCAGATCGTCGTGGACGCCGAGAATACGCGCGCGGTCATTCGCAAGATGCTCGCCGGAACACGCTTCAACCTCAATATCGAAGAGACCAATTCGGGCGCGCATGCGATCAAGCTGCTCCAGCACACGCATTTCGACCTTTCGTTGATCGATCTGAACCTGGCAGGCATGGATGGGTTGGAGACGGCCTGCAAGGCCAAGGAGATCGCGCCGGAAACCGCGCTCGTCATGTTGTCCGGCGCGGGCAACGAGCGAATCGAGGCGACCTTCAAGCATTTCGGCTTCTCGACCTTTCTCCAGAAGCCGTTCCTCGCGCATCATGTCGAGGACATGCTGCACGAGGTCTACGATCTGCGCCGACCCTACCTGCTCAACGCCATCGGCCGCGTCCACAAGCGCCATATAGCGAAAGCCGAGGCGGACGCCGAGAAACGGGGCCGCAAGCGCGTCGCCTGAGCCGGTCGCCCCAAGCGGAAACGGGCGCCGCTGCGCGACGCCCGCTCGATTCTCACCGCCATTCCCGCCGATCAGCGCGGGAAATCGTTATTCCCGAAAGCCTCGTTCACGAGCCGGCGCAGGTCGAGGACCTCGCGAGCCGACAATTGGCCGTCTCCGTCGACATCCGCCAGGTGGAAGACAGACTTGAACTTCTGGACGTCGAAGCAGCCTTTGTGGTCGAGGAACAGGGCGCGATCCTGCGGCGTCAGTCCGAGGACGGGCGCGAAGCGGTTCCACTCCTCCTGATCGAGGCCGTCGAGATTGCGGTCATGCGCCTCGGCGGTGGCGATGAACTCCTCGTAATCCAACTTTCCGTCGATGCCGGCGGCCTCGCGGAAGCTCTGGATCACGTAAGGGTCGTTCCCGTCGAGACGTCGGGCGAATTCGAGCACTTCGTGCTCGTCGATCTGGCCGTCGCCGTTGGCGTCGCCCTTGGCCATCATATATCCGAGCGCATCGAGGTCGCCGCGACCGCGCAGGCCGACGACGTATTTGTGATGCTCGGGACCGAGGTTCAGGAGCGGCGCGAACTCGGCCCATTCCTGTGCGTCAAGGCGACCGTCGCCGTTCTTGTCGAACATGCGGGCGGCGGCCATGATTTCCTGCGGATTGGCCCGGAAGTCGGCGCCTGCCATTTCGCGGAACGTGCGCGGGCGATCGTCGATGAGCGGAGCGTCGAGCGCGCGGGCGTTCTTGCGGCCGATGTCGAGCGAGAAGATCAGGCTGTTGCGATCGGCGTCCACCGGCGCGAAGCGGTCATCCATGGCGATGAGCAGCTTCCCACGATTGGCGTCGACCAACTGGTCGGCATGGTCGTAGCCGTCGACATTGGTCTGGATGCCGGCCGCCTGGTTGCCGGTCGTGTGGAACAGCTTGTTGCCGTATTCGCCGTTAATCGGGCGCATCGCCCCCCACTTGTCGACATGAACGAGATTCATGCCACCCGGGTGGTCGTTGAACAGGTTGGCCGGATGGCCGTAGGCGTTGACGAGGGCGAAATGTCCGTCCTCGCGCTTGAGCAGTTCGCGCGAATGGGAGTTGTTGAAGGCGTTCGGTACGATCGCGAAACCGATCTGGTCGCCGGCGCGCAGGTCGACCTGGGTATGCGAGACGCCCGGAATCAGCTTGCCGCCCTCGCCCATCATCGAGGCGTTGGGATAAACGACCTGAGTGCTCCGGATGTTGCCCGCCGCATCGAGCTTATACATCACGAGGGTGTTGCGGAAATCCGTGTTCTCGGTTTCGAAGGTCAGGGTCGCAGTGCCCGACTGGGTGATGCTGATCACGCCGGCCTTGTTGAAGACCTCGGCCGCCGATCCGACGAGCGGGTTCGCGGCCTGCGACACGAACGCCGATGGCGCGACCGTAGGCGCGACGCTTTGCATCGGGCTGGCGGCGACGGCGTTCTGCATCGCTTGCCGCACGAGGGCGCCGGTCGCGACGGCGCTGTTGGGGGCTGCGTTGGCAGCGGCGATGGGATTGTTTGCAGCGGTGGGCAGCACGAAGGACAGCGTCGCGCGCCCCTCACCCTCTCCCAGAGGAAGCCCGAGCTTCGTTCCAGCCTTGATTTCCATTTCGTCAACCTCCTCACTTAAGGTTGACCGGACGTTATCAATGCCTGGAAATTTCGACGAGCACTAAACTTTATTAAGTTTAATATCTCAGGTTGCAATCTTAAATTAATGCGACGTGATTATTGTTAACCACGTCGCATCTGCTTATGATTACATATGCAATGCGCGCTTGTCAGCAGCCAGCGCCGCTTCCTTAACCGCTTCGGCGAGAGTCGGGTGCGCATGGCACGTCCGGGCGATGTCTTCGGAGGAGGCGCCGAACTCCATCGCGATGGCGATCTCGTGGATCAGGTTGCCGGCTTCCGGCCCCACGATATGCGCGCCGAGCACGCGGTCGGTCTCCTTGTCGGCGATGATCTTCACGAAGCCGTCCGTCTGCAGGTTGGCCTTGGCGCGACCATTCGCCGAGAAGGGGAACTTGCCCACGACGTAGGCGACGCCATCCTCCTTCAGCTCCTCCTCGCTCTTCCCGATCGAGGCGACCTCCGGATAGGTGTAGACCACGTTCGGGATGACGCCGTAATTCACATGCCCCGCCTTGCCCGCGAGCATCTCGGCGAGCGCGACGCCCTCATCTTCGGCCTTGTGGGCGAGCATGGGCCCGACGACCACGTCGCCGATGGCGTAGACGCCCTTGACGTTCGTCGCGAAACGGTCGTCGATGGCCACGCGCCCGCGCTCGTCGCGCTTGACTCCCGCCTCGTCGAGGCCGAGCCCCTCCGTGTAGGGGCGGCGCCCGACAGCGACCAGCACGACGTCGGCCTCGAGCGTCTCGGACTTGCCGCCGGCGGCGGGCTCGACTTCGAGCTTGACGCCCTTCGCCGTGGCCTTGGCGCTCGTGACCTTCGAGGAGAGCATGAAGCTCACCCCCTGCTTCTGCAGGATGCGCTGGAACTGCTTGGCCGTGTCGAGATCCATGCCGGTCAGGATGCGGTCGAGATATTCGACGACCGTCACTTCCGAGCCGAGACGGCGCCAGACAGAGCCGAGTTCGAGCCCGATCACGCCGCCGCCGATGACGACGAGCTTCTTGGGAACCTCGGCGAGATCGAGCGCGCCGGTCGATGAGACGATGCGCTTCTCGTCGATCTCGACGCCGGGCAGGTTCGTCACGTCCGAGCCGGTGGCGATGACAATGTTCTTCGCCGCGAGCTCCTGTTTCGAGCCGTCCTCCGCCGTCACCTCGACCTTGCCGGCTTCAAGAATGCGTCCGGCGCCGTGGAAGGCGTCGATCTTGTTCTTTCTGAGCAGGAACTCGATGCCCTTGGTGTTGCCCTCGATCGCGTCGTCCTTGTGGGCGAGCATCGCCTTGAGATCCAGCTTGGGCTTGCCGACATCGATGCCGAAGCGGCCGAAATGAGTCCCGGCCTCCTCGAAGAGATGCGAGGCGTGCAGCAGCGCCTTGGAGGGGATGCAGCCGACATTGAGGCAGGTGCCGCCATGGGCCTTGCGCTTCTCGACGACGGCGGTCTTGAGGCCGAGCTGCGCCGCGCGGATCGCGCAGACATAACCGCCGGGGCCGGTGCCGATGATGACGAGATCGTAGGTCATTGAAAAAAGCCTTTGCTGATGCGGCCGCTCCTCCCCTCAGGGGACGGCCGGGGTGGGGTAAGGCCCGTCAGGGCCTTCCGCCGCACCCATGGTTCGCGAGCCGTGTCGAATTTCGCGCTGCGCGCGAATACCCCACCTTCGATCCCTCCCCTGAGGGGAGGGAAGACACGTTCAGAGATCGAGCACGAGGCGCGCGGGATCCTCCAGCGCCTCCTTGACGCGCACGAGGAAGGTCACCGCCTCCTTGCCGTCGACGATGCGGTGATCGTAGGAGAGCGCGAGATACATCATCGGCCGGATGACGATCTGGCCGTTCTTCACCACGGGGCGCTCCTCGATGCGGTGCATGCCGAGGATGCCCGATTGCGGCGCGTTCAGGATCGGCGTCGACATCAACGAGCCGTAAATGCCGCCATTGGTGATCGTGAACGTGCCGCCCTGCATCTCGTCGATCGTCAGCTTGCCGTCGCGGGCGCGGCGCCCGAAATCGGTGATCGTCTTCTCGATGCCGGCCACCGAAAGCTGGTCGGCGTCGCGCACGACCGGGACGACGAGGCCCTTCTCGGTGCCGACGGCAATGCCGATATGGTAGTAGTTCTTGTAGACGAGGTCGGTCCCGTCGATCTCGGCGTTGACGGCCGGCAGGTCCTTGAGGGCCTGCACCACGGCTTTGGTGAAGAAGCCCATGAAGCCGAGCTTCACGCCGTGCTTCTTCTCGAACACCTCCTTGTACTGGCTGCGCAGCTGCATCACGCCGCCCATGTCGACGTCGTTGAACGTCGTCAGCATGGCGGCGGTGTTCTGAGCTTCCTTGAGGCGGCGCGCGATGGTCTGGCGCAGCTTGGTCATGCGCACGCGCTCTTCGCGCGAGGCGTCGTCGGGCGCCGACGGCGCGCGGACCTGGGCGGGAGCGGCGGCGGGAGCAGGCGTCGAGCCGCCCGAGGCGATCGCGGCGAGCATGTCGCCCTTCGTCACGCGCCCGTCCTTGCCCGAGCCTGAAACGTCCGCCGGATCGACGCCGCTCTCGGCGGAAAGGCGCGATACGGCCGGGCCGTGATCGCCGGACGCGGCCTTGGGGGCGGCGGGCTTTTCCTCGGTCTTCCCTTCGCTCTTCTGTTCGCTCTTCTCGTCGGCCTTCGCGGCGGGCTTCTTCTCGGCTGATTTTTCGTCCTGTTTCCCGTCCTGCTTCTTGTCCGGGGCGGCCGCCGCAGCGCCTTCCTCGACCGCGCCGAGCAGCGCGCCCGGCTCCACTGTCGCGCCTTCCTGCGCCACGATGTCGGCGAGCACGCCCGAAGCCGGAGCGTTCACTTCGAGGGTGACCTTGTCCGTCTCGAGCTCGACGAGAGGCTCGTCGGCCTTGACGGCCTCGCCGGGCTTCTTGAACCAGCGGGCGATGGTCGCTTCGCTGACGGATTCGCCGAGGGTCGGCACGCGGATTTCAGTGGCCATGATCTTCTTCGTCGCTGTCTGGGCCGAAATCGGCCGTTCAAATCGGTGGCTCCCGGCCGGGCCGGGCGCCGGATGAAACGCTTCAGGCGCCGTAGACCTCGTCGAGGAAGGCCTGAAGTTGTTGCAGATGCTTGGACATCAGACCCGTCGCCGTCGCGGCCGAAGCCGGGCGCCCGGCGTAGCGCGCGCGGGCGACTTTCGAGCCGGCGTGCTTGAGGACCCACTCCAGATAGGGCTCGACGAAAGTCCACGAGCCCATGTTCTTGGGCTCTTCCTGACACCATACCACGTCCGCGTTCTTGAAGCGCGCGAGCTCCTGCTGGAGCGACTTCAGCGGGAACGGATACAATTGCTCGACGCGCATCAGATAGACGTCGTTGATACCGCGCTTCTCGCGCTCCTCGAACAGGTCGAAATAGACCTTGCCCGTGCACAGGACGACCCGCCGGATCTTCTCGTCCTTGACGAGTTGCACGTCGCCGACGCCGAAAACCGCGTCGTCCCAGAGGATGCGGCGGAAAGCCGAATCCACGCCAAGCTCGTCGAGGCGGGAGACGCAGCGCTTGTGGCGCAGGAGGCTCTTGGGCGTCATCAGAATCAGCGGCTTGCGGAACTCGCGCTTCAGCTGACGGCGCAGGCTGTGGAAATAGTTCGCCGGCGTCGAGCAATAGGCGATCTGCATGTTGTCCTCGGCGCACATCTGCAGAAAGCGTTCGAGGCGGGCGGAGGAATGCTCCGGCCCCTGCCCCTCGTAGCCATGCGGCAGGAGGCAGACGAGGCCCGACATGCGCAGCCACTTGCGCTCGCCCGAGGAGATGAACTGGTCGAACAGCACCTGCGCGCCGTTGGCGAAGTCGCCGAACTGCGCCTCCCAGAGCGTCAGCGCGTTCGGCTCGGAGAGCGAGTAGCCGTATTCGAAGCCGAGCACTGCCTCTTCCGAGAGCATCGAGTTGATGACCTCGAAATGCGCCTGATCGGTTCGAAGGTTGTTCAGGGGCGTATGGCGGTCCTCGTTCTCCTGATCGATGAGCACTGAATGGCGCTGCGAGAAGGTGCCGCGCTCCACATCCTGCCCGGACAGCCGCACACGGTGGCCCTCGACGAGCAGCGAGCCGAAGGCGAGCGCCTCGGCCGTGGCCCAGTCGATGCCCTCGCCGGAATCGATCATCTTCTTGCGGTTGTCGAGGAAGCGCTTGATCGTGCGGTGGATGTTGAAGCCCTCCGGAATCTCGGTGAGCTTCGCGCCGATCTCATTCAATGCCTCGACCTCGACGCCCGTCGCGCCGCGGCGGGGATCGTCGCTGTCCTCCTTGACCGCCTTGAGGCCGGCCCAGCGCCCATCCAGCCAGTCCGCCTTGTTGGGCTTGAAGCCCTGCGCGCTTTCGAACTCGTCATCGAGACGCTTGCGCCATTCGGCCTGCATCGCCTCGACCTCGTCGCGGGTGACGACCCCTTCGGCGATCAGCTTGTTCGAATAGATTTCGACCACCGTCGGGTGCTGACGGATGACCTTGTACATGCGTGGCTGGGTGAAGGACGGCTCGTCGCCCTCATTGTGTCCGAAGCGCCTGTAGCAGAACATGTCCACCACGACGGGCTTCTGGAAGCGCTGGCGGTACTCCGTCGCGATCTTGGCGGCGTAGGTCACGGCTTCCGGATCGTCGCCGTTGCAGTGGAAGATCGGCGCCTCGACCATCTTGGCTACGTCTGAAGGATAGGGCGAGGAGCGCGAATAGCGCGGGTTCGTCGTGAAGCCGATCTGGTTGTTGATGATGAAGTGGATCGAGCCGCCGGTGCGATGGCCCTTCAGGCCCGAAAGCCCGAAGCACTCCGCGACGACGCCCTGGCCGGCGAAGGCGGCGTCTCCGTGGAGAAGGAGCGGAAGCACGGCCGTTCGTTTGTCCGGATCGGTGCTGATCTGGTCCTGCTTGGCGCGCACCTTGCCCAGCACCACCGGATCGACGATTTCGAGATGCGAGGGGTTGGCGGTCAGCGACAGGTGGACGTTGTTGCCGTCGAAGTCGCGATCGGAGGAAGCGCCGAGATGGTACTTCACGTCGCCCGAGCCCTCGACTTCGTCGGGGGCGAAGGAGCCGCCCTTGAATTCGTGGAACAGCGCCCGGTGCGGCTTGCCCATCACCTGGGTGAGTACGTTCAGGCGCCCGCGATGGGCCATGCCGAGGACGATCTCGCGAACGCCGAGAATGCCGCCGCGCTTGATGATCTGCTCGAGCGCCGGAATCAGCGATTCTCCGCCATCGAGGCCGAAGCGCTTGGTCCCGGTGTATTTCAGGTCGAGGAACTTCTCGAAGCCTTCCGCCTCGATCAGCTTGTTGAGGATCGCCTTCTTGCCGCGCGGCGTGAACTCGATCTCCTTGTCCGGACCCTCGATGCGCTCCTGCAGCCACGCCTTCTCGACGGGATCGGAGATGTGCATGAACTCGACGCCGAGCGTCTGGCAATAGGTGCGTTCGAGGATCGCGAGGATCTCGCGGACGGTTGCGAATTCGAGCCCCAGCACGTTGTCGAGGAAGATCTTGCGGTCGTAGTCGGCTTCCGTGAAACCATAATGGGCGGGCGAAAGCTCTTCGTTGGAGACGCGCTTTTCGAAGCCGAGCGGATCGAGATCGGCGTGGAGATGGCCGCGCATGCGAAAAGCGCGGATCATCATCAGCGCGTGCAGCGAATCGCGCGTCGCCTGCTGGACGTCCTCCTGGCTCAGCTCGACGCCTTTCGACTGCGCCTTGCCCTTCAGCTTGTCCCCGAACGCCTGCTCCAGCCGGCCCCAATCCCCGTCCAGCGCGGCGACGAGTTCTCCTTGCGCCGGGATCGGCCAGTTCGGCCGCTTCCATGACGCGCCGGCGGCGTTCTTCGCGACGGTCGCGCCGTCGTCCTTGAGCCCTCCGAAGAACGCCTGCCATTCCGCATCGACCGATTTCGGATCACGCTTGAACAGGGCGTAGAGCTCTTCGATATAGGCGGCGTTGCCGCCGTCGAGGAAGGAGGTCTGGAGCAGGGCTTCGTTGACGTCTTGGCGTGCCATGGCTTCTTTGTCCGGATAGCCGCCGGAACCCGATCCGGCGGCCGTGACGGGGCCCGCGAGGGCCCCCTGGGGGTTTGACCGGCCCACTGCCTGCGGGCCGATTTTGGCGAGATTCGGTTCTCTCGAGCCGAATCGTCAGCCCTTGAGCAGTTCCGACAGCGTCGAGCCCAGACGCGCCGGGGAGGGGGAGACGCGGATGCCCGCCGCCTCCATCGCCGCGATCTTGTCTTCCGCGCCGCCCTTGCCGCCCGAGATGATCGCGCCGGCATGGCCCATGCGGCGGCCCGGAGGCGCCGTGCGGCCGGCGATGAAGCCGACCATAGGCTTCTTGCGTCCGCGCTTGGCCTCGTCGGCGATGAACTGCGCCGCCTCTTCCTCGGCGGAGCCGCCGATCTCGCCGATCATGACGATGGAGTGGGTCTTGTCGTCCGCGAGGAACATCTCGAGCATGTCGATGAACTCGGTGCCCTTGACCGGATCGCCGCCGATGCCGACGGCCGTCGTCTGGCCCAGCCCCTCGTTCGTCGTCTGGAACACCGCCTCGTAGGTCAGCGTGCCGGAGCGCGAGACGATGCCGACCGAGCCGGGCTTGAAGATGTTGCCCGGCATGATGCCGATCTTGGATTCGCTCGCCGTGACGACGCCGGGGCAGTTGGGCCCGATGAGGCGCGACTTCGAGCCCACGAGCGCGCGCTTCACGCGCACCATGTCGAGCACCGGAATGCCTTCCGTGATGCAGACGATCAGCGGGATCTCGGCGGCGATCGCCTCGCAGATCGCGTCGGCCGCGCCTGCAGGCGGCACGTAGACCACGGAGGCGTCGGCGCCCGTGGCGTCGCGGGCCTCGGCCACGCTGTCGAAGACCGGCAGGCCCAGATGCTTGGCGCCGCCTTTTCCGGGCGAGACGCCGCCGACCATCTTCGTGCCGTAGGCGAGGGCCTGTTCGGAATGGAAGGTCCCGTTCTTGCCGGTGAAGCCCTGGCAAATGACCTTCGTGTTCGCGTCGATGAGAATGGACATCGTATTATTGACCTTTGTCTGCTCAGCCGCCGCGAACGGCGTTCACGATCTTCTGGGCGGCGTCGTCGAGGTCGTCGGCCGGGATGACGTTGAGGCCGGACTCGCGGATGATCTGCTTGCCCTCCTCGACGTTGGTGCCTTCGAGGCGAACGACGAGCGGGACCTGAAGCCCGACGGTCTTCACAGCCGCGATCACGCCGCGCGCGATGACGTCGCACTTCATGATGCCGCCGAAGATGTTGACCAGGATGCCCTTCACGCTGGGATCGGCGGTGATGATCTTGAAGGCCGCGGTGACCTTCTCCTCGGAGGCGCCGCCGCCGACGTCGAGGAAGTTCGCCGGCTCCTCGCCGTAGAGCTTGATGATGTCGAGCGTCGCCATGGCGAGGCCGGCGCCGTTGACCATGCAGCCGATCGTGCCGTCCAGCGCGATATAGGCGAGGTCGAACTTGGAGGCCTCGATCTCCTTGGCGTCCTCTTCCGTCAGATCGCGCAGCTCCATGATCTCCGGGTGACGGTAGAGCGCGTTCGAATCGAAGGAGACCTTCGCGTCGAGGCAGCGCAGATTGCCGTCCGTCGTGACGATCAGCGGGTTGATCTCCAGCATCTCGACATCCTTCGCGACGAAGGCGCGGTAGAGCTTGGAGACGAGGTCGCCCGCCTGTTTGCCGAGGTCGCCGGAAAGGCCGAGCGCCTTGGCGACCGAGCGTCCGTGATGGGGCATGGCGCCCGTCGCCGGATCGATCGTGATGGTGTGGATCTTCTCGGGCGTGTCATGGGCGACCTGCTCGATATCCACGCCGCCTTCCGTCGAGACCACGAAGGCCACGCGCCCGGTTTCGCGATCGACCAGCGCCGAGAGGTAGAATTCCTTCTCGATGTCCGAGCCGTCCTCGATATAGAGGCGGTTGACCTGCTTGCCGGCCTCGCCGGTCTGGATCGTGACGAGGGTGTTGCCGAGCATCTGCTGGGCGAAGAGCTTGACCTCCTCGATCGACTTGGCCAGACGCACGCCGCCCTTTTCGCCGGCGGCCGCCTCCTTGAACTTGCCCTTGCCGCGGCCGCCCGCGTGGATCTGGCTCTTCACCACCCAGAGCGGACCGCCGAGCTCCTTCGCCGCGGCTTCCGCCTCGTCGGCCGAGAAGATCGCGACGCCGCGCGAGACGGGGGCGCCGAACTCCTTGAGGAGCGCCTTGCCCTGGTATTCATGGATATTCATGGAAATCCTCTTTCGTCGTCACGATGACGGGCGGCGGGAGGCCCCGCCGCCGCGAGCCGCCAGCGCGGCCCTTACTTGGCCAGATCGGGATTGATGGACTTGCAGGCCTCGACGAGGCCCTGAACCGAAGCGACGGACTTCTCGAACATCGCTTTCTCGTCGCCCGAGAACTCGACCTCGAGAATGCGCTCGACGCCGTTCTCGCCGATCACGATCGGCACGCCGACGAACAGACCCTTTACGCCGTACTGGCCGGTGAGCTGCGCCGCGCAGGGCAGGACGCGCTTCTTGTCCTTGAGGTAGCTCTCGGCCATCGCGATGGCGGAGGCGGCGGGCGCGTAGAAGGCGGAGCCCGTCTTGAGCAGGTTGACGATCTCGCCGCCGCCCTTGCGGGTGCGCTCGACCATGGCGTCGAGCTTCTCCTGCGTGGTCCAGCCCATCTTGACCATATCGGGGAGCGGCACGCCGGCGATCGTCGAGTAGCGCACGAGCGGCACCATGTCGTCGCCGTGGCCGCCGAGAACGAAGGCGGTGACGTCCTCGACGGAGACGTCGAACTCCTCGGCGAGGAAGTGGCGGAAGCGGGCGGAATCGAGCACGCCGGCCATGCCGACGATCTTGTTGGCGGGAAGCCCCGAGAATTTCTGCAGCGCCCAGACCATCGCGTCGAGCGGGTTCGTGATGCAGATCACGAAGGCGTCGGGGGCGTATTGCGCGATGCCCTTGCCGACGGCCTCCATCACCTTGAGGTTGATGCCGATCAGGTCGTCGCGGCTCATGCCCGGCTTGCGCGGCACGCCGGCGGTCACGATGATGACGTCGGCGCCGGCGATGTCGGCGTAATCCTGCGTGCCCTTGTAGCGGGCGTCGAAGCCTTCGACCGGCGCCGATTCGGCGATGTCGAGGCCCTTGCCCTGGGGAATGCCCTCGGCGATGTCGAACAGGACGACGTCGCCCAGCTCCTTCAGGCCGACGAGATGAGCAAGCGTGCCGCCGATCTGGCCGGCGCCGATGAGCGCGATTTTTTTGCGTGCCATGAGGACATGAATCCCGTTGAGTTGCGCGGAACCCGGCCGGCCATCGAGAAGCCCGCCGAAGCCCGGCTTCTTTGGACCAATCGGCCTTCCGTTTCAAGGGTTTGCCGCGACGATTGCGCGCATTCGCGAGCGCGCTTCGCGTGGCGCGCGCCGCAACCTTTCATGGAGATGTTGGGAAAAGGCGCGATTCCAAAAGCACTTATCGCGCAACCACCCGACCGCGCGTCGCAAGTCTTGACGTTCGGTCGGAAATGTTACGAATGACAAAATTTGTCATTCTCTGGATTTTCAAACGAGTCCGACGGCGAGCGCGCGCAGCACCACGCGCAGAACCGCGTTCAGCCGCTCGTCGAGAACCGCGCGCGGCACGCGCACGTCGATCCGCACCATGGCCGGATTGACGAAGCGCTGTGTGGCGTCGACCACGAACGCGATGGCGCGCTCACGATCGCGCGGGTTGAACACCTCCGCGCCGACGCCTTCCTCCATGACCCGCTCGAGCAGCCGCAATTGCCGCCCGCGATGCTTGCGCGCCACGCCGCGCGAATTCTCGACCGCCGAGACATAAACCTCGAACACGTTCGGATTGGTCTGCGCGCATTCCCGGTATTGGCGCGCGATCGCGAGGACGAAGCGCTCCAGCTTGTCGTCCGCCGGGTCGGGACTGTCGGCGATGTCGGCGAGCGAGGCCTCGACCTCCTTCAGCCACTGCCCAGCCACCGCGTCGACGAGCTCCGCCTTCGAGGGAAAATAGCGATAGACGTTGGCGTGCGTCATCCCGGCCTCCTCGGCGACGCCGACGACGGTCAGGCGGCGCGGGCCGAAGCGGGCGAGATGCTCGGCCGCGACGCGCAAAAGCCTGTCCTCCGGCGAATCGCGGCGGGCGGGAAGCTGGGACTTTTGGGCGAGAGGCGGAGCGGACGCTGTCATCGCCGGCCACGATAGCGGGGCGTTCGCCATCGCGGAAGTCCGGCTCTCGACCCCGCCTTGCGGGAGCGCTAGACAAAAGGCATGGCGAGCCGCGACGACCCCCGCATCCTGCGCCCCGACACGCTCGCCATGACGGCGACCCTCGCCATGCTCACGGCGATCGGGCCGGTCTCGACCGACATGTATCTGCCGGGCCTGCCCGCCATCGCGGACGGGCTGGGGACGGACGTGCGCGGCGCGCAGCTCACGCTCTCGGTCTTTCTCGTCGGCTTCGCCTGCGGCCAGTTCTGGTACGGCCCGCTCTCGGATCGCGTCGGGCGCAGGCCCGTCCTGCTGTTCGGGCTCGGCCTGTTCTCGGTCGCGACCCTCGCCTGTCTCCTGGCGCAGGACATCGCGACGCTCGTGGTCGCGCGCTTCGTCCAGGCGCTCGGGGCCGCCGCGCCCGTCGTTCTCGGCCGGGCCGTCGTGCGCGATCTCTATGACGGGGCGCGGGCGGGCCGCGAATTGTCGCGCATGGGGACGATCATGGGGCTCGCCCCGGCGATCGCGCCGGTTCTGGGAGGCCTGATCCTGTTGGCGGCGGATTGGCGCGCGATTTTCGGCGTCATCCTCTTCGCCGCGGCGGCGCTCGCCTTCCACGTGGCGCGCAATCTGCCGGAGACCCTGCGCGCACGCTCTCCCGAACCCTTGTCGATCGGCGCGATATTTCGTGGCTTCGGACCGCTTTTGGCGAACGGGGATTACCGGACGAGCGTGGCTCTCTCGACGCTTGCCTATGGCGGCCTCTTCGCCTTCATCTCCGGGTCGAGCTTCG
Organism: Salinarimonadaceae bacterium; assembly: GCA_007693435.1. Taxonomy (GTDB): domain Bacteria; phylum Pseudomonadota; class Alphaproteobacteria; order Rhizobiales; family Beijerinckiaceae; genus Saliniramus. Next base: position 1,952 of record REDO01000080.1, on the reverse strand, counting down.
TGCTGCAGGAAAAATACGGGCTGTCCGAAATCGCCTTCGGCCTGTCCTTCGGTTTCGTGGTCTTGGGCTATATCGCCGGAACGCTGATCGCGCAGCGTCTCTTTTCCCTGCGCGGGCTCGACGGCGTGATCGCGCCGGGCGTGATCTGTCTCGCGGCGGGCGGCGCGGGCATGCTCGCCCTCGCGCTCGTCGATACCGGCTCGTCGCTGGAGGTCACCTTGCCGATGGCGGTATACGGGCTTGGGCTCGGTCTCACCATGCCGCAGGCCATGGCGAAGGCCATGAGCCCGTTCCCCGAGCGCGCCGGCGCGGCCTCCTCGCTGCTGGGCATGTGGCAAATGGGCTTCGCCGCCCTGATCGGGATCGCGCTCGCCGCCGCCCTGCGCGTCACCGCGCTCGCGCTGCCCGTGTTCATCGCCGCTCTGGGCGTCGCCGCCTGCGCGCTGTTCCTGCTCTCGCGCCCGCGGGCGCGGCTGTGACGAGGGCTCAGTAGATCCCGAAGAGACGCCCGAGGAGGCCGGGCTCTTGAGGCGACGGCGGGATCCAGCCCGATTCGGGGGGAGGGCCGGCGACGCCGCTGATCTGCGAGCCTTCGCCGCTCACGGCGACGGGCGCCTCGCGCGGTTCAGGCGCACGCCAGTAGCCGCCGCCCGGCAGGGACGCGGGAACGTCGTTGGCGAGGGCGATCTTCATGTAGCGGGTCCAGACGTCGAGGGGCAGGTTGCCGCCCGAGGCCCGCCGCGTCGGGCTGTTGTCGTCGTTGCCGACCCAGACGCCGGTGACGAGCGTCGCCGTATAGCCGACGAACCATGCGTCGCGGAAATCCTGCGACGTGCCCGTTTTCCCGCCGGCCTCCCAGCCGTCCAGCCCGCCGCGCCGGCCGGTGCCGGCGATCATCGTCTCGTGCATCATGGCGTTCATCATGGCGACGGCGTTTTCGTCGATCACGCGCCCCAGGCCGCCTTCGCGGCGCTCGTAGATCGCCTCGCCGGTCGCCGTCTCCACGCGCCGGATGACATAGGGGATGACGCCGGCCCCGCCATTGGCGAAGGCGGCGAAGGCGCCGGTCAGTTCGAGCGGCGTAACCTCCGAGGTGCCGAGCGCGATCGAACCGTTGGCCTGGAGCGGAGAAGCGACGCCGAGCCTCTGGGCCACCCGCACCACCTCGCGCGGGCCGACCTCCATGCCGAGGCTCGCCGCGACCGTGTTGAGCGAGAGCGCAAGAGCCGTGCGCAGGGGCACCGGACCGCGGTAATCGCGCGAGAAGTTCTCGGGTCGCCAGTTGCCGAACTGCACCGGCCTGTCCTCGCGGATCGTTTCCGGCGTCAGGCCCTGCTCCAACGCGGCGAGATAGACGAAGGGTTTGAACGCGGAGCCGGGCTGGCGGCGGGCGGCCACGGCGCGGTTGAACTGGCTGTCGGAATAGTCGCGCCCGCCGACGAGAGCGCGCACGGCGCCGTCCGGCCGCATCGAGACGAGCGCGCCCTGTCCCACACCGAAGCGCTCGCCCTGTTCAGTGAGTTCGGCGTTGAGCGCTTCCTCGGCGCTGCGCTGCGTCGGCAGGTCGATCGTGGTGTGAACCACGATGTCGGTCTCGACCGCGCCGATGAAGTCGTCGAGCACGTCCATGACGTAGTCGGCCGCGTAGTTCGCGGTGCCCGGCCCCTGTGGGCGCGAGAGCTGGGCCGGACGGGCGAGCGCAGTCGCCTGCTGCGTCTCGTCGATGAAGCCGAGCTCCGTCATGGCCGCGAGGACGAGCGCGGCGCGGTCGCGCGCGGCCTGCGGATCGCGGGTCGGCGCGAGGCGCGACGGCGCCTGCACGAGGCCCGCGAGCATCGCCGCCTCGGCAACGCTCACTTCGGCCGCAGGCTTGTCGAAATAGCGCCGCGCCGCCGCTTCGACGCCATAGGCGCCGGCGCCGAAATAGACGCGGTTCATGTAGAGCTCGAGCA
>REDO01000174.1 GCA_007693435.1 Salinarimonadaceae bacterium | reverse complement strand
GGCGGGGGCAAGGAAGGCGGGGCAATGGCGCCGATCGTCGCGCATCCCGACGTCCAGCGCATGCTCCTGACCATGAAGGCGTTGACGCAGGCCTCGCGGGCGATCTGCTACCTGACCGCCGCCGCGCTGGACCGCGCCCATGCCGCCCCCGACGCGCAAGCGCGCCGGCGCGCCCATGAGACCGCCTCGCTGCTGACGCCCGTCGCCAAAGCCTTTTCCACCGATTGCGCCAACGAAGTCGCCTCGATCGGCGTGCAGGTCCATGGCGGCATGGGCTTCGTCGAGGAGACGGGCGCGGCGCAGCACATGCGCGACGCGCGCATTCTCGCGATTTACGAGGGCACGAACGGCATCCAGGCGATCGACCTCGTGATGCGCAAGCTGCCGCTTTCCGGCGGCGAGACGGTCCGCGCCCGCATCGCCGACATGCGCGCAATCGTCTCGAGGCTGGCGCGCGAAGGCGGCGACGAATACGGCGATACGGCCGCGCGCCTGCGCGAGACGGTCGAGGCGCTGGACCGGGCGACGAGCCATCTCCTGAAGACGCTCGCGGGCAACGCGCAGGACGAGGCGCTGGCGGGCGCGAGCCCGTATCTTCGCCTTTTCGGCCTCGCGCAGGGCGGCGTCGCGCTGGCGCAGGCGGCGATGGCGAGCCCAAGCGACGATCCGCGCCGGGCGGCGCGCGCGGCGCTCGCGCGCTTCTTCGCGGAAAATCTCGCCGTGGCGGGCGCCGGGCTCGCGGACTCGGTGCTGCGCGGCGCGGGCTCCTTCACCGGCGTCGAAGCGGCGCTGGCGGAATAGGCGACGTAAAAGGGGCCGCATCGGAAGGATGCGGCCCAAGGGAGGGGTCAGGACTCGATGAAGCGCCGCGATCAGCGGAAGAGCGACAGAATGTTCTGGCTGTTTCCGTTGGCGATCGACAGGGCCTGGATGCCCAGTTGCTGCTGGACCTGCAGGGCCTGAAGCCGGGTCGATTCGGCGTTCATGTCGGCGTCCACGAGTTGGCCGACGCCGCGATCGATCGAGTCCTTCAGGGCCTTCACGAAGTCCTGCTGGAGCCCGAGACGGTTCTTGATGGCGCCGAGATTGGTCGCCGCATCCGTGATGTCGGACAAAACCGCGTCCACGAGGCCGACGGCCCGCTCCATGTCGGCCGAGAAGTCGGCGTCCGAAACCCCGGAGATATCGAGGTCCATCAGGCTGATGCCGGTGACCGACGTGCCTGCGAAGGTGAAGGCGGCGGAGCGGTCCTGGTCGAGGATGCCGGCATTGGCCGCATTCGTGTCGATCAGGAGCGTGCCCGTGATCTCGACGGTCGTCGTTTGCAGGCTCACTGCGCCGGCTGCCGTGCGGGTGAAGGACGAGACGATCTCGCGGTCAGCGGCGGCGCCGGCATTGGCCGAGTCGAAGGAGAGCCAGTTCTCGCCGTTGAACACGGCGGAGGCCGCGATGTTCGACAGCTGGTTCTGAAGTTCCGCGATCTCGCTCTGGATCTTGCCGCGATCGACGCCTGGCTGGGCGGCCGCGACGACTTTCGCCTTGATCTCCGACACGACTTCGACCGTCGAGTTGAGGGCCGTGTACATGACGTCGACGGTCGCGGCGCCGAGGCCGAGAGCGTCCTGAACGGCGCCGAGCGCCTTGTTGTCCGAGCGCATGGTGGTGGCGATCGACCAGTAGGCGGCGTTGTCGGCGGCGGTGGAGACACGATAGCCGGTCGAGATCCGGTTCTGCGTGATGTCCATCTTCTTGTTGGTGGCCGACAGCGTCTGGAGCGCCGTCATCGCGGCGGAGTTGGTGAGAAGGCTTGACATGATGTGATGTCCCTTGATGCGAAGTGATCGGGACATGCCGGGCTTTCACCGGTATGACGGGAGCGGCTTCATGCCTTTGGATAGGTCGTTCGAGCGAGCGTCCAACCCGTCATGAAATCGATCATGCGCGGCGAACCTTGCGCGAGGCTTAAGCGCGGCGGCGCAATTTTCACGGATCATGCGATTTCAACGCGGCGGGCAATCCGCGTTCGCATCCGTCTCCGCGAAACTCTCGAAACTCGTCATCGCGCCGCGCAGGGCGAAATCGCCGAAATCGAGCTCCATATCGGAGGCCACGCCGTTCTCGTGCAGGATAAAGCTGAGGACGTAGATGGGCGTGCGTTCGCCCTCGATGGGGTCACGGTCGAAATAGCTGACGGTCGCGCGCCAGCGCCGGCTCTCGGCGAGTTCCGGAAAGGGCGAATCCGAGGGTAGCGCGATCTCCCCACCGATCACAGCGAGCGAATCGGACAGCTCGTCTCCGCTGTCCCCGCCGTCGAAGACAGGCGCCGCGAGGATGCGCGAGCCCGCCCGCGCGGCCTCGACGACTGCGCGCAGGTGGGACAAAGGAAAATGGGTCGGTTCGGGATCGGTCAGGATCTCGCGCTTCTCCGGCGCCCGCAGCGCGATGCGCAGGCGCTCGCCTTCGCGCGTCGCGCGGCCCTCGACGCTGCGCACGAGCCTTCCGTCGACTCGGGTCTGCGAACGGAAATCAAAGGCGTCGCTCGCGCCCGTCTCGAAGGTGGCGGCGGACACGTCGAGCGTCGTCTCGTCGCCGTCGGATCCGACCAGCCTAGTCACCTGCCGCACGCTCGTCGCCCAACCCTCGCAGGCGTCCCCGCGCAGTTCGTAGGCGATGCGCCCGCTTCCGCCATGGATGTCGCCGCCGCGGCGGGACATGTCGAGATCGTAGACGGCGCGGTGGGCGAGCAATTCGGCGAAAGCCGGCGGGGCGCCCGCGAGCAGAGCGAACAGCGCGCAGGCCAGGACATTTCGCATCGACGATCTCCGGAGGGTTGCGACGGGCGGCATACTAGGCGGCCCCCGCCCCTGGCGCAAAGGAAACGGCGGGGAACGGGCGCAGGTCCCAAAACGTCCCTCGCTTGCCTCCGGCGCGACGATGGGCGAAAAGTCGTCGCCTGCAACGCGACGACGGAGAATGAAGCATGGGCGCTATCGACTCGAGGCTGGCGGAGCTCGGAATCGCGCTGCCGCCCGCAGCTGCGCCGGTGGCCAATTACGTTCCTTTCGTGCGCGCGGGCGATCTCGTCTTCATCTCGGGCCAGCTCTGTCTCGGAGCGGACGGCGCGATCGACCCGGCCCACAAGGGCAAGCTCGGCGCGCAGGTCTCCGAGGAGGCCGGACGCGCGGCGGCGCGGGTCTGCGCCATCAACCTCGTCGCCCAGCTCAGGGCCGCGATCGGCGATCTCGACCGGGTGACGCGCTGCGTGCGCCTTGGCGGCTTCATCAACTGCACGCCCGATTTCGGACCGGTTCCGCAGGTGATGAACGGCGCCTCCGACCTGATGGTGGAGATCTTCGGCGACAAGGGCCGCCACGCCCGCTCGACGATCGGCGTGGCTCAACTGCCCCTCGACGCCGCCGTAGAGGTGGAAGGCGTCTTCCAGGTGCTTTAACCCCAGGTGCATTAACCCCAGGTGCTTTGAACCCGCCATGTCGCTCGCACCGCTCAACGCGCCGGACTGGCTCGTCGCCCGCCCGATCGCCCATCGCGGACTGCACGCGGCGGGCGCAGGCGTGATCGAGAACTCGCTCGCGGCAGCGCGGGCGGCGGTCGCGCGCGGCTTCGCCATCGAATGCGACGTGCAGGATTCCGCCGACGGCGAGGCGATGGTCTTTCATGACCACGAACTGGCGCGGCTCACCGGCGAGAACGGGGTGCTCCGGGAGCGCCGGGCCGATGCGATCGCCCGGCTGACGCTCGCGGGATCCGGCGAGCGCGTGCCGAGCCTGTCCGAACTCCTCGCGACGGTCGCCGGCCACGTTCCGCTCGTCGTCGAGATCAAGAGCCGCTTCGACGCCGATCCGCGCCTGACGCGGCGCACGCTGGCGTTGCTCGCCGGTTACGACGGCCCTGCCTGCGTGAAGTCCTGCGACCCTTTCGTCGTCGCGCTCGCCCGCGAGATCGCGCCGGAGCGCCCGCGCGGGATCGTCGGCCGGAGCGTCCCGGACGGCGAGGATGGCGAACGGCCAGGACGAGAGAGAGCGCGGGATATGTCCGATCTGGCGATGTCCGAACTCCTGCATTTCGAACGCACGCAGCCCGATTTTCTGTCATGGCGCGCGAAGGACCTGCCCTGCGTGGCGACGCATCTGTGCCGCACGCTGCGCGGCATGCCCGTGATGACCTGGACGCTGCGCGACGCGCAGGCTGCGGGGGATGCGCTCGCCTACGCGGACCAGATCATCTTCGAGAGCTTCGATCCGCAGGGTTGAGGGGCCGGGCGCGCGCTATAGATTACGATTGTCCGCGCGCCGCCATCTCCGGAGATTTCGCTTGAGCGAGCCCGTCGTCAAAATCGCCCCGTCGATCGGCCTCGTCGACGCGGCGCGGTGGGACGCGCTCGCGCAAGCCGCCGACGATGCGCGCGAGCGCGACTATCCCTTCACCCGCCACGCCTTCCTCTCCGCACTGGAGGATTCCGGCTGCGTCGGCGAGGGGACGGGATGGCGCCCGCTGCATCTCCTCGTCGAGGAGAGCGAGCGCCTCGTTGCGGCCGCTCCCTGCTATCTCAAGAGCAACTCGCAAGGCGAATACGTTTTCGACCATGCCTGGGCGGACGCCTGTCTGCGCGCCGGCATTCCCTATTATCCGAAACTCCAGCTGAGCATTCCCTTCACGCCAGCCACCGGGCCGCGTCTCCTGGCCTCCGCAGGACCGACGGGCGATCCCGGCCGCGCCGCGCTGATCGGCGGCCTGCGCGCGCTGCGCGAGCAGATCGGCGCCTCCTCGATCCATGCGACATTCCTGCGCGAAGAGGAGCGCGACGCCTTTGCGGGGGCCGGCTTCCTCATGCGCATCGACCAGCAATTCCACTGGCTCGACGACTCCTACGGCGATTACGAGGGGTTTCTGGCGAGCCTCGCCTCGCGCAAACGTAAGGCGATCCGTCGCGAACGTCGCGAAGCCTTGGCGGCAGGGATTACGGTGGAATGGATCACGGGAAGCGACCTGCGCGAGGAGCATTGGGACGCGTTCCACGCCTTCTACCAGGATACGGGCTCGCGCAAATGGGGGCGGCCCTATCTCAACCGCCGCTTCTTCTCGCTGATCGGCGAGCGCATGCCCGAGCGCGTTCTCCTCGTCATGGCGCGGCGCGAGGGCCGCTACGTGGCGGGCGCGCTCAATTTCATCGGCGC
>REDO01000173.1 GCA_007693435.1 Salinarimonadaceae bacterium | reverse complement strand
ACCGCGGACTCTGACTCCGCTAGTCTAGGTTCGAATCCTAGTCCCCCAGCCACTTGATTTTACTGCGCTTTTCTCCTTTTCAGATGAGAACATTCAGGCCCGGTCGGGGGTCCGGTCGGGCGATTGCGTTCTCGTTTCGAGCTTGCGAATGGCGCTTTCAGCAAGCGCCGGGTCGCGGTGAAGGTAGTGCGCGTCGAGGATCGAGCGCACGTCGCGGGTGGTGTGCCCGGTGATGGTCGCGATCTCCGATTCTGTGCATCCAGCGAGCGCGAGCCGGGTTACGGCTGTGCCGCGAAGGTCGTGGAAGGTCACGCCGGTGACGCCGGCCTTGGCGCAGGCCTTTCGCCATGACGATCGGAAGCCGTCCGCCGTCCAGGGCTTGCCCTCGCTGTTGACGAGCACGACGGGGCTGCGGCGCTCCGTGGCGTCCAGCGCCGCCTTGAGCGGGCGGCCCACGGGGATGACGACGCGAACGCCGCCCTTGCCCTGCTTGAGCCGGATGCGTGCGCCGTCATAGGCGCTCCACGGTAGGCGCAGGAGGTCGCCCTGTCTCTGGCCGGTCCATAGCGCCATGATGAGCGGAAGGTGCAGGTGTTGCGGCGCGGCGGCGAGGAACGCGGCCTCGTCGTCCGGAGTCCATATTTTTTCGGAGCGCGTGGCGCGGTAGAGCCGTCCGCCGCGCTCGCAGGGGTTCACCGCGACCAGGCCGCGATCGAGCGCCCATGCGAGGATGAGCGCGAACACCTGCCAAGTGTAATCGGCCTGTCGGGGCGAAGAGGCGGCGAGGCGGTCGCGCCACGCCATAAACTCGCCGCGCGTGCGCCGGTCTGTCAGCGCGGACAGTGGGAAATCCCCGAATTCGGCCTCGATGAGCTTGATGTGCCGGACGTAATCCTTCCGCGTGCTCGACGCCTTTCCGGTGAAGGTGGCGCTTGCCTGGTAGCCCTGCAGCAGCGAGAAAATCACGCCCTCGGGAGGGGTGCGCTTTCGGGAGATCGCGGCAAGATATGCGGCCGCAAATTCCGGACTGCCGTAGTCATCGGGCAAGCGCGGGCCACCCTTCCAAGCGTAGTAATATTTTTTCACCGTTCCGTCGGCTAGGCGCTTCTCGCGCGAGTTGATGCCTGGGAACGGATTTCCGCGCTTCTTACGGCCTCGCATCGCGCTTCACCTTCCACCTGTCGAAATCCGTCGCAGGTTCCGCCGGCGCGCCGTCGTTCATGACGATGACGATCTTGTTTTCGGGGTCGATCTCGACGCGGGCCACGCGCTGGCCGGCATTGATCGCGCCCTTGAGCGCGCGCGTGAGGTCGGTCTGGCGAAAGGCTCTGCGCTTGGTCATCAGCTCGCGCCTCCGGGCGTGTCGGTCGTGCCGAGCGGGCTCCAGTTCGCCGGCTGGTGATAGGTGTCGCCGTTCTCGATAGGCGGCTCGTTTTCCCGGCGCCGCACGTCGTTCGGCGAGAATGCGCCGATCTCGCGCCCGATGCGGTAGGCCTCGAAACGGCTCTTCACGTCACCGCGCAGCAGCTTGTTCAGATCGTGTTCGATATAATAGGTGCGCCGTGCGGCGGTCGTGAGCAGGCACCGCATCATTGCGGCTTCCACGCGCGCGGCGAGGGGCCCGAGGCAGTTTTGAATAAGCGCCTGCGATTCCTGTTCGACGTTGGAATAGGTTCCCTTGTCGAGAATGCCGACAGTGGTCGGGGGGACGTTGAAGATCCTCGCCACGTCTTCGTTCGAGAGCTTGCGGCTCTCCAGAAATTGCTGGTCGTCCGCCGAGAATTCGATGCGTTCGAATTTCACGCCGCCATCGAGAATCAAGAGCTTCCCGGCGTTCGCCGCTCCCCCGTGGCGCTCCTTTATCGACTTGCGCACGCTTTCGTGAGCCTGGGTGCTCAGGTTCTGCGGGAACGAAAGCAGGCCGCTGGGCTGCATTCCGTTCTCCATGATCCTGCCGGCCATGTCGGCTTGCGCCAGCGGGAGGGCGAGCACGCCGCGAGAGAGCTGGATGGGCGAGATTCCCACCATGCCGTCGCGCGAGGATGCGCGGACGTGCATGATTTCTTCGTCGAGAAGGACCGTCACGCCGCCGCGCGCGTCGGTTACGCGGTAGCGCAGCCGTCCGCTCGCTAGGCGCTCGGGAGATACAGTCTCAGGGCGAAGCGGATAGAGCGCCGTCACCTGGCCGCGGGCGTTTCGTTCGATCCGGGCGTAGGCGTTGCCGTGCGTGTCGAGGCTGCGGACCATGAATTCCCGCGCCTCGTAAGCCGTCATCCCGGCGTTCGCCACGTCGTGCAGCACCTCATAGAGCGGGTTATCGTCCGCGCGCTCGCGACCGCCATTGGCCGTGCGGCGGTAGAGGTGAAGCCCGACGCTCGCCAGCAGTTCCGAGCGCAGCGCAACGCACCGCGCCGCGACGGAGAGATTGGAGAGGACGGCTTCCGGGTTGACCGCGCCCGACAGGCCGCGCATTCCGAAATACTCTGCAAGGAAGGGGTCGCTGGCATTCGCCGTTTGAGAGCGGGTTTCGCGGCGCAGGAGGCGATCGATCAGACCCATGTCAGGCTCCCAAGATTTCGAGGTATCGGCTGGCGAGCGCGAGCCGGGGAGGAAGCGCGATCTGGCGGGATCGGGCGGTGATCGTCGTGCCCTCGTAGGCCGGCCATGCGGACACTACGGAGATTTCGAAGAGTTCGGCGGCGCGGATCGTGCGCAGCTCGCCAACCCATTCCTCGCCGCCGGCGGGAACCTGAAACCCGAAGCTCATCCCGCCGAGATCGGAGCGTTCGGCGAGCGCGAGAATGTCGCGTCCGGCCTGTGTCTCCGGAATGGCGAGATCGAAGGCGAGGCCTCGCGAATCCTCGGATAGACGGAGCGATCCGCTGCGGGTGCGCGCCAGCACGCGCGCCGGATCGTGATCGGCAAGCGCGAGGATATCCGCACCCGATGCGAGGCTCGCCGCGAACGCGCCTGGAGCGATCTTCTCCCGGATCGGGCCGATACGCGCCTCGACATCGAAGAGCGCGGCGTAGCCCTCGAGGCGGCGGCCTTTCGACCGCACCTCGAGGGCTACGGAGCGGCGTTCGCGCTCTGCCATCAGTCGCCACCGATCACGGGGTCCGCCGCCGCCACTTCGGCGTAGCGGAAGGCGCGCACGTCGCGCACCGCCACGTCGGTGTCGAGGAAGGCCTGCATCAGAACGCCGCCCTTCGACGACACGCGCTGATCGTAGGGGTTCAGCAGGATATCGATGCCGCTCCAGTATCCGAGATAGAGGTGCGCCCACTCGCCGTAGATGAGCGCCACGAGATCGTCTTCCTCGCCGAGATCGGCGGGAACCTGCGTCGAGGACTCGACGCGCTCGTTATGGAAAATCTCGCTGAGCGGGATGTTGCGGCCTTCCAGATCCTTGATCTTGCGGGCGCGGTTCATGAGCACCGGCGAGGTCAGGAACGCGCGGGTTCCGGTCACGTCGTCCAGGTCGAGAGCGCCGATCAGATCGGCGGCCGTGTCGCTCAGGGCGGCGGCGTCCGTGATCTCGGCGACGCCGACGGTCGAGAGGATGCCGGAAGGTTCGTTCGCGCCGCCGCCGCTGATCGCGGCCTTGTCCAGCGCCTGGGCGAGGATGAAGCCGAGGTCGCGGCGTAGAACCTCGTCGAGCGCGGGCGCGGCCTGCAGCAGCATGCGCCGGGAGACTTCGTATTGTCCGGAAACCGTCTTCGGCGACATGGAAGTCTTGCGGAATTCCGGGTCCGATCCTGTCGTGTTGACGTGCTCTGCCACCCAAAAGGCGGCGCCGCTTTCGGCCAGATTCGGCAGATCGAGATTGCCGGTCAGATTGCGCAGGATCGTCGCGCCCATGGACTCGATGCGCAGGGCAGGGCGGAACCGGTCGCCGAGCGGCGCGAGGTTCGTGGCGACAATGTTGCCGCCGGGGCCGCCGACGGGCGCCGTAGTCGTAAGGGCGCGTTGCTCGCCGAGCAGGATGCTCGTCGGCACCATCAGGCCGCGCGCCTCGCGCCCTCGCGCCAGCTCGTCATGCGCCTCGCGCTCCACGCCGTCCAGGCGACCGTTGAGCATGCCGTGCATAGCTCTCGCGAGGCTGTAGTTGCGCAGCTCGCGCGGCGAGTGCTCATTGCCGTTGACCGGCTCCGCTTCCGCGCGGCGCTCCATTTCGGCGAGAGCTTCGGCCTGGCCGATGCGCGTCTCGATGCTGGAGACTTCCGCCTTGAGGGCTTCGAAGCGCGTGCTCTCGCCGTCGGAGAGATCGCGCTTCTCTTTGTTGGCCGCGTCGAGCAGGGCGCGCATTTCGGCGACCTTGGCGGCGCGGGCTTCCCGGAGTTCTGCAAGTCGATTCATGATGTAGGTTCCATCTGGGGGCCTGGCTTGTCGTCACGACAGTCAATGGCCGTTTCGGTTTCGGATTCTTCGTCGTAAATCTCGACGTGCACGAGCGGGCGTCCCGCCCGGTCGAGAAGAGTGGAGCCGAGCGCGTCGAGGTCGAGCACGAGCGCAGGTCCCGCAAGACGCGGATCGCTGGAAGAAAGGTCGTCGAAAGCTTGTTCGAGCGACGTGTGCCACAGGTGGCTTCCGTCTGCCCACCAGATGAAGAACCGCCCCGGAAGGACGCGCGGGAACCCACGGCTCTTCCAAAGGGCATTTTTCACGCGCCGGGTCTTGTATCCCCAATGCGGGTCCGTCGGCTCAGTGATCGCCTGGCCTTGGCGCTCCGCAATGGCGTCGAGTGCTTCGCGAACACTCTGCGCTTGCGCGTCCTTCACGTCATCGGGAAGGTCGTCGAGAAGGCGGCTGAGATCGCCGTCTATGGCTTCGCGCCATCCGAGGGCGCTCCAGACGATTCCCATCGCACAGATGCTGGAAACATCCTTCGCCACCTGCGGGCCAATGCCGCGATCCGCGAGCGCCTTGAGCGCCTGCATCTCCGCGAGGGCAAAACAGTCGAAGGGGCTCGGCGGGATGAAGCCCCGCCGACGCCAGTCGCGTTGCATGTTCGTCGCGAGCGGACCGATGCGCTCGGCTTCGCCGGGCGTGAAGGTCGCGAGGGTGAGGTTCATCTGCGTGCTCATGACGTTGTGCTTACCACGCCGATTCGCGAACGGTCAACCGTGGTGTGGTGCGCGCCACGGTCTACCGCGCGAACGCCAGAACGTCGCGAAGAATGCTCACATGAAACGCCACATCG
>REDO01000171.1 GCA_007693435.1 Salinarimonadaceae bacterium | reverse complement strand
CTAGGGCTGGATTGCGGGCCGATTTCAGGCTTCGACAATACAGTGATCGACAACACGGTCCTGGCGGGAACCACGTTGAAATCGAACTTCCTGCTCAATCTCGGATATGGCGATGAAGCGGCCATCTTTCCGAAACTGCCGCGCCTGCCCTTCGACGAAGCATGTCAATTTCTGTGACCAGCCTCGGGCTGCGTTTCAGCGAGCGAAAGACTGTCAATTAACGGGCCAAAGGCCCAACCAAGACTATAGAGGGAGGACCAGACCATGACGATGAAACTGAACCGCCGAGCATTCCTCGCCGGCAGCGCCGCCACCGCCGGCGCCGCCGCCACTGGCTTTCCCGCGTTCGCGCAAGGGCGCACCGTCACCGTGCTCGACGGCTACCCTGCCCGATCGATGTGGCTGCAGGAAATGACCAACTTCTTCCTGCCCGAAGTCAACCGGAGGCTCGTTGCGGCTGGTCTCGCGCCGATGAACTTCCAGGAATCCTATGGCAGTGCGATCGTGCAGCCGCGCGGCGTACTCGAGGGGATGCGGCTCGGGCTGGGCGATATCGGCGTGGTCACGACGATCTTCCACGCTTCGGAGCTGCCCAGCCAGGCGATCGCCGCAGTCACGCCCTTCATCTCGTCGAACGCCGCGCTCGTGGCGCGATCGGTCGACGAGATCGCCGACGAGTTCCCCGCCATGCGCGCCGAATTCGACAGTGAAAACCAAGTGTATCTGGCGACCGGCGTGGTGCTCGACAGCTACCAGATGTTCTCAAAGACGCCGGTCAGCAGTCTGGACGATCTTGCCAATCTCAAGGTCGCCGGGGCGGGTTACAACCTGCGTTACCTCGAAGGTCTGGACGGCGCCGTCGGTGTGCGTGGCGGCCTGACCGACTTCTACAACATGATGCAGACCGGCGTGGTCGACGCCGCGATGCTTTGGCCCGAGGCGGCCAACACCTTCGCCATCGCCGAGGTCGCTCCCTACATGCTGCGCGCGAACATCGGCGCGGTCAATTCTAAGACGCTGACGGTCAACAAGGACTTCTGGAACACTCTGGATCCGGCGGTGCAGGCCATATTGCAGGATGTCGCCGCCGCCTATCGCGACCGCCTGGCCGAAGTCGCGATGTCGATCGCGGGTGAATCCGAGGCCGCCTATGTCGCCGCAGGCGGCGTCATCACCGAGCTGCCCGACGACCAACGGGCGGGGTGGGCTGCGGCGATGCCCAACATCGCCCTGGAATGGGCCACCGGGCTGGACGCGGCCGGCAAAGAGGGCTCGGGCATGCTGGCGGCCTATATCGACAAGTTGATCGCCGGCGGGGAAACCCCAGCGCGCAACTGGTCCATCGAAGGCTGACGCCGGTGCAGCCCCCACGCACCTCGGCGGAGCCCCCCAACGGCTCCGCCCCGGCTCGGGCCGTCCATGTGGCGGCCCGGCTCATGGCGGGGGTCGCGCAAGTGGCCAACGCAGCGGGAACGCTGGTCGTGTTGGGTCTGGTTGTTTTGATCAACAGCGACGTCATCTCGCGCAACGCCTTCAACGCGCCGTTTCGCGGCACTTATGAGGCGGTCCAATTCCTGTTGGTGATGATCGTTTTCCTCCAGCTCCCCGACGTCGTGCGGATCAACCGCCTGACGCGCTCGGACGGCTTTCTGGCCATTCTCTCGGAACGCAAACCAGCGCTCGCGCGGATCTTCGCCAGAATGATCGACACCCTCGCGGCGATCTTCATGGGACTTGCCGCCTATGCGATTTGGCCCGAATTCCTGCGCGCCTGGCATGAAGGCACCTTTTTCGGCACGCCCGGAATCTTCACCGCCCCCTACTGGCCGATCAAACTCGTGATCTGCCTATCGACGGCTTTGTGCGCGTTGATTTTCGTCACGAAGGCCATTTCAGGCAAGCGCCGTCCCGAGCGACTGCACCTAGAGGAGTCGGGCGCATGAGTCCGTTTGAGATTGGGCTTCTTTCCGTCCTGGCGATGGTGTTTCTGATCTACCTTGGCGTCTATATCCCGATCGCGCTGGGAATGGTCTCTTTCGTCACGATCTGGATTCTGCGCGACAGTTTCCAACTGCCCCTCAATCTCCTGAAGATCGCGCTGGGCGACAGCGTGACGGAATACTCCTTCGCCACGATTCCCTTGTTCACCTTCATGGGCCTGATCGTGTCGAGGGCGGGGATGGGCGAAGATGTCTACCGCGTGATGAACACGCTGTTTCATCGCGTGACGGGCGGCGTCGGCATGGCGACGGTGGGGGCCAACGCCCTGTTCGCCGCAGTGACGGGCAGCTCCATCGCCTCGGCTTCGGTGTTCACCAAGGTCGCCGTGCCCGAGATGATGAAACTGAACTACAACAAGCGTTTCGCAGTCGGCGTTGTGGCCGGGTCTTCAGTCCTGGGAATGATCATCCCGCCTTCGGCGATGCTGATCATCTACGCCATCGTCGCCGAACAGTCGGTCGGGCACATGTTCCTGGCGGGCGTGATCCCGGGCATCCTGCTGGCAGTCGCCTATATCGTCGCGATCGCGCTGATGGCCCGACTGACGCCGGGCTTCGTCGTCAACAAGGGCGCGCGGGCGATCGACGAGACCAAGTTGCTGAGCACGTCGCAGATGGTGCTGTTGTGCCTGCCTCTGCTGGGGCTGGTGCTGATGGTTCTGGGAGGGATCTATACCGGGTGGCTGACACCGGTCGAGGCCGGGGCCTCCGGGGCGGCGCTCGGCCTGATCCTGGCCGTGGCGCGCCGCCGCATCGACCTCAAGGGCTTCTGGAGCGCGTTGCTGGAAACCGGCCACATCACGGCCGCGATCCTGTTCCTGATCACCGCCGCGTCGATCTACAGCCGGATGCTGGGAATCGCGGGCATTCCCAACGCGTTGGGCGCGTTCCTGGACAGCCATCAGCTCGGCTTCGCCGCGGTGATGGTGATGCTTGTGGTGCTGATGCTCTTTCTGGGCACGCTGCTGGACACGGCGTCGATCATCCTGATCATCGTGCCGCTGTTTCTGCCCATCGTCGAGCCGCTCGGCGTCAGCCTGGTATGGTTCGGCATCATCGTCGTGATCGGCGCCGAGATCGGCCTGCTGACTCCACCCCTCGGGATATCGTGTTTCGTCATCAAGAGCACGATCAACGATCCGAACATCACGCTCAAGGATGTCTTCATGGGCGCCCTGCCCTTCGCCGGGGTGATGCTGCTTGTGCTCATAATCCTGATCGAGTTCCCGATCCTGTCCACAGCGCTGTTGCCTTGAGCCGGCGATCACGGAGATGCTTCGTCATGCGTAACGTCACCCCCGAAACACTGACCGAAACGCTGCTCGGCCTGTCCGGACCTGATACGGACCCCCGCCTGCAAGAGGTCCTGGGCTCCCTGGTGAGGCATCTGCACGCTTTCGCCAAGGAGGTCGGGCTGACCCATGCGGAATGGCGCAAAGGTCTGGAGTTGCTGACCCGAGCAGGCGAGATGACCGATGACGAGCGCAACGAGTTCGTTCTGTTCTCGGACGTGCTGGGTCTGAGTTCGCTGGTCGATATGATCAACTCGCCGAGCGGATGCACCAGCTCCTCGGTGCTCGGGCCGTTTCACATTCTCGGCGCGCCGGACCTGCCTGTCGGCGGCGACATGATCGGCGAAAACCCGGGGCCGCAGGTGGTCGTCGAAGGTGTCGTCAGGGATACCCATGGCGACCCGATCGAGGGCGCGCAGATCGAGCTTTGGCAGACCGCCGACAACGGCCTGTATTCCAACCAGGACCCGAAGCAGCCGGAATACAATCTGCGCATCTCGATGGCGACCGGCGCCGATGGGCGCTATGCGCTGTCCACCATCCGTCCTGCCCCCTACATGGTGCCGACGGACGGCCCTGTGGGCGACCTGCTGAACGCCACCGGCCGCGACGCCTGGCGCCCGTCGCACCTGCATTTCATCATCCGGGCTCAAGGCTACCGCACCCTCGTGACCGAGGTCTTTCCAAGCGATGACCCCTATCTGGACGCGGACGCGGTGTTTGGCGTGCGCAGGGATCTGGTCATGGAATACCGGCCCGGCGACCGAGCGGCGCTGGCCGCCGATATCGCCGCCCGCGACCGCCTGAACGACAGCTTCAGCAAGGTCGATTTCGACTTCATCCTGCCCCGTCAAGCCGCCTGAGGACACGCCTGCGGTCTACGTTCACCGTATTCGGGGCGTCAAGAGCGCCTTTCGGCGCCCACATGGCGGAATGAGGCTCCACAACTAGAGCGCCTTGTCTGCGGCTTGTCTTTCGCTCGTTTCGAGCTGCTGGTAGAGAAAATCTCCGGTTCGACGATAATGATCGACCAGCAGCGCAACCGCGCGGTTCGCGTCTCGCGCCAGGGTCGCCTGGACGATGTCGGCATGCTCGCTCTGGACCTGCCGCGATGGATATGCGGCCTGACTGGCAAGGTTTCGATACCGCACCGCCAGGTCATACAGCTGGCTGCAGAAGTTCAACAGGTAAGTGGACGGACAAGCCGCGATGAGCGCGGCGTGAAAATCACGATGGCAGTCCTCCCAAGCCGAGGGCGCCGCAGCGCGATCGATCGTTTTCAGGCGATATTCCAGGAGAACGATGCGCTCCTCCCAGTCGGACCCGCCATGCGCGATGGCGTCGCCAAGGGCCATCGACTCGACCCTGCAACGGGTGTCCAGAAGGATGTTGAAGTCCTGAGCGCTGATGGCCGGGGTCCAGAAGCCCCGCTGCTCGCTTCGCTCGACCAGCTGCTCCGAGGACAGGATGCTCAACGCCTCGCGCACCGGGCTGGCGCCGACATCGAGTTTCTTGCACAACGATTCGATCTGGATCCTCGACCCAGGCTGCAGCTCGCCTGACAGGATCAACTTCCGGATTCTGTCCCGCGCCAGGGAGGTCAGGGACCGGTATGTATCCATGTCTCATCTCCTCTACTCTGTCGCGCCCTCAGCGCTCGACAAAGAACGCCGCGTTCGTTTCGTGGCGTCTCGCACATGACGATCGGCCAGTGACTTTGCGGTGTTGAAGCCTTCCTCGCATGGAGAACCGCTCGTTGAACCATACCAACGAGAAATAATCGTTTTATATAGATTTTCAATATCAATATCGATTTCTATCGGGGGGCTATCATGTCCCGGCATGCGCATTTTCAACGCGCAAAGGTTGATCTGCTGCGGCACATGCCTCGATTCACGATCACTTCAATCAGAGCCCACCTGAATCGCCGAACTGAAGCGCATGTCGCAATTTTCGCAACGCTGCGCGCACGGCGCGGCCTTCGGATAGCTTA
>REDO01000047.1 GCA_007693435.1 Salinarimonadaceae bacterium | reverse complement strand
ACAGCGCGTGATCGTCAACAACCGCCCGCGCGAGGGCGGCATGTCGGGCATCCACGAGATGACGCGGGCGCAGCCGGACGGCTATACGGTCGGTTTTGTCTGGAACAGCCCGCTGACGGTCACGCCGCTGACGGTTCGCGCACCTTACGAAAAGCGCGATTACCGGGCGGTGATGTCGATCGGCTTCTCGTCCTACGTCCTGTGCGCCCGGCCCGATTTTCCGGCTGACGACGCGACGGCGCTGATCGAGCATCTCGTCGCCAATCCCGGCCTCTACAGCTACGGGAACGATGGCGCCGGCGGCACGATGCGGCTCGCGGCCGAACGGATTTTCCGCTCCGCCGGCGCGGAATTGCGCGGTGTCCCCTTCTCCGGGGCAACCGAGACCGCACGCAATTTCCTCGCCGGTCAGGTCGATTTCTATGGCGGTTCCCTGGCCGCGATCCTCCCCCATGTCGAATCCGGGCAGGCGAAATGCCTCATCCTGACCTCCGCCGACGACAACCCGGCCATGCCGGCCGCGAGCGGGCTGCGCGCGCTTGGACTGGAGCATGCCGAAACGGTCCTTTGGTGGGGGATGATCGCCCCGGCCGGCGTCCCGGACGACGACGTCGCACGGCTCGAAGCGGCCTTCCTCGCCGCCGCCGAGAGCGAGCCCTTCATTGCCGACATGATACGGCGCGGCGCTGTCCCGCGCGCCCGTGGCGCGATCGAAACCGATGCGATGATCGAAAGCGAAATCGCCGCCTTTCGCGAAATCGTCGCGACACAATAAAATACATGCAAGAAGTGGGGCAAAATTTCCATTTATATACAGTAAATAAATATTAATTTTTTCGGTAAATAATTCGTTTAACGAATATAATTTATATTTTTATTCATCAATTATTTCAACGATATTGCTATCAAATCGGGATAATCTTTCTATGCTGAGATCAGATCAACATTGTTGGGATTGCCGATGTCGGATGGATTTTTTCGCCAGCAAGCCGTCGACGCGCAGCGGCGGATCGACAATCTTCCGAGCGCGATGCGGGTGACCACCGGCCTGACGCGCACCGCCATGGTGCTCCTGGGAATCACGTTGTCCGCCGCCGTCGTCTGGAGTGCCTTCGTCGAAGTGCCCGTGCAGATCAACGGCAATGGCGTATTCGTCGACACCTCGGGTGAGTTGCTGAACCCCGTGCGCGCGCCGATGGAAGGCGTCGTCGAGGCGATCCTCGTCAACGAGGGCGACTATGTCAGCCAGGGCCAGGTCGTGGCGCGCCTGCGCCTGCCGGATCGCATCGCCTCGCTCAAGAAGGCGCAGCGCAATCTCGCCGCCCTGCGCGAGAAGGCGGAACAGACCCGCATCCTCCAGGAAGCCGAGGCCGAGACGGAAGCGAAAGTCCGCGCCGTGCGGCGACTTTCGCTTGAGGAGCGCATCTCCAATCTCGAACGCCAGCTCGCATCCCAGCAGAAGCTGGAACAGGGCCAGATCACATTGATGGAGCGGCGCATCACCACCGCCGTCCGCCTTCACGAGGCCGAAGTGGCAACGCAGGCCGTTGCCAACGAGCTCGCTGCCGCGCGCAGTGACCTCTCGGCCCTTCTCGTCGAACCGCTGCTGAAGGAATCGGCGCGCAAGCGCGAGCGTCTCGAGGAGGCAAACGCCATCTCCCAGGCCGAATCCGAGATTCTCGCCCTGCGCACCGAACTCCAGCGCGGCACCGAGCTGCGCAGCCCGGTCCACGGACTCGTCGCCGAACTCTCCGTCGAGCGCAACGGCCTCGTGGGCGCCGGCCAGCCCGTCATGAGCATCATTCCGGAGAATTTCGACAAGGTGCTCGATGCCATTACCTATGTCTCGCTCTCCGACGGCAAGCTCGTGAATATCGGGGATCAGGTCTATCTGCGCCCGCTCTCGATGCCGACCCGCGAACAGGGGCGCATACGCGGCACGGTGATGGAGATCTCCGAAGCGCCGATCACCGAACAGGCATTGACGCGCACCCTCGGCAATACCGCGCTGGCCGAACAAACCGCCAATGGCGGCGCGCCCTTCGCCGTGCGCGTGGCGCTGCACCGCGACCCGACGACGCCTTCGGGCTATGCCTGGACATCGGGGGATGGGCCCGACATGCGCCTCAGTCCGGGAACGCCGCTGAGCAGCCGCATCACCGTCGAGCGCGAGACGCTGCTGACGATTGCCCTTCCCGCGTTGCAGCGCTTCTTCGGCGCGGATGAAGGCGGCTGGAGCGCGCTGGCGAAATGAGCGGCGCAGCGGGACTCATCTCACGGCGCACGCCGCTCGTCCTCCAGATGGAAGCGGCCGAATGCGGCGCCGCCTGCCTTGCCATGGTGCTGGCGCGCCATGGCCGCTGGATCACCCTGGAAGATGCGCGCGAGCGCTGCGGCACCTCGCGCGACGGCGTCAACGCCGCCGGCCTCGCGGCTGCCGCGCGCAGCTACGGCATGAAGACCGTGGCCCTGCGCCGTGAGCCGGACGATCTCGTCGCCCTGCCGATGCCGCAGATCATCCATTGGTGCTTCAACCATTTCGTCGTGCTCGAATCGGTCGGGCGCAAGGAATGCGTCATCGTCGACCCGGCCCAGGGGCGCAGGAGCGTCAGCCGCAAGGAATTCGACGAGAGTTTCACCGGCCTCACCCTCGCCCTCGAGCCCGGGCCGGACTTCAAGCGCGCCGGACGCGCTCCTTCGGTGACCGGCGCGCTCATGCGCGAAGCCATGCGCTCGAAGGACGCCATGCTCGTTGCGCTGATCGTCGGCGCATTCGCGGTGGTTCCAGGCCTTGCGCTCGCCGGCGCGATGAGCGCCTTCGTCGATCACATCCTGGGGGCCGGACAATCGAGCTGGGTGCCCGCCTTCATCGGCGTGCTCGGGACGGTCATCGTCGTCCAGATCGCCCTCGCCTTCCTGTCCTCCTGGACGGTTGCGACGTGGAAGATCAAGATCGGCGCGACCTCCGCCCTGCGCGGTTTCTGGCGCGCCATGACGCTCCCGCTCGCCTTCTTTTCGCAGCGCTCCGCCGGCGAGATCGTCTCGCGCATCCGGCTCGGCTCCGAGATCGGCGGCACGGTGGCGGGTCCGCTTGCGAATGTCGCACCCGAACTCGTCATCGCCATCGGCTATTTCCTGATCCTGTCGCTCTACGACCCGGTCATCATGGCCGCGGCCTTCGTCACCTGCGCCGTCAATTTCATCGTTCTCGGGGCGATCGCCACACGTCTGGCCGATCGCACCCGCGAGCATCAGGTCGCCGAAGGGCGCGCGGCGGCGGTCGCCACCTCCGGCATGGCGCATTTTCCGACCTATCAGTCGCTTGGACGCGAGCGCCTGCTTCTGGGGCGCTGGACCTCCGGCGAAGAGGGGGCGATCGCCACCGAGCAGCGATTGGGCATGCTGCGCGCCCTCGCCAATCTCGGCCCCGTTGCCTCCGGCCTCATCCTCGCCGCCGTCGTCCTCGTCGTCGGCGCGATGCGGGCGATGGAGGGCACGCTGTCCCTCGGCGATCTGGTGGCGACGCAGATGCTGGCGGGCCTGCTCAACAAACCGATCGCGACGCTGGCCTCTTCCTTCTGCCAGCTCCAGGAATCCGCGGGGGCGTTGATGCGCCTCGCCGATCTCGAAGAGCACCGCTGCGCCTCCGCCTTCGACGGACGCGAGCGCGAACCGGCCGACAAGGCGGTGGTCGGAAAACTGGCGATGGAGCATGTCGACTTCGCCCATTCCCCGGGCCGCCCCATCCTGCGCGACATCACCTGCACCCTCGAACCGGGCCGGCTCGTCGCCGTCATCGGCGGATCGGGAGCGGGCAAATCGACATTCGCGCGGCTGCTCGCCGGCCTGATCGAGCCGAATCAAGGCACCGTCACCCTCGATGGCCGTCCGCTGGACGACTGGCCGCAGGACGCTTTGCGCAGGGCGATGATCTATGTCGGCCAGAGTTCGGCGACCTTCACCGGGACGATCGAGGAGAACATCACGCTCTGGGATCGCGCCATCACGAACGAGGCGGTTCGCCGGGCTGTCGCCTGGGTCGGCCTCGCCGATGCCATCGCGCGCCGTCCCGCCGGCCTTTCGACGAAGATCGCCGCCAATGCGACAGGGTTCAGCGGCGGTGAATTGCAGCGCCTCGCCCTCGCCCGCGCCATCGTGCGCAAGCCCAGGGTCCTGATTCTCGACGAGACCACGAGCGCGCTCGATCCGCAATCCGAGGAGCTGATCCTCGGGGTCCTGCGGGCGACCGGGGCGAGTGTCGTCATCGTCACGCATCGCCCGGGCACGGCCTTGCGCTGCGACGAAGCCATATTGCTGCGCGAGGGCGTGATCGCCGGGCGCGGCCATCCCAGCCAATTCTTCGGCTCGCAGGCGCGGGCAATCGCCGAGGTGGCCTGATGAGCGCATTCCAAGCTTCCGCCCTCACATCGGATCAGGACGAAGATATCGCCGTCAACGATGTTCTCGGGCGCGTCGAGACCATGCTCAACCCCGCATCCGGCGGCTCCTTCGCCACGGCGGAGAATCCGGTTCTGGCAGCGATGCGCGCGGCCGCACGCTTCTACGGCCGCAAGCCCGAGGCCGGGCTCACCCCCGGAAGCTCGGAAGCGCATACCGACATCATCGAACGCCTTGCGCGTTCGGCCGGACTTGTCGCGCATCATATCAGCCTGTCTCCGGGCTGGGAGCGCCGCTATGCCCTTCCGATGATGGCGCGCCGGGCGAGCGACGGCGTTCCGGTCGCACTGATACCGCAGGGCACGAAGTGGAAGATCGTACCCGGCGACAAGCCCTGTGGCGCGCGCATCCTCGACAAGGCAGGGCTGGCTGATCTCGGCGAGGACGCCTTCGCGCTGTCCCCCGTGCTCCCCGACACCAAGATCAACTGGAAGGGGCTTCTGGCCTACGGGCTTCGCACCAAGATACGCGATCTTTCGGGTTTCGCGGCGATGACCTTCATCGCCGGCCTCGCCCTCGCCCTCGTGCCGATGGCGAACATGGTCGTCACCGACATCATCATTCCGGGCCGCGAGACGACGCTGCTCGGGCATGTCGTCATGATGCTGATCGCCCTCGTCTTTGCCAGCCTCGCGACCCGGCTCGCGGCGGAATTGAGCATGTTGCGGATCAACGGGCGCACCGGGCTGATGCTGCGGGTGGCGAGCGCCGACAGGATGATCCGCGTCACCCGCGCGGGGACCGGCCAACCGATCCCGCCCGCCGCGGCCGCGCTCGTCACGCGCTGTCTCGAAAGCTGGCATCGCGGGGCCTGGGGAATCATCCTCTCCATCGCCGCCGCCTTCCTGATCGCCCTGCCCAGCCTCGCCGTGATGCTGCGCATCGCGCCGGGGGC
>REDO01000088.1 GCA_007693435.1 Salinarimonadaceae bacterium | reverse complement strand
GGAACGCCGCCAAACGCCGACGCAGCCGCCGCAGCGCCAGCCGACGAACCGGACGGAGCAGGCGGAGCGGGCGAAACCTTCTCCGCGCAGGCCGCTCGTATCTTCGGCGAGGCGGATCTTGCGGCGATTTCACGCCGGATCGACCCGCAGTTGCTCGCCATGCTCGACGATCCGCAAGCCGCGATCGAAGGCTTCACGCTGGACCAGTCGACGGCCATGCGGCGTTTGCTGAACGATCAAATGCCCAACCTGCAGACCCCTGACGACATCGCGCGCTTCATCACGCAGATGTTCGTCAACCCGGTTTCCGGCCTCAAGAATGCGCATGCCCTGCCGCTCGTAGCCGTTCCGGGCCACCACCTGATCGTCGTCGAGTTTGGCGGCGGCAAGGCCGTCAATGAATTGCTCAGCCACCAGCACGGGGACGATCTGATCGCGGCCGGAATGGCGGAGATTGCGCGGGTCGCAGAGCGCGAAGGTGGCGAGGTTCTGCATCCCAACGGGGCCACGGCGATCATCGTTGTGCCCCCCGATCGGGTCGAGGAGACCTTGAGACGGCTTGATGGGTCATTCAGCGACCTGATGATCGGCACGGGCAACCTCGGTCCCGGGCGCCAGGTATTTCGACCGGGCGTCGCCTGGTTCGACACCGGCCCGATCGCCGACACGAGCGTCGGCGCTCTCGAGGACCAGTTCGCGCGCGGTCGCGCGGGCATCGACGCGGTCAAGGCGGAACGCGTCGGGCAAGGGCTATATCCGGAGCGCGGCGCCGACCTGTTCGAACCCTACATTCCGGAAGTCCATCAGCGGGTGCGACCGCTCGAAGGAACAGCGTCGGTCCCGCCGACCGGCGCGCGTCTCGACCAGAACGCCGTGCTGCGCGATCGCTTCGACGCGCTCAGCGACCAGATCGAGGCGATGAGCCCGGAGGATCGCGAACGACTGGCGCAGCGCGCGATCCAGGAGCGGTTCATGCACGCGCCCGGCATTCTCAATGGCGCGGCGGAGCTGTCGGCGCCCCGTGACGCCGACGGACGTGTGCCCGAAGGCTATGCGCACGCCCAGGGCGACCTCTCCAAACTCTCCCTGATCAACGGATTCAGCTGGGACGCGGGCGACGCGGCGATCGGCCATCTCAACGCGGCGCTGGAGGCCGCGGCCGCAGCATATCCCAACGTCACCTTCCAGAAATACGGCGGCGATGAATGGGAGGCGATCGGGCTGCGCGAGGATGTCGAAGCGGCCGTAGGGTTGATCCGCGACTACCTGTCTCGCGTGACGATCGATTTCCCGAATCCGGACGATCCTGCGGAAACGCTGACCATCCATGGTGTCGGCGTACAAATCGGCGTTCTCGACATCGAGCCGGATTCTCACACGGGCCGGGCCTCGTCGCAGGATCTCGAGCATGAGATGTCGGCGGACAAGGCGCGGCGCAACTATCGCCTCGATATCCGCGACGCTTCGGGCCAGCCGATCGAGCCCTGATCGGCAGCGCCCTATTCGAACCGTGGCGTCGGGGGCGGATCGAAGCTCGGCATGCCGGGCATTCCGCCCCCGTCCAGCCCCGGCAGGATGAGCTGGTCGAAGCGCCGCTCCACCTCGGCCGGATCGAGGTCGGGGCCGGTCACGCGGTAATGCGTGACCATTCCGGGAAAGAGAAAGACGATCACGATCATCAGGACCTGGATCGCCACGAAGGGCAGCGCGCCGCGATAGATCTCGAGCGTGTCTATACCCCTGATCCGCTCGCCCGTCACGGCGTCGACATAGGTCTTCGCGGGCGCGACGGAGCGCAGGTAGAACAGCGCGAAGCCGAAGGGCGGCGTGAGGAACGACGTCTGGAAATTGAGCGCCAGCAGCACGCCGAACCAGATGAGATCGATGTCGAGCACGCGGGCCGGCTCGATGAGCAGCGGCACGAGAATGAACACGATCTCGAAGAAATCCAGGAAGAAGCCGAGGAAGAAAATCACCACGCCGACGAAGGCGAGGAACCCCGACTCGCCGCCGGGGAGCGCCAGCAGCAGGTCCTTCAGCCAGAGGTGACCGTTCACGCCGTAGAAGGTCAGGGCGAAGACGCGCGCGCCGATGAGCACGAAGATGACGAAAGCGCACAGCCTCGCCGTCGCCTCGCCGGCCTCGCGGGTGAGCCGGAACGTCAATCGCCCGTTGGCCAACGCCAGCGCCAGCGCGCCGACGGCGCCCATCGCGCCGGCCTCCGTGGGGGTCGCGATACCGACGAAGATCGTGCCGAGCACGAGGAAGATCAGCGATAGCGGCGGCGTCACGGTGAGGATCGCGCGCCGCGCCAGCAGCGAGAGCGCGCCGAGGCCGAAAAGGCCGTCCGCGGACGCGAAGGCATAGACGAGGATCGCCCCCGTCGCCGCGCCGTAGACGACCGCGCCCTGTTCGACGCGTCCGGCGAAGAACATGGTCGCGAGCCAGCCCGCCCCGACCGCCAGCACGATAGCGACGCCGAGGGACGCCAGTCCGCGCCCCAGCGTGCGCGCCTCGGGCGGAAGCGGCGGGACCAGTTGCGGGCGCGCGAGCGAAAGCAGGAAGACGTAGAGCGCGTAGAGCGCGGTGAGCGTCAGCGCCGGAATCAGCGCGCCGGCGTACATGTCGCCCACCGAGCGCCCGAGCTGGTCGGCGAGCACGATCAGCACCAGCGATGGCGGCAGGATCTGCGCGAGCGTGCCCGACGCCACGATCACGCCGGCGGCGAGGCTGCGGTCATAGCGGTGGCGCAGCATGATCGGCAGCGAGATCAGGCCCATCGAGATCACGGCGGCGGCGATCACGCCCGTCGTCGCGGCGAGCAGCGCGCCGACGAAGATCGCGGCGTAGGCCAGCCCGCCCGGCGCAGGACCGAAAACCTGCCCCATGGTCTCGAGCAGATCCTCGGCCATGCGCGATCGCTCGAGCACGATCCCCATGAAGGTGAAGAAGGGAATCGCAAGCAGCGTCTCGTTGGCCATCACCGCGAAGACGCGATCGGGCAGCGCCTGCAGGAAGGTCGGCGCGAAGAGCCCGAGCTCGATGCCGACAATCCCGTAGAACAGGCCGAGCGCGGCGAGCGAGAATGCGATCGGATAGCCGAGCACCATGAACAGCGCGAGCGAGCCGAACATAATCGGCGCGATGTTGGCGACGAGGAATGCGCTCATTCGCGCCCCCGCACGTCGTCGGAATCGTCGGGCGCGCCCTCATCGGGGATGCGGCCAGCGAGCACTCCGATCCGCTTGATCAGCTCCGAGAAGCCCTGCGCCAGCAGCAGCGTGAAACCGACCAGGATGACGAGCCGCGCGGGCCAGATCAGCAGCCCGCCGGCGTTGCTCGACACTTCGCCCGAGCGGAAGGCGCTCATGAAGAAGGGCCAGGCGAGCCAGACGTGAACCGCGGCGAAGGGAATGAGAAACAGCGCGTGCCCGATCACGTCGAGGATGTTGCGATAGGCGCGCGGCAGGCGGCTCGACAGGACGTCGACGCGCACGTGCTGGTCGAGCTTGAGGGTCCAGGCGGCGGCGAGCATGAAAACCGCGCCGAACAGATACCATTGCAATTCGAGCCAGGCGTTCGAGGAGAGCGAAAAGGCCTTGCGGGAGATGGCGTTGCCGGCGGAGACGAGGATCGCGGCCAGCACGAGCCAGGCGGCGATGCGCCCGATCCGGGCGTTGACCGCGTCGATGGCGCGCGCGAGCGTCAAAAGAGCTCCCACAGGGCCGCCTCCACTTGTCCAACCGCAATGGTCCGCGCCGGCGCGCGAATGCGGGTTGTAGAGAAAAAAACCCGTCGGGCGCAAGGCCGCCCGGATTGCCCGGATTGCGTCAGCGGCCTATCGATGGTCGCCGGAGCGAACCCGCAGCGCGCCGTCCCGAGCGCCGTTCACCGACGAGGCCGACATGACCCATGATCCCGCCATTCTCGACGCCCTGCGCGCCACGACGACCGCGACGCTGACCACCATCCTCCTCAAGAAGGGCATCCGCAATACCTGGATGCGCGGCCCGGCGGCGCTCTATCACACGCGCGAGCGCATCGTCGGCCCCGCCTTCACCCTGCGCTTCGTGCCCATGCGCGAGGATCTGGCGACGCCGGAATCCTGGGCCTCGCCGACATCGACGCGCGGCGCCATCGAGGCCATGCCGGAAGGGGCGATCGCCGTCGTCGACGCGATGGGCGTCAAGGACGCGGGCATCTTCGGCGATATCCTGTGCGCGCGCATGCAAAAGCGCGGCGTCGCGGCGCTGATCACCGACGGCGTCGTGCGCGACGGGGCGGGCGTGTACGACACCGGGCTCCCGGTCTGGGCTTCGGGCGTCGCGGCTCCGGCCTCGGTCGCGGGCCTCACCTTCGTCGGCTGGCAGGAGCCGATCGGCTGCGGCGGCGTCGCGATCTTCCCCGACGACATGATCGTGGCGGACGGCGACGGCGCCGTGGTGATCCCGGCCAAGCTCGTGGAGGAGGTGGCGCTCGCGGGGCTCGAAAACGAGCGGCTGGAGATGTGGATCATGCGCGAAATCGAGCGCGGCGTGCCGCTGCCGGGCCTCTACCCGCCCGACGCCGAGACGAAGGCGCGCTATGAGGCCCAGAAGGACGCGTAATGAACGGCGGCATTGATTTCGCCGCCGAAATCGCGACAGTGCGAGGACTACGGCGGCGCGGGGGGCGCATGCCGCGAAAATTCCACAAGAACAACGAGGGAGCATTTCACGATGACGGGGATGAAGAAGCTCGCCGGCGCGGCGCTTGCGCTGTGCATGGCCACGACCGCCGCCGCCGCCCAGGACACGCACGTGCGTATCGGCCTGATGTACACTCTGTCGGGTCCGCCCGCCGCGCTCGGCGAACAGTCGCGCGACGCCTTCCTGCTGGCGCTGGAGCAGATGGGAGGCAAGCTCGGCGGCAAGGAGGTCGTGCTGACCATCGTCGATGACGAACTCAAGCCCGACGTCGCGGTGACGCGCGCCCGCGGCCTGATCGAGCGCGACGACGTGCATTTCGTCATTGGCCCGATCTTCTCCAACGTGGCGCAGGCGATCCAGAAGCCGATCGTCGACGCCGGCCGCATCATGATCAGCTCGAACGCCGGTCCCTCGGATCTCGCGGGCGAGCAGTGCCACCCGAATTATTTCAACACCGCCTTCCAGAACGATCAGGTTCACGAGGTGATGGGCGCGGTGGCGAAGGAGCGCGGCTATCAGCGCGTCTTCCTGCTGACGCCGAACTATCAGGCGGGCCGGGATTCGATGGCGGGCTTCAAGCGCGGCTTCGAGGGCGGCGGCGAGATCATCGACGAGGTTTACGTGCCGATGAACCAGCTCGACTTCTCCGGCGAACTCGCCCGCATCGCGGCGCTCCAGCCCGACGCCGTGTTCACCTTCATGCCCGGCGGCATGGGCGTGAACCTCGTGCGCCAATACGCGCAGGCCGGGCTCACCGACCGCGTGCCCTTCCTCTCGGCCTTCACGGTGGACGAGACCAACCTCCCCGCCCAGCAGGCGGCGGCGCAGGGCATGTATTCCGGCGCGACCTGGACGCCGGACATGGACACGCCCGGCAACGCCGAATTCGTGGCCGCCTTCGAGGCGAAATACGACCGCGTTCCGGCGCTTTACGCCATGCAGGCCTATGACACGGCCATGCTGCTCGACGCGGCTTTGGCCAATGTCGATGATCTCTCCGACGTCGAGGCGGTGCGCGCGGCGCTGAAGACTGCGGAATTCCCGTCCCTGCGCGGCGCATTCCGCTTCAACACGAACCAGCATCCGGTCCAGAACTTCGTGCTGGCGCAGGTCGCGCAGCGCGCGGACGGGAAGTACCAGACGCAGTTCGTCGAAGAGGTCTTCACCGATTACGGCGACAACTATGCGGCCTTGTGCAGCATGTCACAGTAAGGAGAACGGCCGGGAGGCGCGCTGCGAGCGAGCCTCCCGGCGGGCCGTTTCGCACGCGCGCGCCCCGGGAATCCCCACGATGTACGCCACGCTGATCCTGGTGCAGACCCTCAACGGCCTGCAGCTCGGGATTATTCTCTTCCTGATCGCGGCAGGCCTGACGCTCGTCTTCGGCGTCATGGACTTCATCAATCTGGCGCATGGCGTCCAGTATATGCTGGGCGCCTATTTCGCCTACGAATTCACGACGCTGACGGGCTCGTTCACGCTGGGCTTGCTGATGGCGCTGCCGGCGGCGCTGCTCGCCGGGCTCGTGCTGGAGGCGTTCATCTTTCGACATCTCTATGACCGCGACCATCTCGAACAGGTGCTCGCGACCTTCGGCGTGATCCTTTTCCTGAACCAGGGCGTGAAGGTCGTCTGGGGCGCGAGCCCGCTCTTCGTGCCGGTTCCGGACTGGCTGCAGGGCTCGATCGAGATCCTGCCGGGCTTCTTCTATCCCATCTATCGCCTCGCCATCATCGCGGCCGGGCTCGGCGTGGCGGCGCTGCTCTATTTTCTCGTGAACCACACCCGCGCCGGAATGCTCGTGCGCGCGGGCGCTTCGAACGCGACGATGGTCGCGGCGCTCGGCGTCGATATCCGGTTCCTGTTCATGATCGTCTTCGGCTTCGGCGCGATGCTCGCGGGCTTCGCCGGCGCGATGGTCGCGCCGATCCTCTCCGTCGAGCCCGGCATGGGCGACAACCTCCTCATCCTCGCCTTCGTCGTCATCGTGATCGGCGGGATCGGCTCGATCCGGGGCGCCTTCATCGCAGCCCTGCTGATCGGGCTGGTCGACACGCTGGGGCGCGGCTTCTCGACCGATCTCCTGCGGCTCGTCATGGACCCGAGCGCGGCGAGCCAGACGGGCCGGGCGATCGCGCCGATGCTGACCTATATCCTGATGGCGCTCGTCCTCGTCTTCCGGCCCTCGGGCCTGTTTCCGGTGAAGAAGTGAGCGGGCGCATGCGAGGATCGGTCGCAGTTCGCGCCCTGCCCTATCTGCTCTTCGTCTTCTTCGCGATCACGCCTGCGCTCGCGCAGTTCGGCGCGGAGGGCTACATCCTGTCGCTCGTCATGCGGGTGATGATCTTCGCCATCGCCGCCATGTCGCTCGATCTCATCCTCGGCTACGGCGCGATGGTGTCCTTCGGCCACGCGGCGTTTCTGGGGATAGGCGCCTACGGCGTCGGCATCCTGATGAGCCATGCGGTCACGAACGTCCTCGCGCAGCTCGTCGCAGCGGTCGCGGCCTCCGCGCTGTTCGCCCTTGTCACGGGCGCGCTCTGCCTGCGCACAAAGGGCGTCTATTTCATCATGATCACGCTGGCCTTCGGGCAGATGGCGTTCTTCTTCTTCGTCTCGCTCGGGGTTTATGGCGGCGACGACGGGCTGACGCTTCGCGCGACGCCGACGCTGTTCGGGACGCCCGTCTTCGAGAATACGCGCGTGCTGTATTACGTGATCTTCGCCGCGATGCTGGGGGTCTATCTGCTGCTTCGCGCCATCGTCGCCTCGCGTTTCGGGCGGGTGCTTCGCGGCGCGCGCGAAAATCCGGTTCGCATGCAGGCGATCGGCTTCGACCCCTATCGTTTCCAGCTGGCGGCCTACGTGATCGCGGGCGCGATCTGCGGGGTCGGCGGCTTCCTGCTGGCGCATCAGACCGAATTCGTCTCCCCCGCCTTCATGACCTGGCAGCGCTCGGGCGAACTCATCGTGATGGTGGTGCTCGGCGGCATGGGGAGCCTGCACGGCGCCATCCTCGGCGCCGCCGCCTTCATCATTCTCGAGGAGGTTCTGGCGCGGATCACCGAGGACTGGAAGCTGATCTTCGGCCCCTTCCTCGTGCTCGTCGCCCTGTTCGCGCGCGGCGGCCTCGTCGGCTTCCTGCGGCGGCTGGGAGGGCGGCGATGAGCACGCTCCTGCGCATCGAGAACCTGCACAAGTCCTTCGGGGCGCTGCGCGTCACCGACGACGTGACGCTCGACGTCGCGGAGGGCGAGCTTCATGCGGTCATCGGGCCCAATGGCGCGGGCAAGACGACGCTGATCCACCAGATCAGCGGCCTCGTCGCCCCCGATTCCGGGCGCATCCTGCTCGACGGCGCGGATATCGCGCTTCTGCCGCCGCACAAGCGGGCGACGATGGGCGTCGCGCGAACCTTCCAGATCACCTCGATCCTGCCCGGCTTCTCGGCGCTGGAGAACGTCGCGCTCGCGGTGCAGGCGCGAGAGGGTTCGAGCTTTCGCTTCTTCGGCGATCCGACGCGCGAGGAGCGCCTGAACGCGCAAGCGCTGGAAAACCTCGCGATCGTCAATCTCGCCGGGCGCGCGGACATTCCCGCCGGGGAGTTGTCGCACGGCGAGAAACGCCAGCTCGAACTCGCCATCGCGCTCGCGACCAGACCGCGCATCCTCCTCCTCGACGAGCCGCTGGCGGGCACGGGGCGCGAGGAATCCGAGCGCGTCGTCGCGACGCTCCAGGCCCTGAAGGGGCGCTACGCCATCCTCCTGATCGAACACGACATGGACGCCGTGTTCGCTCTCGCCGACCGGGTGAGCGTCCTCGTCTACGGCGCGGTCGTCGCCTCGGGCGCGCCGGACGCCGTGCGCGCCGATCCCGAGGTCCGCCGCGCCTATCTCGGCGAGGAGGTCTGATGCTCGCCGTATCCGGGCTCACCGCGTCATACGGCCCCGCGCAGGTTCTGCACGGGATCGCGCTCGACATCGGCGCCGGCGAGGTCGTCACCCTGCTCGGCCGCAACGGCATGGGCAAGACGACGACGGTGAACGCGATTCTCGGGATCGTGCGTCCGACCGGCGGCTCGATCCGCTTCGAGGGGCGCGAGATCGCGGGCGCGCGCT
This sequence comes from Salinarimonadaceae bacterium, assembly GCA_007693435.1. GTDB lineage: Bacteria > Pseudomonadota > Alphaproteobacteria > Rhizobiales > Beijerinckiaceae > Saliniramus. Next base: position 14,576 of record REDO01000088.1, on the reverse strand, counting down.
CCTACCGCATCGCGCAGGCCGGCATCGGGCTGGTGCCGGAGGGCCGTCAGATCTTCCCCACGCTCAGCGTCGAGGAAAACCTCGTCGCCACCGCCGCCGCCCGTTTCGGCAAGCCGCGATGGACGCTCGCCTCCGTCTACGAGCTCTTCCCGCGCCTGCGCGAACGTCGGGGCAATCTCGGCTCGCAATTGTCGGGCGGCGAGCAGCAGATGCTCGCCATCGGCCGCGCGCTGATGACCAATCCCAAGCTCCTCGTCCTCGACGAGGCGACGGAGGGTCTGGCTCCGCTCATCCGCGCCGAGATCTGGGAGGTGCTGGCGCGCCTCAAGAGCGAAAAACAGGCGATCCTCGTCATCGACAAGAACGTCGACGCGCTCTGCGACCTCGCCGACCGCCACGTCGTCGTCGAGAAGGGCGCCGTCGCCTGGAGCGGGACGAGCGCGGAATTGCGCGCCGATCCCTCCGTCAAGGACCGCTTCCTGCGGGCCTGAACTTCAATCGCCGACGCGCAGGGCGGCGAGGACCGCCGGCGGGATTCGCGCAGCGCGGCCCGCCCGGATGCAGGCGACGAGCACCTCGGCCGAAAGCAGCTCCGCGTCGCCCCGCAGCACGCGCTGGCGCATCGTGAGCGAGGCCCCGCGCGCCTCCGCGACCCGCGTCTCCACGACGAGCACGTCGTCCATCCGGGCCGGAGCGGCGAAATCGAGATTCATGCGGCGCACCACGAAGGCGAGCCCGCCCTCCTGCGCATGCAGGCGCGACTGATCGACGCCCGCAAGCCGCAGATAGTCCGTGCGGCCGCGCTCGAGGTAGCGCAGGTAGTTGGCGTGGTAGACGACGCCGGAGAAATCCGTGTCCTCATAATAGACGCGCAGGCGAAGCCGGTGCGCGCCGTTCTCGAAGTCCCCCGAAAGGGCGTGACCTTCCTCGCTCATGATCCTCCCGTTTTCGTGATCGCCCGCTGCGGGCATCGGCCGCGTCGCGGCGGCTTCCGCCCAGAAATTACCGTGTTACTCTGGCAGGCGATCCGGGTCGAGCCGTCGCGCATGTCAGCCGTCGGGAATGAAGCGAGGACGGAGATCATATGCGACGTCTTCTGCGCCTGTTTCGTGGAAGCGTGGAAAGCGCGCCGGAAGTCGATCTCGATGCGCGCGCGGCGCAGCGGCTCTCGGCGCTAGCCGGACGGGCTCGCCTGACGCTGATTTGGGAGCGACTCTGGCCGCGTCTCTGGGCGCCGATGGGCGTCGTCGGAGCCTTCCTCGTCGCCGCGTTGCTCGGCCTGTTCGATACGCTCGGGCCCGACCTGCGCATGGCCGCGGTCGCGCTGTTCGGCGTCGCGCTACTGGCTGCGCTCGTTCCCCTGGCCTTTCTGCGCCCGCCCAAAGCCGAGGACGCTCTGGCGCGCCTCGACCGCGACAGCGGGGTGGCGCATGCGCCCGCGCGGACGCTCAGGGACGGGCTGGCCGTCGGGAGCGACGACGCCGGCACACGGGCCCTGTGGGAAATTCATCGCCGCCGCGCGCGCGAAGCCGTGGACCGCATGCGCGTGGCCGCGCCTTCCCCCGGCATGCCCGCCCGCGATCGCTACGCTTTGCGCGCCGCCGGCGTCCTGGCGGTCGTCGCCAGCGCCTTTGTCGCCGGCCCGGAAATCGGCCCCCGCCTAACGGGCGCCTTCGACTGGCGGGCGCCCGCTCCGGCCGAGGCCGCCTTCCGCGTCGACGGCTGGATCGATCCGCCGGTCTACACCCGAACCCCTCCGCTCGTTCTCGACCTCGCCTCCGGCGCGCAGCACCTGCGCGCGCCCGTTTTCTCGACGCTCGTCCTTCGCATCGCCGGCGAGGCGGATGCGGCGGTCTCGGCGATCGCGGGGCTCGAACCTGTGGAGCCGCCGGTCGCGGGAGCCTCGCGCAGCTTCCGGGAGGAGCGCTATCGGCTGACCGGCGACGCACAGCTCGAACTGCGCCGCGCAGGCTCGCGGGCGCATCTCCTGACGATCGAATCCATTCCCGACACGCCGCCTACCATCGAATTCGCCGGTCCGCCGGAAATCCGGGCGCGCGGACAGTTCGTGCTCAGTTACATCGCGCGTGACGATTACGGCGTTGCCCAGGCGCGCGCGATGATCACCCCGCCCGCCGCCAACGAGGGCCGGCGCAGCCTTTTGCCTCCCCCCGACATCCTGCTCGCCCTGCCGCCGGCCGGCTCGGAAGAGCCCGTGCGCACCAATGTCGACCAGGTCGATCATCCGTGGGCCGGCGCGCCCGTGAGCCTGCAATTGCAGGCCCGGGACGAGGCCGGACAGAAAGGCTACAGCGAGCCGATCGACTTCACCCTGCCCCAGCGGCCCTTCAGCCACCCGCTGGCCCGGGCCCTCGTCGAACAGCGGCGCGAACTCGTGCTCGATCCCGACGGGTCGGGGCGCGTGCAGACGGCGCTCGATTCGCTCCTCATCGCGCCGGAAGTGTTCGAGATCGAATGGGGCGTGTTCCTCGGCTTGCGCTCGGCCTCGACGCGCCTGCGCGAGGCGCGCGACGACGACGATCTCGTGGGCGTGGCCGAATGGCTCTGGGCGATGGCGCTGCAAATCGAGGACGGCGCGCTTTCGGCCGCAGAACAGGCCCTGCGGGCCGCGCAGCAGGCGCTTCAGGAGGCGCTCGATCGCGACGCGTCCGAGGAGGAGCTGAGCCGCCTGATGGACGAGTTGCGCCAGGCGATGAACGATTACCTGCGCGAATTCGCCGAGCGGATGATGCGCGACCAGCAGGGTCAGGACCAGCAGGCCGACGGGCGCCAGCCCGACAGAACGATCACGCAGAACGACCTCGAACGCATGATGGACGCCATTCAGGACGCGATGCGGCGCGGCGACATGGCCGAGGCCCAGCGCCTTCTCGACCAGTTGCGCGACATCATGCAAAACCTCCAGACCGCCCGGCCCGACAGCATGATGACGGATCCGATGGCGCGCGAGATGGAGCGGCAGTTCGACGAGCTGGAGGATCTCACCCGCGAACAGGAGCGCCTGCGCGACGACACATTCAGCGACATGCAGAATGAACGCATGGGCCGACGCGAGCCGCGCGACGGCGGAGAGGGCGAGAACGGCGAACAGGGTCTGAGCGATCGCCAGCAGGCTTTGCGCGATCGGCTGGACCAATTGCAGCAGCGCATGCGCGAGCTCGGCATGCAGGGCGAGCAGGGCCTCGCCGACGCCGAGGACGCCATGCGCGACGCCGAGCGTGCGCTTGGCCAGGGCCCGAACGGCGACGCGGTGGATTCCCAGGGCCGCGCGATCGAGGGGCTGCAACGCGGCATGCAGGGCATGGCCCAGCAGATGCAGGACATGATGGGCGACGGCGAGGGCGGCGGCCAGCAGGGAGGCACGGCCCAGCAGCGCGGACAGGGCCGCATGGGCGAGACGGGCGAGCGCGACACGGATCCGCTAGGGCGCCCGATGCGCAATCGCGGATATTTCGACAGCGACGTTCGCGTGCCCGGCGCCGACGAGAGCCAGGCCCAGCGCGCGCGGCGCATCATGGAGGAGCTGCGCCGCAGGCTCGGCGACCCCAACCTGCCGGACGAGGCGCGCGACTATCTCGAGCGGCTGCTGCGCCCGAACTGAGGCAAGCGTTTCAGCCGAGGCGGCGGTAGGCGAGGGCTGCGGCGGCGAGGTCTTCGATCGCCGCGCCGACTGACTTGAACAGCGTGATCTCGCCATAGGAGCCGCGCCCGGCACGCTCTCCCCGGCACAGCTGATGCAGGTCGGCCTGCACGTCGCCCGCGCCGATGACGCCCGAGGCGATGCCGAGCGCCACGTCGCCGCCCTCCTTCAGCGCCGCCGGCGTATCGACGAAGATGCGGGAGCGCCTGAGCGCCTCGTCGTCGGCCTCGCGCATGCGCAGGTTGAATGCGCCCACGAGATCGAGATGGGCGCCCTCGCGCAGCCAGGCGCCGGAGACGATCGGCTTTTCCGCCAGGGTGGCGCAGGAGACGAGATCGGAGCCGCGCACCGCCGCCTCCAGATCATCGACCGCCGTGACGGGAAGCCCCTGATCGCGCAAGGCGGCGGCGAGATCGCGCGCCTTACCGGAGCGATGGTTCCACAGCCGCACCTCGTCGATGGGGCGCTGGCTCATATGCGCGCGGATGAGAAAGGGCGCCAGAGCGCCGGCGCCGACCATGGTCATGACCCGCGCGTCCTCGCGCGCGAGATGACGCGCCGCCAGCGCCGAGGCGCAAGCCGTGCGCCAGAGCGTGAGCCGCGCCCCGTCCAACGCCGCCCGCGGCACGCCCGTGGCGCCGTCCATCAACAGGTACGAGCCGAGGATGCTCGGCAGGGAGCGCGTCGCGTTCTCAGGAAAAACCGTGACGATCTTGACGCCGATATGCGCTTCCCCGCCGCCCTCCGAACCGGTCCAGGCGGGCATCAGCAGCAGCGTGGCGATCTCCGCGCCGCGCGTGATCTCATGGTGGTGGCGCACCGGGGCGACGAGGTCGCCGGCGAAGGCTTCTTGGAGGGCGTCGACCAGTCCCTCACTCGTCAGGACGGAATCGATCTCGTCCGCGGAGACGACGCGCATGACCGTTATCCCCTCGCCATTTTTGATGGCGGCGGTCGGCCCTGCCGGGCTCAGCCCCGCACGCCATCGCCCGTAGTGAGCGCGGGCGGCGCGGCGCGGGCGGCCTCCACCTCGCGGCGCAGTTGATCGGCCTCGCGCTTGTACTGACGCTCGAGCTTGCGGTGGCGTCCCTGCGCCAGCCATGCGGCGCATCCGCCGATCAGGACGCCGATGGCGAGCGTGCACAGAAGCGCCAGCCAAAGAGGCGTCGTCAGGGCGAATAGCGGGTCCGACGCGGCAGAGAAGGGGTCGAACGAAATCGTCACCGGCGCACGGTTGGCGATGGCGAGCAGGATCACAATGAAGCCTACCGGCACGAGGATCAGCGCTTTGATGAAACCGGTCATATCCCGTTCTGGCTCCTTTCGGGAGGATCTGTGGCGTCAGCCGCGCGCCGTCGCCTTGCCGCGCGATGTTGCGGCCGCGTCGGATCCCTTCGGGTTGAGGCGCATGCGCATCTCCTTGCCGGTCTTGAAGACGGGAATCGCCTTTTCGGCGACATCGACCGTCTCGCCGGTGCGCGGATTGCGCCCGATCCGGGCTCCGCGCTTCTTCACCGAGAATGCGCCGAAACCGCGCAACTCGACGCGGTCTTCCCGCGCCAAAGCGTCCACGATCGTATCGAGGATGGCGTTGACGATGTTTTCCACGTCTCTCTGGTAGAGATGCGGATTCTGTTCAGCCAGCCTGAGAACGAGTTCGGATTTGATCATCGGGGCTAATTCTTTGAATTTTATCTAGTTTTCAAGAACAGGCTGCCAGAGAGCAAGAAGCCCGTCAAGCATTGGACGCGCCGTTTGAGCGTCGAGCATGCGCAATAAAGCGGCGGGCTTCGACAAACCGACGGCGTCGGCGAGACCGGCGGCGATGTCGAGCAAGCCCAGCGCCGAGCGCTCGCGCTCCGGACGCCAGCGACGCACGGGCAGATCGGCGGGAGTTCCGCGTTCGCGTTCAAGCCAGCCGATCGCCGCCTCCTCACCGCCGAGTTCGTCGACGAGGCCGAGCGAAACGGCCCTTTTGCCGCTGTGGACGCGCCCGTCCGCGACCTCCGCCAGCGCGGCGCCCGAGAGCGAGCGGCGCGCGCCCACGAGGTCGCGGAACCAGGCGTAGGTGTCGTCGACCACCACCTGGAGCGCATCGACGCCCGCCGGATCGACGGGACCCGTGGCGCTCGGCGCGGCCTTGAGAGGCGAGGATTTCACTTCGATGACGGAGACGCCGACGCTCTGCATCAATTCATTGAAATTGGGGACCTGGAACATCGTTCCGATGGAGCCGATGATGGCGGTCTCGCGCGCGACGATGTGGTCAGCCGCGATGGCCGCGATATAGGCGCCCGAAGCCCCGGTGCCCTCGACGAAGGCGACGACAGGCTTCTTCTCCGACAGATCGCGCAATGCGCGATGCAGCTGTTCGGAGCCCGTGACCGTTCCGCCCGGCGAATTGATCGCGACGACGACGCCGCGCACGGCCGTGGACTCGCCGATCCTCTTGAGCATCTGCGTCGTGGCCCGGTCCGACATGATGACCCCGCCGATCTCGACACGCGCGACATGCGCGCTTCGGGTCGATGCGTCCGGACCGAGAACGCGCCACCCCGTGACCGCGACGACGGCGATCAGGGCGACGAAGGCGAAAACGCGCCAGAAGGAAAGTTTGCGTCGCAGCCGGCGCCTGTCGGCGATCATTTCCGCATTGTTGGCCATCAAACCACCTTCTCCGAACGCCCGCCGCCAAATTCTTTATAACCGCGCGCTCGCCGACGACAAGCGCCGCCGGAGAGCACGGAAGTCCCGCCTTGGCGTTCGCGCGTCTTCCGCGTCGGTCTCTCGCGGTGCACAATGGGCCAAACGAGGAGTGTTTCATGGTCGCGACGATGTCGTTCTTCACGGACATGCTTCAGCAGATCGCGGACAGGGGTCGTACGCTGATCAGCCCGCGCCGCCCGTCGCCGCGCAGCTACGGCGAATTGCGCGCGCTCGCCGAAGCCCTGCTGACGAATCGCGGCGAGGTTTCCGGCGTGGCGCGCGCGGCCGAACTTCTCGACGGCTTCGCCGGCGCGTCGGCGAAGGACCGCGACGAGTTCCTGCGCGCGCTGGCGCTCGATTTCGGGCCCGATGAGGCCAAGGTCGAGGAGGCCATCGCCGCCTACCGGGCCGAACCCGGCCCCCACGCCGCGATGAAGCTGCACGTCGGCGCGGAACCGCGTCGGCAGGAATTGTTGCGCAAGCTCAACCGCACGCCCGGAGGCACCCTCGCGCTGCTGCGGATGCGAGAGGAGACGCTGGCGCGCCTCTCCGAGGATCGCGCGCTCGCCGATCTCGACGCCGATTTCCGGCATCTGTTCTCGTCGTGGTTCAACCGGGGATTTCTCGGCCTCAAGCGGATCGACTGGACGAGCCCCGCCCACGTGCTCGAAAAGATCATTCGCTACGAGGCGGTCCACAAGATCGAGAATTTCGAGGAGCTCAAGTCGCGGCTCGCCCCCGAGGACCGACGCCTCTACGCGTTCTTCCATCCGGCGCTGACCGAAGAGCCGCTGATTTTCGTCGAGGTGGCGCTGACGCAGGCGATTCCGGGCGCGATCGCCCCGATCCTCGATCCCGCGCACGAGATCGTGCCCGAAAAGCAGGCGACGACGGCGGTCTTCTACTCCATATCGAACTGCCAGAAGGGCCTTGCGGGCGTCTCCTTCGGCAATTTCCTCATCAAGCAGGTGGTCGAGGAACTGCGCCGCGATCTGCCGCAATTGCGGACCTTCGTCACGCTGTCGCCGGTTCCGGGTTTCGCGCAATGGCTGCGCACGGAGACGGCCGACGCGGAATCGGCCTTTCTCGGGCCGCAGGAGCGCGCGGCGCTCGCGCCGCATTTCAGCGCGCAGGGCGAGCCCGATTTCGAAGCTCTCGCCGCCGCGCTGCACGGCGATCTCGGCGAAACCGTCCGCACGCTCGCCGCAACCTACCTGGTCCATGTCCGCTCGCAACGCGAAAGCGGCCTGGAGCGCCCGCGCGACCCGGTCGCCCGCTTCCACCTCGGCAACGGCGCGCGGCTCGAACATGTGCATGCGCAGGCCGACATGTCGCGCAAGGGGCTCGCCCAGGGCGCGGGCGTCATGGTCAACTATCTCTACGACCTCGACGCGATCGAGCGGAACCACGAGGCCTACGCCGAGCGTGGCGAAGTCGCGGTTTCAAGCGAGGTCCGGCGTCTCGCCAAACCCCATAAGGCGTTGCGCGAGCTTGCCGCCGGACGCTGATTTCTGCGAAGACGGGACGCACAACAAGAAGCTGGAGGGCCACATGTCCGCGTCACTCTTCGCGTTCGTCCGCGACCGCAACCCCGATCTCTCGCGTCCGTTCCTCGAAACCCCCGACGGCCGCAAGATGTCCTACGGGGAGTTGTTCATGGCCTCGGCCCGCTTCGCCAACGCGCTGCGGGCGCTTGGCGTCGACGTCGGCGACCGCGTGGCGGTGCAGGCGGAGAAGAGCCCGGAGGTGATCATCCTGCTGCTGGCCTGCGCGCGGGCCGGCGCGATCTTCCTGCCGCTCAACACCGCCTACACCACGGCCGAGCTCGAATATTTCATCGGCGACGCGGAGCCGGCGCTTTTCGTCTGCGACGCCTCGATCCGCGAGGCGATCGCCCCGATCGCCGCCGCGCGCGGCGTCAAGGCGGTGGAGACGCTCAACGCCGGCGGCGCGGGCACGCTGACGGATCTGGCGGCGAAGCAGGATGATACGTTCGATGATGTCGGCTGCGCCCCGGGCGACCTCGCCGCGATCCTCTACACCTCGGGCACCACGGGCCGCTCGAAGGGCGCGATGCTCACCCACGAGAACCTCGTCTCGAACGCGCTGACGCTCGTCGATTACTGGCGCTTCACGAAGGACGACGTGCTGCTCCACGCGCTGCCAACATTCCACACGCACGGGCTTTTCGTCGCGACGAACACCCTGCTCATGGCCGGCGGCTCGCTGCTCTTCACGGCGAAGTTCGACGCCGACGAGATCATGCGCCTCATGCCCCGCGCGACTTCGATGATGGGCGTGCCGACCTTCTACGTCCGCCTCCTCCAGCATCCGGGCCTCACCCGCGAGGCGACGCGGCACATGCGCCTGTTCGTCTCCGGCTCCGCGCCGCTGCTCGCCGAGACCCACCGCGCCTTTTCCGAGAAGACCGGCCACGCGATCCTCGAGCGCTACGGCATGACCGAGACCAACATGAACACGTCGAACCCCTATGACGGGGCGCGCGTGCCGGGGACGGTCGGCTTCCCGCTGCCGGATGTGGATCTTCGCGTCGTCGATCCCGAGACCGGCGCGCCGCTCGGCGTCGACGAGATCGGCATGATCGAGGTGCGCGGCCCCAACGTGTTCAAGGGCTACTGGCGCAACCCGGGGAAGACGGCGGCCGAGTTCCGCGCCGACGGCTTCTTCATCACGGGCGATCTCGGCAAGGTCGATCCCGACGGCTACGTGCACATCGTCGGACGCGGCAAGGACCTCATCATCACGGGGGGCTACAACGTCTATCCCAAGGAGGTCGAGACCGAGATCGACGGCATGGATGGCGTGGTCGAGAGCGCCGTCTTCGGCCTGCCCCATCCCGATTTCGGCGAGGGCGTGACGGCGGCGGTGGTGCTCCAGAAGGGCGCCGCGATCGACGAGAAGGCGATCGCCTCGGCGCTGGAGCACAGGCTCGCGCGCTTCAAGCAGCCCAAGCGCGTGATGGTCCTGCCCGAGCTGCCGCGCAACACCATGGGCAAGGTGCAGAAGAACGTTCTGCGCGATACCTACAAGGATATCTACGCCAAGGATTGAGCGGGCGCGAAAAGCAGGGAGAACCGAGCCGATGACCGACATCCTGATGACGGGCCCGATGACGCCTCTGGTGATCACGGCCCTGTCGGAGCGCTTCACCCTGCACAGGCTCTGGGAAGCGCCGGACCCGCAGGCGCGCCTCGCGGAGATCGGCCCTGCGATCAGGGGCCTCGCCTCAAGCGCCCTTTCCGCCCCTGCGGACGAGGCGCTGTTCGCGAAGCTTCCGGCGCTCGAAATCGTGTCGAGCCTCGGCGTCGGCTACGACAACGTGGAGGTCGCAGCCGCCGCCGCGCGCGGGATCGTCGTCACGAACACGCCCGACGTTCTCACCGACGAAGTCGCGGACCTGACGATCGGCCTGCTTCTCGCCACGTTGCGACGCCTTCCGCAGGCCGACAGGTTCCTGCGCGCCGGGCGCTGGCTGGAGGAGGGACATTTCTCGCTCACGCCGACCCTGCGGGGCCGCCGCGTCGGCATCCTTGGCTACGGGCGCATCGGCAAGGCGATCGCGCACCGGCTCGACGCTTTCGGCGTCGAGGTCGTCTATCACGGGCGCAACCGGCAGGAGGGCGTCCCCCACGCCTATTTCGGCGATCTCGCGGAGATGGCCAGCGCCGTGGACGTGCTGGTCGCAGTCACGCCGGGCGGTCCGGGAACCGACAAGATCATCGACGCGCGCGTGCTCGACGCGCTCGGCCCGGACGGGGTGCTGATCAACGTCGCGCGCGGCAGCGTCGTCGACGAGGAGGCGCTGATCGCGGCTTTGCGCGACGGCCGCATCCTGAGCGCCGGGCTCGACGTCTACGCCGACGAGCCGAACGTGCCGCAGGCGCTGATCGACATGGAGCACGTCGTGCTCCTGCCGCATGTGGGCTCGGGTTCGCAGAAGACGCGCGACGCCATGGCCCAGCTCGTCGTCGACAACCTCGTCTCGTGGTTCGAGGGCCGGGGACCACTCACCCCGGTGCCGGAGACGCCGTATCGCGCCTGAGCGCGGTCAGAACATGTCGATGATGAAGCGCGTGCAGACGATGGCGAGGAATATCCCGAAGGCGATCTCAAGCTTGCGCTTCGACCAGGCGTGAGCGAGGTTCACGCCGAGCTGGGCCGTCAGGATCGTCGTCGGCACGATGAGGATGAAGCCGAGGAACGAGACGAAGCCGAGCGCGTCCGGCGGCAGGCCCGCGCGACCCCAGCCGGCCGCGATGTAGCCGATCGCGCCGGGAACCGAGATCAGCACGCCCAACCCCGCCGAAGTCGCCACCGCCTGGTGGATGCCCCGGTTGTGCAGCGTCATGATGATGTTCGAAATCTGGCCGCCGCCGATCCCCATCAGCGCCGAGAGCAGGCCGATCAGGAGCCCGTAGCCGCGCAGCAGGACGCCCTTGGGCAGATCGAGCGCGACGCGCCATTTCTCGTTTCCGAATAGCAGCTTGACCGCGTTCGTGCCGGCCACGATCACGAAGACGAGCTTGAACACCACCGGGTCGGCGTAGCGCGCGATGACGCTGCCGATGAGGACGCCGAGCACCACCGGTACCGCCCAGGCGCGCAGGAGATCCATATCCACCGCGCCCTTGCGGCGATGCCCGATGAAGGAGCGGATCGAGGTCGGGATGATGATCGCGAGCGAGGTGCCGACCGCGAGCGGCATGCGCACGTCGTCGGAAATGCCCAGTATGCCGAAGACCTCGTAGAGGATCGGCACGATCACCGCGCCGCCGCCGACGCCGAACAGACCCGCGAGAACGCCCGTGACGGCGCCCGCCGCGAGAAGGGCGACGGCCAGGATGGCGAGGTCCATGAGGGGGATGCCGGCGAGCATGGCGGGGAAGCCTCTGTTGCGAATATCGCGCGTTGTTTGCGCCGTTTGCGCGCGAGCCGCAACCCCGCGTCAGTCCCAAACGCCTTCTCGGTTTTGCAGGGTCACGGGCGTGCGGTGAGGAGCGCGACGGTCCGTCTACGCCCGCCGGATGAGCGCCGTCGGCGCGCTCACGCAGCGGCTTTCGTCGCGTCGAGCGCGCGCCGCACGATGTCGACCGCCTCGCGCAAGGTCTCCAGCCCCACCCCCGGCAGGACGGCGCGGGTCGAGAGATGGCGCCTGTAGAGTCGGGCGCCGGGCATCCCGGCGAAGAGGCCGAGCATATGGCGGGTGATCGAGGAGAGGCGCACGCCCGCTTCGAGCTGGCGCGCGATATAGGGCTCGAAGGCCTCGATCGCGGCGAAGGCGTCGGGGACGGGCGGGGCCGCCTCGCCGAAGATCTCAGCATCCACCCGCAGCAGCAGACCCGGATCCTGATAGGCGGCGCGCCCGAGCATCACGCCGTCGAGCCTCACGCCCTGCGCCGGCGCGAGCTCGGCCAGCGCCGTCTCGATGGTCTTGATCCCGCCATTGAGCGCGATCGGAAGATCGGGATTGGCCGCCTTCAGCGCCCGCACGCGTGCGTAATCGAGCGGCGGAACGTCGCGGTTCTCCTTCGGCGAGAGCCCCTGCAGCCAGGCCTTGCGCGCGTGCACGATCAGCGCGTCGGCGCCGGCGGCGCGGACCGCGCGCGCCAGCGCGTCGAGCGCCTCGACCGGATCCTGATCGTCGACGCCAATGCGGCACTTCACCGTGACGGGGAGCCGGACCGCCGCCTTCATCGCCGCCACGCATTCGCCGACGAGCGCCGGCTCGCGCATGAGACAGGCGCCGAAGCGCCCGTCCTGCACCCGATCGGATGGGCAACCGACATTGAGATTGATCTCGTCATAGCCGAAATCGGCGCAGATCCGCGCGGCTTGCGCGAGGTCGCCGGGATCGGAGCCGCCGAGCTGCACGGCGACGGGATGCTCGTCGCGCGTGAAGCCGAGCAGACGCTCGCGCGGGCCGTGAATGACGGCCCCGGTCGTCACCATCTCCGTGTAGAGCAGCGCCCGGCGCGACAGCACGCGATGGAACGACCGGCAATGCGTGTCGGTCCAGTCCATCATAGGTGCTACGGCGAACTTTGGCCCGTAATAGGCGGGGTAACGGCTCATCTGAAACTCATATCCTTCAAACCGTTGGATACAAAGCCCCGCCTATTTGAAGAAGGTACCACATCGTGTGGTACTGCCAGCAGGAAGTTGTACCAATGGCCTCAATCACCATTAGAAAGCGGTTCGACGGCTCAACGGCGCACATGGCTCAGATCGTCATTAAGCGCAAGGGCCGGATCGTTCACAGAGAGAACAAGACGTTCGACCGGAGGCAGGCGGCTTATGCGTGGGCCGCGCAGCGCGAGGATGAGCTAAAGGCACCGGGCGGCTTAGCCCGAAGCAAGAACCCCTCAGCGACTCTCGGTGACGCCATAGATCGGTATGTCGAAACGAGCATCAAGGAGATCGGTCGCACGAAGGCTCAAGTCCTGCGCTCCATCAAGGCGTACTCGATTGCAGACCTACCCTGCCAAGACGTTGCGAGCACAGATATAGTGGAGTTCGCTACCGAACTTGCGCAAGGACGCCAACCACAGACCGTTGGCAACTACCTCTCGCACCTATCGTCCGTGTTCTCGATTGCCAAGGCGGCATGGGCATACGAGCTAAGTGAACAGGCGATGCGGGACGCATTGAAGGTGACGAAGCGCCTTGGCCTGACGAGCAAGTCGCATAGCAGGGACCGCAGGCCGACACTGGACGAGCTAGACCGGTTGATGCAGCACTTCGCAGACAGGGGCGCACGGACCGTCAAATCAGCGCCCATGCACCAGATCATTGCGTTTGCCCTGTTCTCCACCAGACGACAGGAGGAAATCACACGCATCGCTTGGGCTGATCTGAATACGGAACACAAGCGCATCCTAGTGCGAGACATGAAGAACCCCGGCCAGAAGATCGGGAACAACGTATGGTGCGATCTACCGGAACCTGCACTAGCAATAATACGGGCAATGCCACGGACGAGTGGCGAGATATTCCCGTACAAGGCAGATACGCTAAGTGCAGCCTTTACACGGGCTTGCATGTTTCTCGGTATACACGACCTACATTTTCACGACCTAAGGCACGAAGGGATCACCCGGCTATTCGAGCAGGGATTGAACATTCCGCACGTAGCCTCGGTGTCCGGTCACAGATCGTGGCAGGCGCTCAAACGCTATACTCATATCCGCCAAAGCGGAGACAAGTACGAAGGCTGGAAATGGCTTCCGGACGTCAGCACGGACGATAAGCATAGGACGAGCAGTGGGGCGGTTCCGCGACTCACGACGGACTAGGGCCTGTTGACGTTCACTTAAGGCGGATGACGGTTGCGGCGATGGCGATGAAGGCGCTGTAGCTTGTGTCTGTCTTGCAGCAGCGCATGGCGATTCCCCTGTATTCTTTGAGCTTTGCAAAGAAGTTCTCGATCAAGTGCCGCCATTTGTAGGTGTCGCGGTCGAACTCTGCCGGAAAGCGGCGGTTGGACTTTGGCGGGATGACTGGCTCGATCCCCTTCTTTGTCAGGGCTTCACGCACCCAGTTGGCATCGAACGCGCGGTCGGCAAGGAACTGCCCGCAAGACAGCCCGTCGATCAGCGCGGCCGTGCCGCGCAGGTCATGGGCGTGTCCGGGCAGCAAACGGAAGTCGGTCAAGTTGCCGAGCGCGTCGGCCAGGGCCATGATCTTGGTCGTCACACCGCCGCGAGAGCGCCCGATGGCCTGGCTTTGAGTCCCCCTTTTGAGCCCTGTCCGTGCCGATGAACCTTGACGATGCTGCCGTCGATCATGGTGTACTCAAAGTCGGCGTCCTCGCCCAACGCTTTGAACATGCGATAGAATGCGTCGGCTTTCACCCATCGGCGGAACCGCTTGAACACCGAGTTCCACTTGCCGAACTCGCACGGCAGGTCCCGCCAGGGACAGCCGGTGCGTGCAATCCACAGCACCGCCTCGACAAACAGCCGCGGGTCAGGGCCGGTGCGGCCCGGATCACAGTCCCGCCCGAGGCAGTGAGGGGCGATCAACGCCCATTGGCTGTCGTTCAACGTCTTGCGGATCAAGGCTACCTCCCATTTGGTAACCTTGAATCAGTCAGCGGCTGATTCGGAAATCCTCAAACGTCAACAGGCCCTAGCCGCGATCTCCTCCCGCGAGAAAAGCCGACGTGCCTCACCCACGAAGGAGGGAAGTT
>REDO01000169.1 GCA_007693435.1 Salinarimonadaceae bacterium | reverse complement strand
GAAACGGGGGAGGAGACGGCGCCACGGGTGTGTTCGTGCTGAACCCGGGAGAAGCGGGCGAACGCACGCTTCCCTCTTCGGTGGGAGAACTCGGACTCGAGGCGGGAGATCTGCTCAGCATTCGCACGCCGGGGGGGGCGGGCTTCGGCGATCCCCGCGCCCGCGACCGGACGGCGCTCGAACGCGACCTGCGGGAGGGACGAATTGGGAGCCGTGCCGTCTACGGTTTCTCGGATTCCGGCGTCGTCGCCCAAGGGGAGTGATGGTCATGACAGCGGAAGAGTTCAGGGCCTGCTTCCCCGTATTCGACCACCGGGTCTATATGGACATCGCGGCGCGCGCTCCCCTGTCGCGGCCCGTGCGCGAAGCCTACGACAGATGGCTGGACGACTGGCAGAGCACGGGCGGGACCAAGGATCAGTGGATGGCGGCGCTCGAGGTCACGCGCGAGCGGTTCGCGCGGCTCATTAATGCGTCTCCCCGGGAGATCTCCTATACGAAGAACGTCTCGGAGGGGCTGAACATCGTCGCCAATGCCGTCGACTGGCGCGCCGGGGACAATGTGGTGATCTGCGCCGACGTCGAGCACCCCAACAACATCTACGTCTGGCTGAACGAGCGCCGGCGGGACGTGGAGGTTCGGATCGTTCGCTCGCGCGACGGGAAGGTGACGCCCGAGGATTACATGGAGGCGGTCGACGATCGAACGCGCGTCGTTGCTGTTTCCCATGTCTCCTTCGCACCCGGCAGGCTTCTCGACCTCGTGCCGATCGGTCGCTTCTGTCGCGATCGCGGCATCATGCTGGTGGTCGACGCCGCACAATCCGCTGGGGTAATGCAGGTCGACGTTCAGGCGATGAATATCGACGTCCTGTGCGTGAGCAGTCACAAGGCGATCCTCGGCCCCTACGGAATGGGCTTTCTTTATTGCCGCCAGGAATGGCTTCGGCAGCTGCGTCCGGTCTACCTTGCGCGTTATTCCGTCCTCGTGGAGGAGAGCGACCATGAAGAGGTCATGGGCGCGTTCCAGTATCGCTTGCCGGACGACGGGCGGCGCTTCGAGATCGGAAACTACAACTACGGCGCCGCGCTGGCGACGGGAGCTGCACTGGACATGCTCCTCTCCGTCGGTTCGCAAACCATTGAGGATCACGTACTCGATCTCGCCGACCGGTTGACCGTCGGGCTCGAGGCGCTCGGCCTCGACGTGTGCAGCGGCCGGAGAGGCGACGGGCTGTGCCAGATGATCACCGCCGGACGCTGGGGCGCGGGCGGGCATTACTCCAGCAGCGACGAAAGCCTGAGAAGACTTTTCGACGAGCTGATCGCAAGGGGCTTCACGTTGTCCCTGAGACGCGGCCTCGTGCGTTTCTCCTTGCACTACTACAACAACAAGAACGACGTCGATGCCGCTCTGCGTGTCGTGGAGGAGGAGAACAGAAGCGTCGCAATATCGACTGGAACCAGAACTGAAATCGGAGGGTGAACCATGAAGAACGTGCAGAAAAACTTCACACTGCGCCTGCTGTCGATGGGCGTGGGCGCAGCAGTCACGCTCGGCGTCGCAGGCGCCACCAGTCCGGCATTCGCTTTCCCGGAGCGCGACATTACGATTGTCGTGGCGTTCGGAGCCGGGGGCGGAACGGACCGTCAAACGCGCGTCATGGCGCAGCATCTGCAGAGTATTCTGGGCGTGAACGTCAACGTGCAGAACGCGCCTGGCGGCGGGGGGCAGGTCGGTGCGCTGACCGTGCTGCGCGAAGAGCCGGACGGTTACACCATCCTCTCGACCAACAATCCCGATCATAGCATGACGATCGCCCTTCAAAACGCTCCGTATTCTGCCGAAGACTGGGCGATCCTCGCGGTCGATATTTATGATCCGCGGCTGATCGTGGTCGCCAACGATTCTCCTTATGAGAGCTGGGCTGATTTCGTAGAGGCCGCCCGCGCCAACCCGGGCGAACTGTCCGTCAGCGCCGTGGCTGGCGGAGCGCAGGATCTCTTCGGGCGCTGGATCATGGACGCGTTCGATCTCGACGTGAACCATGTCGGCTATCCGTCCGGCGGCGAGGCGGGGAGCGCGGTGCTTGGAGGACACGTCACCGCGAATATCGGGGACGACTTTTCACGCCTCAACATGCGCGACGACGTTCGGGGGCTGCTTCTAGGGTCGCCCAATCCCAGCCCGCGCTGGCCCGAGGCCACGCTCGTGGTCGATGCGATGGCGGAAGAGGGGCTGGAGCCCCCGACGCCCGATTTCCTCGCCCGCTACCACATCTATGCCGTGCCTGCCGCGATGCGGGAACAGCATCCGGAGAATTTCGAGAAGCTGAAGAACGCGATTATCTCGATCAGCGAGCTTCCCGAGTACAAAGAGTTCATCGCGAGCAGCGGCGTGGAGGATCTCTCGATCATGGAGCCCGGCGAAAACTACGAGGAAAACTTCCGCCGTTCGCTCGAGGCTCTGCGCGGTTTCGCGGACCTAAGATAAACTTATGGAAATATCGACCGCGCGCCAGTTTGAGGCTCGCGGTCGACCGCCGTCCAGGCTTCGCTCATACGCTCAGTCAATTCGAAGGCGCGCCGTCACCATGGGAACCTCGCCCGCACTCGAAGGCCTTAAGGTAATCGATCTCTCCCGGGTCAGAGCGGGCCCGACCTGCGCGCGGATCTTCGCCGATTTCGGCGCCGACGTGATCAAGGTCGAGAGCCCTCCAGGGGTCGATCCCAACGAGGGGATGAGCGGCCCCCGACACGGCTACGACATGCTCAACCTCCACCGCAACAAGCGCTCGCTCACACTCAACCTGAAGACGGATGCGGGGCGCGCTATCATGCGTCGGCTGGTCGAGGATGCGGACGTGGTGATCGAGAATTTTCGCCCGGACGTGAAGGAGCGGCTCGGCCTGGACTACGAGACCCTAGCCGAGATCAACCCCCGCATCGTTCTAGTGTCCGTATCCGGGTTCGGCCAAAGCGGCCCTTATCGGCTGAGAGGCGGCTTCGATCAGATCGCCCAGGGCATGGGAGGTCTCATGGCCGTCACCGGCGAGCCCGGGCGCGGACCGATGCGCGCCGGCATCGCAGTCGCCGATTCCAGCGCCGGCCTTTACGCAGCGATCGGAGCGCTCGTAGCGATTGAGGAACGATCGCGCTCGGGCCGCGGGCAATGGGTCCAGACTTCCCTCCTCGAGGCGCAGATCGGCATGATGGATTTCCAGGCAGCACGGTATCTGGTGGACGGGAGCGTGCCGGAGCAGGTCGGGAACGAACACCCCTATTCTACGCCGATGGGCGTCTACGCGACGGCGGACGGCCACATCAACATAGCTGCCGGGGGCGAAGGTAATTGGAGACGATTGTGCGAGGCGATAGACCGCGCCGATCTTCTGGACGATCCCGGATTCGCGACGGAGCAGGGGCGTTTCGAAGCCCGTCCGCGCCTGAACGCCGAGCTTGCGCGGACGCTCTCCGGACGCTCGTCGGACGATTGGCTCTATACCCTGGAGCGCGCCGGGGTGCCCGCTGGGCCGATCTACGATGTCGATCAGGTCTTCGAAGATCCGCAGGTTCGCCACCTCGGAATGCGGGTCTCCGTGCGTCACACCGCACGCGGGGAGGTCGATCTGGTGCGCACTCCGATCGGGTTGTCCCGCACTCCCGCCGCCGTCGTTTCCGCGAGCCCAGATCCCGGGGAGCACAACGACGAGATCCTGGCCGAGCTCGGCATCGAGGCGGACGGGATTGCCCGACTGCGCGCCGAAGGCGCAATCTGAGGAGGCGGCGGTGTCGGACGAAGCGACGATCCTACTCGATAAACGCGAGGGAATCGCGCGCCTCGTTCTGTCTAATCCTCGACGCAAGAACGCCTTGACGTTGGCGATGTGGCGCGCTCTTCCTGATCTCGTCCGCGCCTGTGAAGACGACCCCGAGGTAAGGGCTCTGATTCTCGCCGGCGCTGGTGGCGACTTCTGCTCGGGAGCGGACATCTCCGAGTTTCGTGTCAATCGCGCCGACGAGGCGGCCGCCCGCATTTACGACGTCGCGGTTCGGGAGGCCAACACGGCGCTCGCCGAGGCGGGAAAGCCCACGGTCGCGCTAGTGCGGGGGATCTGCTACGGCGGCGGCGTTGCACTGGCACTAGCGTGCGACCTACGCATTGCGGCGAGCGATGCACGCTTTCGCATCCCCGCCGGTCGGCTGGGCCTGGGCTACAGTTTGTCCGACATCGGCCTCGTGGCCGGCGCGATCGGCGCAGCCGCAACGGCCGATCTCGTCTTCAGCGCGCGGGTGTTCGACGCGACAGATGCATTGCGCGACGGTCTGGTGCGGATGACTTTCGACACGGCGGAGTTCGACGCGCGGGCGAAGGACTATGTCGAGGCGATTGCAGAAAACGCCCCGCTGACGCTCGCGGCGGCGAAGGCGGCGCTCGTCGAGCTGCGCAAGCCAGACGCCGCTCGCGACCCAGAACGCGTCGCGGCCATGGTCGCACGTTGCGCCGCGTCCGAGGATTTCGCGGAGGGGCGAGCGGCGTTCGCAGAAAAGCGAACTCCGATCTTTCGAGGGAGATGACCTCCATGAGCCCCGCCATCGACGATCACGCCGAAATCCGCGAAGCCGTCGCGCGGTTATGCGCCGAGTTTCCCGGCGAATACTGGCGGGAGCTCGACCGCGACGGCAGCTACCCGCAGGCCTTCGTCGATGCGCTCACGCAAGCCGGCTATCTCGCGGCGCTGATCCCGGAGGAATACGGCGGGGCCGGCCTTCCCCTCTCGGCGGCGGCGGCGATCCTGGAGGAAGTCCAGCGCGCCGGCTGCAACGGCGCGGCCTGCCATGCGCAGATGTACGTGATGGGCACCGTCCTGCGCCACGGCTCGGATGCGCAGAAGCAGCAATATCTCCCCGGCGTCGCCTCGGGCGAGCTGCGCCTGCAGGCCTTCGGCGTCACCGAGCCGACATCGGGCACGGATACCACCTCGCTCAAGACCTTCGCCCGGCGCGAGGGCGACAGTTATATCGTCAACGGCCAGAAGATCTGGACGAGCCGCGCGGAATATTCCGACCTGATGATCCTGCTCGCCCGCACCACGCCCCGCGATCAGGTGGCCAAGCGCACAGAGGGGCTCTCCGTCTTCATCGTCGACATGCGTGACGCCGTGGGCAATGGGCTCACCATCCGCCCGATCAGGACGATGATGAACCACGCCACCACCGAGGTCTTCTTCGACGACCTGCGCGTGCCGGCGGAGAACCTCGTCGGCGAGGAGGGCAAAGGCTTTCGCTACATCCTCTCGGGGATGAACGCCGAGCGCATCCTTATCGCCGCCGAATGCGTAGGCGACGCCAAGTGGTTCATCGACAAGGCGACGAATTACGCGAAGGAGCGCGTCGTCTTCGGCCGCCCTATCGGCCAGAACCAGGGCGTGCAGTTCCCCATCGCAAAGGCCTACGTTCAGATGCGCGCGGCGGAGCTGATGGTGCAGAAGGCGATCGCCCTCTACGAAGCGGGCGAGAATTGCGGCGCGGAGGCCAACATGGCCAAGATGCTCGCCGCCGAC
>REDO01000112.1 GCA_007693435.1 Salinarimonadaceae bacterium | reverse complement strand
TGCGGCTCCTGCGCGATGAATATCGACGGGCAGAACACCATCGCCTGCACCATGGGCATCGACGAATGCTCGTCGGGCGCGGTGAAGATCTACCCGCTGCCGCACTTGCCGGTGCTCAAGGATCTCGTGCCCGATCTCACGACCTTTTTCGCCCAGCATGCTTCGGTCGAGCCCTGGCTGCAGACCGAATCGCCCAAGCCCGAGAGGGAGTGGGGCCAGACCCCGGAGGATCGCGTTAAGCTCGACGGGCTCTACGAGTGCATCCTTTGCGCCTGCTGCACGACGGCTTGTCCCTCCTATTGGTGGAACGGCGACCGCTTCCTCGGCCCGGCCTCGCTCCTGCACGCCTATCGCTGGCTCGTGGACACGCGCGACGAAAACACCGGCGAGCGCCTCGACAAACTCGAGGATCCGTTCCGGCTGTATCGCTGCCACACGATCATGAACTGCGCCAACGCCTGCCCCAAGGGCCTCAACCCGGCCAAGGCCATCGCCGAGATCAAGGCGATGATGGTGGCGCGCCACGTCTGAGCCCGCGAACCGCCGCGGGACATTGCGGAACGTCCCGGCCTTGCCATCGGGCGAAAGACGCGTCATTCCTTTTGGGGGCGCGTGCAATCGGGATTTGAACGTATGATCGACCGCATCGTGATCGACCGCTCTTCGCCGGAGGCCGGTCCCATGGGCCGGACAATCTGGCGCACGGGACTAATCCTCGTCCTCGCCGGAACGCTCGCCGCCTGCGAGTCGGCGCGTTTCGGACAACGACCTATCGCTCCGCGCGCGGAGGTCGTGCAGCCGCTCTCGCCGGGCCTCGCCGCGCCGTCGGGCGTCGTGATGGCCGAGCCGCTCGCGCCGCCGGCCGGATCGTCCGATCTCGGCGACCTGCCGCGCATGAGCGGCGGCGTCGCCGACATCTCCGGCTCGGGGGGGCAGCGCCAGGCCGCCCTGTCGCAGCCCGATCCCGCCCCGCCGCGGGTGACGCGCACGAACATCGTCGGAACCTGGCGGGCCAGCGAACCGGGTGGCGGCTCCTGCAGCGTCACCCTGTCGAGCACGCCCGTTCTCGACCTTTACCGCGCTTCGGCGTCGCAGTGCTCCAACGCAGAGATCGCCCGCATCAATTCGTGGGATCTGCGCGGCGAGGAGGTCTATCTCTATCAGCAGGGCGGAGCCGTCGCGGCGCGCCTTCAGGCGCGCACGGGATCGATGCAGGGCGTGATCGCGCGCTCCGGCGCGCCGTTGTCGATGTCGCGCTGAGGTCCGGACTTGTCCGGCGTCCGCCTTCTCGACGACGACGAACTCGCGCCGGAGGCGAAAGCGGTTTTCGGCGACATTCGCGCGGCGCGGGGCTCGGAACACGTCAACAATTTCTGGCGGGCCCTCGCGCATGATCCCGCGCTGCTCGCGCGCGTCTGGGGACAGGTCAAGGCGACGATGGGGCCGGGCGCGCTCGATCCGCTCACCAAGGAAATGATCTACGTCGCCGTCTCGATCGCCAACAATTGCGAATATTGCGTCGCCTCGCATATGGCGGCGGCCAGGGCCAAAGGCATGAGCGAGGCGCAGTTGATGGAGCTGATCGCGGTGGTGGGCCTCGCCTCGCAGACGAATCGGATCGCTTCGGGTCTGCGCGTCCCTGTCGACGGGCGCTTCGCGGCGCCGCCCGCCGCGGCTGATTCGTGACCCTTCACGCCGCGCGGGGCGGGCAATTGGTCCAGCTCTGAAAGAAATAGAAGCCGTTCACACGCGCGAGCCGGCTCGCGGTCTCGGCGTCGAAACCGGGCCGCCGGCGCGTGTCGGCGTCGATGCGGCCACCGAACTCCCAGGCGTCTCCGTCGATGAAGCCCGGCACCGCACGGTCTTCCGGCACGGCGCAGAAGAGATCCGGTTCGCTCTTGCGGCGAAAAAGATTGAAACTGCGCGCGGCGTCGTCTCTTGGGTTGTGCGATGTTTCCTGTGCAAGCATGGTCGCCTCCCGGGCAATATCCGTCCGAACGGCGTCTTTCGCGCCGTCCCGTCATGAAGCGTGGGTATTCCATGAACAAGGCGGTTACGTGACGGCCTCGCGGTTTTAGGCTGGCGCGGCGGGATGCATTTCGCCGACGGAGCGGCGTCTCGAATGGACCCATTCTGGTTCACGCTCGTATTGAAGATGCTGACGAGCGCGTTCATCGTCGTCGTCGCCTCGCTCGTGGTCGAGCGTCTCGGCCCGGTGATGGGCGCGCTCGTCGCGACATTGCCGCTCTCGGCCGGGCCGAACTACGTCTATCTCGCCATGGATCATGGGCCCGCATTCCTCGCGGAGGCGGCGCGGATCGGTTTGCAGGTCAATGTCGCCACGGCTTTCTTCGTTCTCGGTTACGGGCTGACGGCGCCGCGCGCGAGCTTCGTCACGTCGCTCGCGGTCGGGTTCGTGGCATGGGGCGTCGTCGTGTCGTTCGTGCGCCATCTCGATCCGCCGGCGAGCGTGACCTTTCTCGCCAATGTCACGATCTTCGCCGCCTGTTATTTCGGAACGCGCCGCCTTCTCACGGGCCGCAGGGCGCCGGCCGTGCCGCGCCGCTTTTTCGATCTGCCGCTGCGCGCCGCGACCGTCATGGCGCTCGTCGCCGCCGTGGTGATCTCCGGGCGTCTGGCGGGCCCGGCGGCGGCGGGCGTCATCGCAACGGTGCCGCTCGTCCTGACCTCGCTCGCCGTCATCCTGCATCCGCGCATCGGCGGATCGGCGACCGCGCAGGTGGCCTTGGGCACCTATCCGGGCCTTCTGGGCTTCGGCGTCGCGGTCGGCGTCGTCGGCGTGACGGCGGTTCCGCTGGGTTCGGCGGCGGCGCTGACCGCCGGCCTCGCATCCGCCGTGCTATGGAACCTCGTCCTCTTGCAGCTCTCGCGCCGGGCCGGCGCCACGTCACGATGACCTAAACCGAAGCAGGGTGCAGAACATGAACGCTATCCGCGACGATCTCGAAGCCGTTCTCGCGCGTCTGGAGGCGCGGTCCGCCGAGGAGACCGTCTTCACAAGGGTCTATGCAGCCCAAGCCCGTGCGGCGGCCGACGCCGCCGACGCGCGCCGCGCCGCGGGCGTGACGCTCGGCCCCCTCGACGGCAGGATCGTCTCGATCAAGGATCTTTTCGACGTGCGCGGCGAGACGACCACGGCGGGCTCCGTCGTGTTGAAGGGTCAACCGCCGGCGGCGGCCGACGCGGTGATCGTCGCGCGGCTGCGCCGGGCCGGGGCGGTGATCCTGGCCAAGACCAACATGTCCGAATTCGCCTTCTCGGGCATCGGCATCAACCCGCATCACGGCACGCCGGGCTGCGCCGCCGATCCGACTCGCGTGCCGGGCGGCTCCTCCTCCGGCGCCGGCGTCTCGGTGGGCGAGGGCACGTCCGAGATCTCGATCGGCACCGACACCGGCGGCTCCGTGCGCATCCCCGCTTCGCTCAACGGCGTCGTCGGCTACAAGCCGACGACGGGGCGCGTGCCGACGACGGGCGCCTTTCCGCTCTCCTGGGCGCTGGATTCGATCGGCCCGCTCGCCCGCAGCGTCGCCGATTGTGTGGCGACGGACGCGGTGATGCGCGGCGTCGAGCCGGCCCCGGCCGCGGCCCATCCCGTCGCCGGCCTGCGTGTGGGCGTACCGCGCGGGCGCATGTTCACGCAGACGGAGGACATCGTTGCGCAAGGATTCGAGGCGAGCCTGTCGAGGCTCTCTTCCGCCGACGCACGGGTGATCGACGTCGATATCGAGGATTTGCTTGAGGAGATGGGGCGGATCATGGGGGCGGCGCCCCTCGTCGCCATCGAGGCGGCGGCGGTCCACGCCGCGCGCCCGGAAGCCGATTTCGCGCGGATGGATCCGCTCGTCGTCGCCCGCATCCGCATGGGCGCGGATCTCAAGGCCGCGCAATATATCCGCCTGATGCGCGAGCGCGACGCGCTCATCGCCGCGATGGACGCGCGCATGGCGCCCTTCGACGCGCTGGCGCTTCCCGCCACGGCGACCACGGCCGTTCCGCTCGCGCCGCTGCTCGCCGATTTCGACGCCTATATGAAGGCGAACGTGCTGATGCTGCGCAACACGACCTGGGGCAACCAGTTCGACCTCTGCGGCGTCTCCCTGCCCATGCCCGATCTTCCCCGCCCCGCGGGCCTCATGCTGCTCGGAAGGCGGGGCCATGACGAGCGCCTGCTCGCCCTCGCGGCGGGGGTCGAGCCGCTTCTCGCGTGAGCCGCAAGTCGGGGCAAGGCGCTCCGCCACCTCCCCGCCACCTTCGCGCAAGCCTCGCGGCCTAAGGCTCGATCATGCGGCCGCCAGCGTCCGACAGAGACGCGCGGCCCGCCCATGAGTCGGGGTCGATGATGAATCAGGCTATTGCGGGCGCTGGCCCGGTCTCGGGAGGGCGGCGGGGCCTCGAAATCAGCTTCGCGGCGGGGATCGTGCTGATCCTCATGATCCTGTTCCTGCCGATTCCGCCGATCCTGATCGATCTCGGGCTCGCCATCTCGATCGCGCTCTCGGTGCTGATCCTGATGGTCGCCCTGTGGATCAACAAGCCGCTCGAATTCTCCGCCTTCCCGACGGTCCTGCTCATCGCGACGATGCTGCGGCTCGCGCTCAACGTCGCGACGACGCGCGTCATTCTCTCGGACGGACCCTCTGGCGAGGGGGCGGCGGGCCATATCATCGAGGGTTTCGCCCGGCTCGTGATGAGCGGCGATTTCGTCATCGGCGTCATCGTCTTCGTCATCCTCGTGACCGTGAATTTCCTCGTCATCACCAAGGGCGCGACGCGCATCGCGGAGGTCGGCGCGCGCTTCACCCTCGACGCCATTCCCGGAAAGCAGATGGCGATCGACGCCGATCTCTCCGCCGGGGTCATCGACGAGAAGGACGCGCAGCGCCGCCGGCGCGAGCTGGAGGAGGAAAGCTCCTTCTTCGGCGCCATGGACGGCGCCTCGAAATTCGTGCGCGGCGACGCCATCGCCGGGATCATCATCACGGCGGTCAATCTCTTCGGGGGCATCATCATCGGCACGACGCGCCACGGCATGTCGCTCGGCGACGCTGCGGACGTGTTCACCCGCCTCTCCGTCGGCGACGGGCTGGTCACGCAAATCCCGGCGCTCGTCGTGGCGCTCGCGGCGGGTCTGCTCGTCTCCAAGGGCGGCAACAAGGGCGCGGCCGAGCAGGCTGTGCTCGGCCAGCTCGGCGGCTATCCCCGCGCGCTGGTCGTCTCGGCCTCGGTGATGGGCCTTCTCGCGCTCACGCCCGGATTGCCGACCCTGCCGCTCGGGGCGCTCGCCGCCCTTCTCGGTTTCGTCGCCTGGGCCGCGCCGCGCAAGAAGGCGCGCGAGGAGGCCCGCGTGGCGGCGCTCAAGGAGGAGGCGGAGGTCCGCGAGCAGGAGGAGACGCGCGATTCGGTCAAGGAATCGCTGAAGACCGCCGAGATCGAGCTGACGCTGGGCAAGCAGCTCTCCGCCGAACTCCTCACCGCCCGCAACGAGCTCGCCGCCCGCGTCGGCAAGATGCGCCGCAAGTTCGCGCGGCAATACGGTTTCGTCGTCCCCGAGATCAAGCTGTCCGATTCGCTCGTAATCGCGCCCAAGAACTACGAGATCCGCATCCACGGCACCGCCGTCGCCACCGGCGAGCTGCGCGTCGGCGAGGTGCTCGTCATCACGGGCGAGGCGGGCAAGCCCGACGTGCCGGGCGATCCCGTGCGCGAGCCCGCCTTCGGCATGAACGCGCTGTGGGTGTCGGAAAGCTATGTTGCGGAGGTCAAGCGCGAGGGATTCACCCCCGTCGACATCGTCTCGGTGCTGCTCACGCATCTCTCCGAGACGATCCGCAACAACCTGCCGCATCTCCTCTCCTACAAGGACATGCGCGCCCTGCTCGAGCGGCTCGATCCCGAGTACAAGCGCCTGATCGACGACATCTGCCCCTCGCAGATCAGCTATTCGGGCCTGCAGGGCGTGCTCAAGCTGCTGCTGGCCGAGCGCGTCTCGATCCGCAACCTGAATCTCATCCTCGAGGCCATCGCCGAGATCGCGCCGCATGTGCGCCGCTCGGAGCAGGTGGTCGAGCACGTGCGCATGCGCATCGCGCAGCAGATCTGCGGCGATCTCACCGAGGGCGGCGCGCTCAAGGTGCTGCGGCTCGGCACGCGCTGGGATCTCGCCTTCCACCAGGCCGTCAAGCGTGACCCCAAGGGCGAGGTGGTCGAGTTCGACATCGACCCGCGCCAGCTCGAGGAGTTCGGCGCCGCCGCCTCGACTGCGATCCGCGAGCGCATGCGCGAGGGCCACAACTTCGCCCTCGTGACGGCGCCCGAGGCGCGCCCCTATGTCCGCATGGTGATCGAGCGCCTCTTCGCGACGCTGCCGGTGCTCTCGCATGTGGAGATCCCGCGCGGCGTCGAGGTCGAGACGCTGGGCTCCATCTCGTGATCGCATGGGTTTCAGTCTGGGCTCCCGACGCCATTCTGACGGCCTTTATCGTCTTCTGCCGCGTCGGGGCCTGCCTGATGATCATGCCGGGATTCTCCTCGGCGCGAATCCCCATGCAGGTGAGGCTCTTCGTCGTGCTCGGGGTCTCGCTGATCCTGACGCCCCTCGTCGCGCCGACGCTCGGCCCGATCGTGGCGGGCGCCGATCTCTCGCGGATCGTCTTCCTGATCGTGACGGAATCGCTCGTGGGCGCGCAGATCGGCCTCGTGGGCCGGCTGTTCTTCCTGGCGCTCCAGACCATGGGGCAGGCGATCGCCATGTTCATGGGCTTCGGCATGATGGCCGGCGTCGCCCTCGACGAGCCCGAGCCGGTGCCGGCCATGACCACGCTGATCATGACGACGGCGACGGCGCTGCTCTTCATCACCGATCAGCACTGGGAGGTGATCCGCGGGCTCGTCGGCTCCTATGCGGTGATGCCGCCGGTCGAGGGGTTGTCGGCGCGGATCGGGCTCGTGCGCCTCGCAGACGGCCTGTCCGCCGCTTTCGCGCTCTGTCTCCAGATCGCGGCGCCCTTCCTGGTATTCTCCTTCGTGATGAACCTCGCTTTCGGGATCACGAACAAGTTCATCCCGCAGGTCCCGGTCTATTTCCTCTCCCTGCC
The DNA here is from genome assembly GCA_007693435.1 of Salinarimonadaceae bacterium. Lineage (GTDB taxonomy): Bacteria > Pseudomonadota > Alphaproteobacteria > Rhizobiales > Beijerinckiaceae > Saliniramus. Next base: position 16,944 of record REDO01000112.1, on the reverse strand, counting down.
CTTCATGCTGATCGGCGGATTGTTCACCTTCTACTTTCTCTCCGGCGACATGTTCGCCCTGTTCACGGGGCGCTTCGGCGCCTGGGTCATGGGAGGCTGATGCGATGAGCGAGAGACGCGACCGCCTTAAATCCCTGAAACGCATCAAGGCCGTCCAGAAACAGCGTCACCGCATGGAGGAATGGCGGATGGTGCGCGCACGGGCGCAGGAGGCCGATCTGCGCGCCGCGCAGGAGGCGGTGCTCGACGCGCTCAACGCGGAGCATCCGCTGCACGGAATGTTCCTCGCGGGGCTCGGCAACCGCGTCGGCGCGCTCGGGCGGGCCATCGAGGAGGCGGGTCTGCGTTCGGCCCGCCAGGGAGCGCTCGCTCTCGAACAGGCGCGCCGGCTGAAAGTCGCCGAGAAATTCGTCCGCGAGGCGCGGCGCGAGGTCGAGGAGGAGGAGCGCCGCGAGGCCTTCTTCGACTATCTCGACCAGTTCGCCCCCGGCGACGGCGCAAGCCTGACGTAAGCGCGACTCTCTAGAAGGGAAGTCTCCCCGGAACGCCGGGAGCGCGCCGAACAGGAGTCCGGAGAAGGATCCATGATCAATCCCTCGACCGACATCATTCTCGAAGTCGCACGCGCCGCCGATCCAGACCGCCTGACGGCCGCGACCGAGCGGCTCGTGAGCTTCGCGGAAGGGGCCGGGCCGGATGCGGGCGTGTTCGCGCAGATGCTCGGCGAGGCGGGCGGGCGGCGCGCGGGCTCTCCGCGACCCTTCGATCCGGCCTCCGCGCGGATAGCCTTGCAGAACCGCGCGCTGCTCGGCCACGCCGCCGATCATGGCCCCCCCGGCGGCGCGCCGCGCGCGGCGGAGGCGAGGGCGCTGACGCCGCACCAGCAATTCGAGGCCTTCGTCCTGCGAAATTTCGTGGAGACGATGCTGCCCGACGACGCGACCGCCGCCTTCGGCGCGGGCACGGCCGGCGATATCTGGAAGGGCATGCTCGCCGACAAGATCGGCGAGGAGATGGCCCGCAGCGGCGGAATCGGCATCGCCGAACAGCTCGCGCGCATCCATCCGGACGGCGGCGCGCCTCGTGGCGAGGCGGCGCGCAACGATTTCTTCACCGGCCTCTGGCGCGCGGGTTGACGAGGGAGACAAGGCATGGCGAAGGCCCAGACCAACGATAGCGGCGATCCACAGATTGCGCCTGTCGCTGCGATCACGCCGGAAATCGTCCACGCGGCTTCCATCAGCCCCGCCGCGCGCGCCGCGATCGGGCTGCTCGACCGGCTGGAGACCCTGCTTGAGGACGAGACGGGCGGCCTGCGCTGCGCTTCGATCGCAGAAATGAAGGATCTCAACCGACGCAAGAGCCAGTGCCTGCTCGAACTGACGCGCGCCTCCCGCGCGCTGGAGGGCGAAGCGCGCGATCCGGGGCTCGCGGAGCGGATCACCGCCCTGCGCGGGGCGCTTGACCGAAACCAGGCGGCGCTGGGCGTGCATATCGCCGCCGTGCGCGAGATCGCCGCGATCATCGCCGACACGATCCGCGCGCATGAATCCGACGGCACCTACGCCGACCGCCCGCAACTGCGCGCCGACGCGCCGTCCGCCGCCGGCGAAGCGATCCGGAGCGACGCGTCATGACGCGAATGGTGCTGGCAGGTTTCTGGATCTGCCTCGTGACGCTCGTCACCGGCTATTTCGCCATCGAACATTTCGCCCGTCAGGCCGGGGCCGAGCCGGAGGCGGCGGATTATTTCCGGGGCGTGGCCTATGAAAAGACACGCCCGATCACCGTTCCGATCATCGCTGGCGGCGAGGTCGAGGGCTATGTCGTCGCCCGGTTCGTCTACACCGCCGAATCGCGGCGCCTCCGGGATCTCGTCGTTCCACCGGACAGCTTCATCGTCGACGAGGCGTTCCACCACATCTTCACGTCGGACCAGATCGATTTCCGGAACCTGCGCGCCTTCGACAGCCGCGCTTTCCTCGCGGGCATCGTGGAGCGGGTCAACGCGCGCTTCGACGCGCCGATCGTGCGCGAATTGCTCGTGGAGGAGCTGAACTTCGTCAACAAGGACCAGTTGCGCTGACGCCTCAGACCGAACGGTCGTGACTGATCCGGGGGGCGGGAGCGGTTGCGCGTTCCGTATAGCGCCGGCTCGCCTCGCAGGGCTCGGCCCGGCGTCTGGCGCGATAGGCGGGCAGGCTTCGGCTGCATGCGATGAGCTGGGTCACGAACGCCGCATGGCTCTTGATCCGCGCCGCGCCGCCGGACGGAGCGTCGGTTCCGACGGGGACCAGAGCGCGCGTTTCGGCTTCGGATGGGGTCTGCGGCAACGGATCGTTATGCATGATGCTGAAACTCCGGCGTTTAACCGCCGCGTTCCGTGCAATTCGCCTGCCGGTTTTAACGGCTCGTTAACCGTCGGATCCGCATCATTTCGGGACAGAAGTCCCTCCGCGGAACGATCGACCAATCCAGTGGGCGAGACGATGAAGCGACGCCCGCGCGAGCGGCGAGAAGGAAAAGCGAACATGTCGGACGACAGGGGCAAGAGGCGCGAAGCCGGCGCGGTCGACGCCTCGGCGGGCTCCGCGCGCATGCTCGACCCCAGGGCCGTTCTGACCTCGATCGGCGAAGCGATCTACGACTGGAACATCGAAACCGACGAGATCGCCTGGAGCGCCAATGCCGGCGATGTGCTGGGCGTGACGCCGGAAGCGCTGGCGAGCGGCGGCGCCTACGGTCTGCTCGTCGAGCCGGGCAGCGGCATCAGCCGAAACGAGACGATCGCGCATGCGCGCGGCGTCGATTCGGGCGCCGGCGCGCCGTTTCGCACGCGCTACGACCTGCGACTGCCGGATGGCCGGCTGATCGCGGTGGAGGATTCCGGGCGCTGGTACGCCGGCCCTTCGGGCAAGCCCGTCCTGGCTCACGGCGTCGTTCGCGTCGAGGCCGCCGACGCCTCCGCCATGCGCAAGGGCGATCGAAGCGCCTTCATCGACTATATCGCCGGCGACGTCCTCGAGACCGCCCGCTCGCAGCGGCGCGTCACCATCATGGTCGCGGCGATCGACAATCTGGAACGCGTCAACGACGAGATCGGCTACGATGGCGGCGATCTCGTCATCGAAGAGGTCGCGCGCCGTATCCGGCACGTGCTGCGCACCCGCGACAAGGTCGTGCGCTACGCCACCAACCGTTTCGCCGTCGCGATGATGTCCTGCCCGCCCGATCAGGCGCCCATCGCCGCCGCGCGCCTGCGTGAGGCGGTGTCCTCAACGCCGGTTTCGACCGCCGCCGGCGCCTTTCCGGTCTCCTTGCGGATCGGCGCCGCCTGTGCGCCGGAGCACGCCCGCGACGCCGTTTCGCTCATGCGCCGCGCCGAGGACGCATTGGCCCGCGCCAAGGATGCGCCGCTTGCGCCGCTCGTCATGCACGATCTGAAATGCGAGGCGCGGCTTCGGGCCGAGCCCTCCATGTCCGGTCACGAAATCATCGCCGCCCTGAACGAGCGCCGGCTCACCTTCGCGCGCCAGCCCGTCGTCTGCGCCGACTCCCGCGAGGTCGCCTTCTGCGAGGTGCTGGCGCGGCTGGAGCGCGCCGATATGCCCCTCCTCGCCGGCGCCCAGATCGTGCCCTGCGTGGAACGCGCCGGGCTGATGGGCCTTCTCGACGCCCGCATGCTCGAACTCTCGACCGCCTGGCTCGCCGCCAATCCCGCCGACCGGCTCTCCATCAACGTGTCGCCCTCGACGCTGGACCGGCCTGACTGGATGGTCGCGCTCAATGCGCATCTGGGATCGAATCCGGGCGTCGCCGGGCGGCTGATCGTCGAGGTCACCGAGACCGCCGCCGTGCGCGATCCGGGCCAGACCAGGATCCAGCTCGAGACGATGAAGGCGATGGGCGTCTCCATCGCCATCGACGATTTCGGCGCCGGACACACATCTTTCCGCCACCTGCGCAGTTTCCCCGTCGATATCCTCAAGATCGACGGCGCCTTCGTGCAGAATCTCGCGCGCTCCCCCGACGATCGCTTCTTCGTGCGCACGCTCGTCGAACTCGCCGCCAATCTCGGCGTGCGCACGGTCGCCGAGTGGGTCGAGGACGAGGAAACCGCGCGGCTGCTGACGGAATGGGGCGTCGATTACCTCCAGGGCGACCATTGCGGAAAGCCCGTTCTCGTGCCATCGAACGCGTCCGCCGCCGCGCTCGACGGATCACGAAGCGCCGTCGCCTGACCCTGTCTGGAGACGCCGTGCGCCGCGCCGGGACGGGCGCGATGCGGGACGGGCGCGATGAAAGACAGCGCTTCATGACGAGACCCGCCGCCGACCGATCCTCGCTCATGCGCTCGGGCGCAGGCGTGGGAATCGCCGCGATGGCCTCGCGCATTCTCGGCTTCCTGCGCGACATGCTCCTCGCCGCGACGCTCGGCGCCGGCCCGGTCGCCGACGCGCTGCTCGCGGCGCTTCGCCTGCCCAATCTCCTGCGCCGCATGCTCTCCGAGGGCGCGGTCAATGCCGGCTTCGTGCCGCTGCACGCGCGTATCGCGGCCGAGCGCGGCGAAGCGGAGGCGGCCGTGTTCGCGCGAAACGCGCTCTCGGGCGCCGGGCTGGCGCTGATCGTCCTCTCCGCCCTGGCGCAGCTCGCCGCCGGCCCCCTCGTCCTCGCCATGGCGGCGGGTTACGCCTATGAGCCCGATACCTACGCGCTCGCCACGTTTCTCAACCGGCTCGCCCTCCCCGCCGCCGCGTTCCTCATGCTCGCGGCGGTGGCCGGGGCGATCCTCAACGCGCGCGGCCGCTTCAGGGCCGCCGCGCTCGCGCCGCTGGTCGTCAATCTCGGGATGATCGCCGTTCTCGCCGCGCCGCTCGCGGGCGTCGAGATTGATCCCGTCAGCCTCGCCACGGCGCTCGCCGCCGCCTTCACCCTCGGCGGGGCCGCGCAGCTCGCGATCCTCCTCCACGCTTTGGCCAAAGCCCGCCGGGAATTCGGCGAGCGGCTGGGTTTCACGCGCCCGCGCCTCGATCCCGACATGCGCCGGCTGCTGGCGCTCGGCCTGCCGGCGCTTCTTGCGGCGGGCGCCGCGCAGCTGATCCTGCTCGCGGCGCTCCAGGCCGCCTCCTTCACGCCCTCGGGCGTAGCGCATCTGCATTACGCCGACAGGCTGTTCCAGCTCCCGCTGGGCCTGCTCGCCGCCGCGATCGGAATCGCGCTCCTTCCCGCGATCGCAGCAGGCTGGCGCGTCGGGGACTGGGAGGGTTGCGCGGCCGCGCTCAATCGCGCCATGGAGGCGGCGTTGCTTGTCGCCCTGCCGGCCGGGCTGGCGCTCGCGCTGATCGCCGATCCGATCGTCTCGGCGCTGTTCGAGCGCGGCGCCTTCACGTCCGAGGATCGGGCGGGAACCGCCGCGACGCTTGCGGGGCTCGCGATCGGTCTGCCCTTCGCCGCCGCCGCGAAGGTGCTCGGGCAGGCCCTGTTCGCCGCCGGGCGCATGCGCGCGGCCGCGCTCTCGACGCTCTTCGCTTTTCTCGTCGCGCTCTTCGCCTGCGCCTTCCTCGGGGCGCGCCTGGGGGGGCTGGGCGTCGGGCTCGGCGCCAGCCTCGCCTTCGCCGCCCATGCGGGCGCGCTCGCGGCGCTCCTCGTGGCGCGAGCCGAATGGTCGCCGGATCGCAGGTTGCTCTCAAGGCTCGCGCGCTCGGCGCCGGCCCTGGCCGCGCTGGCCTTCGCGCTCGTCGCCGCGCGCATGTCCGCGACGCCCTGGAGCCCATTGTTTCTCGCCTTCGCATGCATCGGCGGCGGAGCGCTCTACGGCGCGCTCGCGCTCCTTTTCGGGGCGATCCGCCGCGAGGATCTGCGGGCTCTGTCGAAACGCCGCGATGAAAGCGCCGGCTGAGGCCTTGCATCGGGCGCGCGCTTGCCATAAGGCCCGGCGGGGCGCGAAAGGGATCTCGGCATGGCGGCATTCAAGGAGCTGGTTTTCTCAGGGGTTCAACCGACGGGGAATCTGCATCTGGGCAATTACCTCGGGGCGATCAGCCGCTTCGTGACGATGCAGGAGACGCATGACTGCATCTATTGCGTCGTCGACCTGCACGCGATCACGGTGCCGCAGGATCCGCGCGAGCTGACCGACCAGATCCGCGAGGTCACCGCGGCCTTCATCGCCGCCGGAATCGATCCGAAGAAGAATATCGTCTTCAACCAGTCGCAGGTTCCCCAACACGCCGAGCTCGCCTGGATCTTCAACTGCGTCGCGCGGATGGGCTGGCTCAACCGCATGACCCAGTTCAAGGAAAAGGCCGGCAAGGACCGGGAGAACGCCTCAGTCGGGCTGTTCGCCTATCCCACGCTAATGGCCGCCGACATCCTCGCCTATCGCGCCACCCACGTGCCCGTGGGCGACGACCAGAAGCAGCATCTCGAACTGTCCCGAGACATCGCCCAGAAATTCAACAATGACTGGGCCGAAGCGATCGTGGAAAACGGCCATGGCGACGCGTTCTTCCCGCTGCCGGAGCCGCTCATCCAGGGGCCCGCGACGCGGGTCATGAGCCTGCGCGACGGCTCGAAGAAGATGTCGAAATCCGATCCGTCCGATTACTCGCGAATCAACCTGACCGACGACGCCGACGCCATCGCCCAGAAGGTGCGCAAGGCCAAGACCGATCCGGAGCCGCTGCCCTCAGAGGCGGCGGGTCTGTCGGGACGTCCCGAGGCGGAGAACCTCGTCGGGATCTTCGCCGCGCTCAAGGGCGTCCCGCGCGAAGCCGTGCTCGCAGAGTTCGGCGGCGCGCAATTCTCCGCGTTCAAGGGCGTCCTCGTCGATCTCGCGGTCGAACGGCTGGCGCCGATAGCCGGCGAAATGAAGCGCCTGACGCAGGATTCCGCCTATATCGACGCCGTCCTGGCCGACGGTTCGGAGCGCGCGCGCGCCATCGCCCAACCCAATATCGACGCGGTGAAGGATATCCTGGGCTTCGTTCGCGGGCGCTGAACTGCCCATTCATTGCGCTTGCGAGCCTGCGCTTTCGGGGGCAGCATCGCCCTGCGCGGCGGACCGGAGGCAAACATGCCCTATTCCAGACGACGATCCTACGAGGCGGGACACCGCCCGAAATTTCTGGTCGTAGTGGACGACACCCAGGAATGTGGACGCGCGGTGCGCTTCGCAGCCCGCCGCGTGGCGCGGCTCGGCGCCAAGCTCGTGCTCCTGTCCGTATCCGAGCCGCCCGACGGTTTCGAGTGGCTCGGCGTCGGCGACATGATGCGCGCCGAAGCCGAGGAGGAGGCGCAGGACCGGCTCGAGGCGGCGGCCGAAATGGCCCGAGACGCCGCCGGCGTGCAGGCCGAGCTGATCGTGCGGATCGGCGTACGCACCGACGAGATTCTCAAGCTGATCGAGGAAGACGAGGACGTGTCCTTCCTCGTGCTCGCGGCGGGCACCGCCGCGGACGGGCCGGGGCCGCTCGTCAGCGGTCTCGCCGGCAAGGCGGCGTCCAGCTACCCGGTGCCCGTCGTGATCGTGCCCGGCGGACTGACCGACGAAGAGATCGACGCCATCGCCGGTTGAGCCGGCTTACCGCTCCGTCAGCTTGAACTCGATGCGCCTGTTGCGGGCGAACGCTTCCGGCGTCGTTCCCGGATCGATCGGCTGGAATTCGCCGAAGCCGGCGGCGAGCAGGTTCTCCGGCGACACCCCGATCGAGACGAGGTAGCGGACGACGGCGGTGGCGCGCCCCGTGGAAAGCTCCCAGTTGGAAGGAAAGCGCACGGTGGCGATGGGCTGGGCGTCTGTGTGCCCGTCGACCCGCAGCACCCACGGGATATCGGGCGGGATCTCCTCGGACAGCTCGAGGATGGCGGATGCGATGCGGTCGAGTTCCGGCTGCGGCCCGGGCCGGAGGTCGGCCTGCCCCGGCGCGAAAAGCACTTCGGACTGGAAGACGAAGCGGTCGCCGACGATGCGGATGTCGTCGCGGGCGCCGAGGATCTGGCGCAGTCTCCCGAAGAAGTCCGAGCGGAAGCGGGCGAGTTCCTGCACGCGTTGCGCCAGCGCGACGTTGAGCCGGCTGCCGAGATCGGCGATGCGCGTCTGACTCTCGCGGTCGCGGGCCTCGCTCGCCTCGAGGGCCGCCTCGAGCGCGCCGATCTGGCGGCGAAGCGCCGCGATCTGCTGGTTGAGGATGTCGATCTGGTTGAGCGCGCGCGACGCGGCCTGCTGCTCCCCCTGAAGCGCCGCGGCGAGCTCGGCCGCCCTCGAGGCCGCGCCTGTCCCGGTATCGAGAAGCTCCTGCAGTCGCGCCTGCTCTGCCTGGCTCTCATCGAGCGTCGTCTCGAGCGCGCCGATGCTGATCTCGAGGTCGCGCCGCGTCGAGCGTTCGAGCGCGAGGAGGTCGGTCAATTCGGCGATCTGCCGATTGAGCCGGTCGAGCACCGTGTCGCGGCCCGAGATCTCCTGTGACAGGAAGAACTGCGCCAGCATGAAGACCGACAGCATGAAGACGATGACGAGCAGCAGCGTCGAGAGCGCGTCGACATAACCCGGCCAGTAATTCAGGCTCCGGTCGCGCCTGCCGCGTGACGTGAGCGCCATCGCGTTAAGTCCTTTCTTGCGAGAGGCGCTCGAGCACGGCCTTCAAATCCTTCTCGCGCGCCGCCTGAGCCTCGACCCAGTCGCGGATCATCTGCTGCTCCGCGCGCATGTGCTCGACGAGGCCCTGCACCCCCTCCGCGAGGCTCGCCATGGCCTGCGTCGCCTGGCGCCCTCCGCCGCCCTCGTTCATGGCCGCCGTGAGCTTGGCGAGCGCAGCCGTGATCTCCGTGGAGGCGACGCCCGTCGACGGCAGGCCGCGCGCCGGCGCCGCGGTCCGCTCGTCGACCGCGTGCACGGTCAGGTAATCCTCTAGCTCCATGAAGAAGCGGCTTTGCGCCTGTCCAGCCTGCAGATCGAGAAAGCCTACGACCAGTGAGCTGCCGAGGCCGAAGAGCGAGGACGAGAAGGCGATGCCGATGCCCACAAGCGGCGAGGCGAGAGAGCTCTTCAGTTCGTCGAAGAGCACGGCCGCGTCCCCGTCGCTCGGCAGGCCGGCGATGTTGCGTCCGACCGAACCGACGGTCTCGATCAGACCCCAGAAGGTTCCCAGGAGGCCGAGCAGAATGAGAAGCCCGGCGATATAGCGCACCATCTCCCGGCTCTCGTCGAGGCGCGCGCCGATCGTGTCGAGCAGCGTGCGCATCGTGGTCGTCGAGATCGTCACCTGTCCGGAGCCGGCGCGCGTCTCGAACGCCAGGGCTATGGGCGCGAGAAGCGACGGGGCTCGACTCACGGACGCCCCCTCGTTGAGATCGAGCCCGTTGATCCAGCGCACCTCGCGGAACAGGCGCGTGACCTGACGCAGGGCGAGGATGACGCCGACGAGCAGCACGCCAACGATCAATCCGTTTAGCCCGGGATTGCTCAGGAACGCCGTCCAGATCGGCTCGTAGAGGATGAAGGCCAGAAATCCCGCGAGAACGAGGAAAACCCCCATCCGGATGAGATAGATCCTTGGAGGCTTCAGGGGCCTACTGGTCGCTGCCTGCATTTCTTCACCGTCGGGCTTCCAAATTCCGCGTCGGCGCGTCGACGCAGGACGCGTTTAACACGGAGGCGCCCGGGTTGACTATCGAGTGCGCCCTCGATTTGGCCATGTCGCGCGCGCGACCGCAAGCCCGTTCGAGGGGCCGTCAGCCGGCTGCGGCGGCGCGCTCGCGGCCCGCCTTGCGCACGATCTTGAGGAGTTCGCGCTGCACGAATTCATTGCCGCATACGACCGAACCCTTCGTCAGCATGTCGCTCCCGCCATCGGCGTCTGTGACGTAGCCGCCAGCCTCACGCACGAGGACGATCCCGGCTGCGACATCGTGGCTCGAAAGGTTGCGCTCCCAGTATCCGTCGACGCGCCCGGAGGCGACATAGGCGAGGTCGAGCGCGGCCGCGCCCATGCGCCGCACTCCGGCGGCGGCGCCCATCACGGCGCCGAGTTCGGACAGGAAGAGCGGATGGTCGCCGCGTCCGATATGGGGAATGCCGCAGGCGATCACCGATTCGATCATCTCTGCGCGCGCCGCGACGCGCAGGCGGCGGTTGTTCATGAACGCGCCCTGGCCCTTCTCGGCGGCGTAAAGCTCGTCCTTGACCGGATCGTAGATGACGCCGGCGACGATCTGACCTTCGCGTTCCAGCGCGACCGAGATGGCGAAATGCGGGATGCCGTGCAGGAAATTCGTCGTGCCGTCGAGCGGATCGACGTGCCAGGTGTTGGAGCGATCGGAGCCCTCGACCACGCCGCCCTCCTCCAGCCTGAAACCGTAGCCGGGGCGCGCCTTGGCGAGCGCCTCGCGCAGCGTCTGCTCAGCCTTTCGGTCGGCGACGGTGACGAAATCGCCCGGCCCCTTGCGCGAGACCTGCAGGTTCTCGACCTCGCCGTAATCGCGCTTCAATCCGCGCGAAGCCTTCATCACGGCGTCGAGCATCACGGTCATCAGGGGCGAACGGATCATGGGGCGCTTTCATGCATTCCGGGCGGCGGGCCGTAAGCGGCCCCGCAGCTGGCCGGATATTGCGGGCTGGTTCATGCTCGAAAACCACGCCGGGCCGGGCGCGTCAAGCGTTCTGCCGCTGCGCCGCCATTGCGCGTCCGCTCGCTCCCGTGCTTAAGGGAAGCGGCCGTCCGGGCAAGGGCGGGACTTGGGTGGGTCGAGACGGGGGTGCGAATGGCGCTGCGCGATGGAATCCAGTCCGCGAGAACGATCGCCGCGCTCACGCGGGCCGGCGCGATCCTTCCCGCGACGCCCTATGCGCCCGATCAGATCCAGCCGGCGAGCCTCGACCTGCGGCTCGGCGCGCGCGCCTTTCGCGTGCGTGCGAGTTTCCTGCCCGGCCCTTCGCGCAATGTGAGCGACAGGCTCGCCCATCTCGTGCTACACGAACTCGACCTGACCAAGCCCGTCCTGCTCGAAACCGGATGCGTCTACATCGCCGAACTGCAGGAGAGCCTCGCCCTTCCGCCCGATCTCGCGGCGGCGGCCAATCCCAAGAGCTCCACCGGGCGCATCGACGTCTTCACCCGCGTGATCACGGATCGCGCCCGCGAATTCGACACGATCGAGGCCGGATATCACGGTCCGCTCTACGCCGAGATCTCGCCGCGCACTTTTCCCGTGCGCGTGCGCATGGGGTCGCGGCTCTCGCAGCTGCGCCTGCGAAAAGGGGAAAGCCGGCTTTCCGACGCCCAATTATCCGACCTGCACGCGCGCGAGACGCTCGTCGCTTCGGCCGCCCCGTCCATCCAGGACGGCGTCGCCGTGAGCGTCGATCTCGCCGGTTTCGGCCCCGATCGGCTCGTCGGCTATCGCGCCAAGCGGCACACGGCGCTCGTCGACCTCGACGCGCCCGGCTCCTGCGCGGTCGCCGATTTCTGGGAGCCGATCCACGGCGCGGGCGCGGCCGAGCTGATCCTCGATCCGGGACAGTTCTACATCCTCGCCTCGAAGGAAGCGGTGCATGTGCCGCCCGATTACGCGGCCGAGATGGTCCCCTTCGATCCGCTCGTCGGCGAGTTCCGCGTGCATTACGCGGGCTTCTTCGATCCGGGCTTCGGCCATTCCGGGGCCGGCGGAGCGGGCGCCCGCGCAGTGCTTGAGGTGCGCTCGCGCGACGTGCCCTTCATTCTCGAAGACGGCCAGATCGTGGGCCGGCTCGTCTACGAGCGCATGGCAGAGCGCCCGTCTGTGCTCTACGGCGCCGGGGCTGGCTCGAACTATCAGGCGCAGGGCCTGAAGCTCTCCAAGCACTTCGTCTGAGCGCTTCCTGTGAGCGCTTCCTCCGAGCAGGCGCCTCAGCGCAGGAAGACGTAAATGAAGACGATGAGGGCCGGGTCCCCGTCGTCGATCGCGTCGACGACGTATTCCTCGATGAAACTCTCCTGCGCCTCGAATCCCTCCGCCTCGAGATGGCTGGTGATCAGGTCGTAGGTCGCGTCGATATCGACGAAGGGGCCAGCATGGACGAAGCGCAACGCGTGGCCGACAGGGCTTTCGCCCTCCTCGAGCCCGATCGTGGCGAGCTCCGGCGCGTCGGGGCCGACGGGGAGCATGGCCGAGAAGCGAAAGCCGCGATCGTCGGTTTCCGTGAACAGCACGAAGGGTTTGCCGGCGGGCGCGACCCCCGCCTCCTGCGTGCGGCGCTCCAGCACGGCGAAAGCCTCCTTCAGCGTGGCGTAGCCGTCGTCCCAGTCGCCCGATCCACGGAACACCGCCGTGCGCCGGGGGGTGAGACGTACGGCGTCGATCGCGTCCGCCGTGGCGGGCGGCGGGGCCAGCGTCGGCGTGTCGCCTGGAAGGTCCAGCAGGCGAGGGCCCGAAAAAAGACCGAGACCCTCGGGCAGGATCGGCGCGAGCAAAGCGCCCGATCCGCCTTCCTCGCGCGATTCGGCCGGCAGGTCGGGACGCGAGAACCCGAGAGCCGCGTGCGGGAACGACGCGGCGAGCGCGAGGGCGCAGGCGAGCGCCATGAGGCCGCTGGCCGTGCCCGAGCGCCGAGCCCGTCCGAATCGCATCAGCCCCCTCCGATCTTGCGCCGAATGGCGATATAGCCGATATCCCGGACGGGATCGAGCGCGCGGCGCGTGCGCAAGGCGAGGACGGACGAGCCGATGGGCGATCTGGCGGGCAGACGTTTTCTCAAGATGAACGGGCTCGGCAACGAGATCACCGTGCTCGACCTGCGCGGGACGAAGACGAGCGTCACGCCTCAGGAAGCGCGCGCGCTGGCCGCCGATCCCCGCTCGCGTTTCGATCAGCTGATGATCCTGCACGATCCGGCGGATGCCGGCGCCGACTCCGATATCCGCATCCTCAACGCCGACGGCTCCGAAGCCGGCGCCTGCGGCAACGGCATGCGCTGCGTCGCCTGGGCGATGACCGTCGATCCGGCGATGTCCGGCGGGCTCGCGCGCGAGAACCTGCGGCTGCGCACCCGCGCCGGAATCCTCGCCGCCCGCAGGAACGACGACGCGACCTTCACCGTGGACATGGGCGCGCCCCGCCTCGCCTGGGACGAAATCCCCCTGCGCGACCGCTTCCCCGACACCCGCCGGATCGAGTTGCAGATCGGGCCCATCGACGCGCCGATCCTGCATTCGCCGGCCGCGGTCAACATGGGCAATCCGCACGCGATCTTCTTCGTCGAGGATGTCGACGCCTACGATCTGGCCAGGATCGGACCGCTTCTGGAAAACCACCCGATTTTCCCGGAGCGCGCCAACATTTCGCTCGCGCAGGTCCTGGCGACGGACCATATCCGCCTGCGCGTCTGGGAGCGCGGCGCCGGGTTGACGCTGGCCTGCGGTTCGGCCGCCTGCGCCGCGCTGGTCGCGGCCGCGCGCCTGCGCCTGACCGGGCGCGAGGCGACCGTGACGCTGCCCGGCGGCGATCTGCGAATCGCATGGCGCGAGAGCGATTCGCATGTGCTGATGAGCGGCCCGGTGGAGCTCGAACACGAGGGTCGCATCGATCCGGCCGTTCTCGCCGCTGCGGAAGTCACGGGATGAGCGTCGAGACCATCACGTTCGGTTGCCGGCTCAACATCTATGAGTCCGAGGCGATGGAGCGCCAGGCGCTCGACGCCGGCCTCGCCGGCGCCGTGATCGTCAACACCTGCGCCGTGACGGCCGAGGCGACGCGTCAGGCGCGGCAGGCCATCCGCCGCGTCGCCCGCGAGAAGCCGGATGCGCGCATCGTCGTGACGGGCTGCGCCGCGCAGATCGACCCGGCCGCCTTCGCCGCGATGCCGGAAGTCGCCCAGGTGCTCGGCAATCACGAGAAGATGCAGGCCGGATCCTGGCGCCGTCTCGCCGATTTCGGCATCGGCGCCAGCGAGCGCGTGCTGGTGGACGACATCATGGCGGTGCGCGAGACCGCGTCGCATCTGATCGACGGGGTGCGCGGGCATACCCGCGCCTTCGTGCAGGTGCAGAACGGCTGCGACCATCGCTGCACCTTCTGCGTCATTCCCTATGGCCGGGGAAACTCCCGCTCCGTCCCGGCCGGCGTTATCGTCGATCAGATCCGCGCGCTCGTCGACAACGGGGCGAAAGAAGTCGTCATCAGCGGCGTCGATGTCACGAGCTGGGGGCGCGACCTGCCGGGGACGCCGCTTTTCGGGGCTCTCGTCAAGGCGATACTGCGCCATGTCCCGGACCTGCCGCGCCTGCGCCTGTCCTCGATCGATTCCGTCGAGGCCGACGACGACCTGCTCGACGCCCTCGCCAACGAGCCGCGGCTGATGCCGCATCTGCATCTGTCGCTGCAGGCGGGCGACGATCTCATCCTCAAGCGCATGAAGCGCCGGCATTCGCGCACTGACGCGATCCGCTTCTGCTGGGACGTTCGCCGGCTGCGGCCGGACGTCGTGTTCGGCGCCGACATCATCGCGGGCTTTCCCACCGAGGACGAGGCGATGTTCTCGCGCTCGCTGGATCTCGTGGAGGAATGCGGCCTCACGCATCTCCACGTCTTCCCCTACTCGCCGCGACCGGGCACGCCGGCGGCGCGGATGCCGCAGGTTGCGCGCCCCCTCGTCAAGGAGCGCGCCGCGCGTCTGCGCGAAGCGGGCGACGCGGCCTTGCGCCTTCATCTCGACGGCGAGAGGGGCCGGACGCGCCGCGTGCTGACGGAGCGCGGCGGGATCGGTCGCACCGAGGGCTTCACGCCGGTGCGTTTCCCCGGGGGCGTCGCGGCGGGTGAAATCCGCGAGATCGTCGTGGCGGATCACGACGGACGCATGCTGGTCGCAGGCTGAAAGCCCGCGGGCGTCCGAGTCTCTGCTCGTGGGAGTAGACACGCGCAATTGAACGGCGCTAAGACGGCTTTCATCGCATTTGACGTTGCGGGGAAGGGGTTTCACGGTGGCGACGTTTCCGGATCGTTTGACCGAGGGCTACGAGGCCTTTCTCTCGGGCCGTTTCGAGCGGGAGCGCGCGCGCTATCGCGAACTCGCCTCCCGCGGCCAGAAGCCCGAGATCATGCTGATCGGCTGCTGCGATTCGCGCGTTGCGCCCGAGGCGATCTTCGACGCGGCGCCGGGCGAGATGTTCGTCACCCGCAACGTCGCCAATCTCGTGCCGCCCTACCAGCCCGACGGCGAGAACCACGGCACCAGCGCAGCGCTCGAATACGCGGTGCAGGCGCTGCGCGTGAAGCACATCGTGGTGCTCGGCCACGCCCAGTGCGGCGGCGTCGCGGCGCATGCGGCGGAGGGCGAGCCGCTCTCGCCGGGCGACTTCATCGGCAGGTGGATCGCCATGATCGGCCCCGCCGCCGAGACGATCCCGCAATCGCAGCGCAACCGTCCCGACTACCAGCGCCTTCTGGAACTCGCCTCGATCCGCAACAGCCTGCGCAACCTGATGACCTTTCCCTGCGTGCGCATTCTCGTCGAGCGCGGCAAGCTCAAGCTGCACGGCGCCTATTTCGGCGTGGCCGACGGCCAGCTCCTGGCCCTCGACCAGGAGACCGGCGAGTTCGCGCCGGTCGCGAATGCGGGCGGCGTCCGTCCGAGCCTGATGCGCTGCGACTGAAGCGCCGCCTCGCCGGCCTGCCCCTGCCGTTTCATGGTCGCTGCGGCGAAGCGCAATCAGTGATCGCAGGGCAACGCTATTTCAATCGCTGAGATTGAGATCACGGCTGAGTTGACCAAGTATTGGTTCGCGAACTCTCTGCCGCAATCTTTCGTTTGGGGAACACTCAAAATACGACAGCCTTGAGGCTGTCGTGACGGCCATCTATCGAGACATGGAACGGGCAAGGCCTGGGCTACCCGTCGATTGAACCCTTGGCGACCCATCTCCCCTCCTCGTGTTTGAAGAACTTTGTGGGAGGCCCTAAATTGCCTAGCACTGCCGTGAGAAGAAAAAATATTTGTGTGAGGCGCCGGCATTCTGATGAAAGCGCCCTCAATGCTTCAATGTCAGATAATTTGGGAGCTGATTGGATGCCGTCCTTTGTGACCTTAAACTTAAGAACGGGAACCTCAGGGCTAGGCTCAGAAACTCCATCACCGTAGCCGATGTACCATGTCCCGTGCAAAAGATTGTTGCGGTTTTTCACCGCCTTGGGAAAGTCTTTGCTGATATCCTTCATGATAGAACGCAGGGCGTCCTTATCTTTTTCAGGTAGATGCGACAAATGCCCCCTAAGGGCCGTGGCAATGTATGCGCGATAAATTTCGTATAGCGTGTTCGCGCTCATGGCACTGTGGTTGAATGCGATCTGAATATACTCAAATTTACCTTTGCTGCCGTTGGCAACAGTGCCGATACACCCGGACCGGACGGCGTGTATCATGAACTCGAAATCCTGCACATAGCGCCCCAAGGTTTCGAATTGTTTGGTGTGCACTGAGTCGGCGGCCGGGCTTGGAGAGTTGGCATCGTCCTGTGGCATGTGGCACCCTTTAGCTATGGAAAATGGAAACAATCAGGATTTGACCGAAGCTGAAATTGAACGCCGCCGCGATAATGCGTTGCGCCGGGCGCCGAACACACCGCCGAAGCCTCGCAAGCCTAGCAAAGTGAGCAAGCGGAGTCCCGATAGCGAGAAGCCCGGCGATTAGGCCGGGCTTCTGTGTTTCTTGCGCCAGCGTAGGAACGCCCGCGCCTTCTGTTCAAGCGAGCGCGGCCTGACCAGTTTGCCTATAGGTGAGACGCTTGTTCGCGGCACCGCGGATCGCGTCGATTGTGCGCTCGGCATCGTTGATGCCAAGGGCCGTGCGGCGATTTTAGCGAAACTTGAATTCCGCGGTGTAGCGGAACAGGTGCGCTTCGCCGCAGTGCTGGTAAGCACCGACCATGCCGCGCTTGAAGATCGAAAAGACGTTCTCGATCGTGTTGGTGTGGA
>REDO01000111.1 GCA_007693435.1 Salinarimonadaceae bacterium | reverse complement strand
TGAATCAGACAGGGCCGGCCCCGTGAATCCTCAAACCGACTCTGCATTCGTCGAAGATGCTCTAACCGAAATCTGGCTGCGGCAATGGGTCGGCGTCGCCACCCCCACCATCACCTCCTGCGATTCCGTCTCATGGAAAGCTGCGCGGTCCGGTCAAAGCGCGTAGCGCGTGAATTCCCGATTGTGGGCCGGCAGGGGCGCGATGTCGAAGATGTTCAGCCCGGGCTGCATGACGAACATGGCGACCGTCGCCGTCATGACGCCGACGACGTTCGGCCGTGGCGGGCGGCAGACGGACCAGGGCGTGAACCGGTCGTCGAACAGCGCCTGCTTTACGTGATCCGTCGTGATCGAGCCGGGGCCCGTGGGAAGGAGCTCGCGCACCCGCATGTCGCGATAGAGCGTGTCGGGCATGTTGGCCACGCCCTTGTCGCGCAGCTTGGCGAGCGCCGCCTCGCTGATCCAGTGATTGGCGTGCACGATCACCCCGTCGCGCGCATGCACCTGGAAGGTCTCGTCGGGAGCGCATTCGAAATTGATCGCAATACCCGAAGCGTGGCTGACGATCATGTTACTCGAGGCGGATTTCGGCGTGACGTAGACGGTCCGCATGGCCAGCGCCGGATGCTCCGTCTCGAGCGCCTTGCGCCGGATCAGGGCGACCGGGACGCCGGACTGCGTGTAGTCGCGATCCGATTCAAGATAATTGCCCGTGATCGCGATCCCGGCCGCGTTGAAGCCCGTGCGCGCGAGCGCCCCGGCCTCGGTGAAGGTGAGAATGTCGGGGCCGTCGTCGCGACGGATGCGCAGGACGATCGAGCTCTCCAGGCAATCGCGCTTCCAGTCCCAGTTCTGCGCGTGGATCAGCGAGCCGTCGGCGCTGGCCTGCGGCAGGACGACAAGCGCGGTGCATCCGTCCGGATCGGCCGAAGCCGCCTGACGCCGCTCGGCGAGCTTGAGCACCTCCGTGCGCGCGTTGAGCAGGACGATATGCTCGAACGGGACTTCGGCGCCTTCCGCGATCCCGCGCATCTCCTCAACATAGGCCGGATCGAAGGCTTCGACGACGGGAAGAAAGGCCTCGACGGCCGCGCGCAGACCATCCGCGTCGAGATCGAGCGTCTTCAACTGCGCGACGTAGTGTCCGATCCCCACGAGGATACGCTCGCGCGCCTGACTCCCGTGCATGACGCCGCGCTCCCGGGGCGAGCCGGACACATCGACGAGCGGAAAAGGGGCGGTCATGGGGCGGTCTCCGGTTTGAACTTAAGTTAATCGACCATCGCATCTGCGCGGGAAAGGAGCCTGTCGAGGATCCGGACGTCCACGGCGCCTGCCGTCGCGGCTTCCATCGAAGTTCCTTCAGGAAGTGACGCCGAACGACGAGGGCCGAGTATCCTCGACCCGCCGCATCGACGAGATAGTGATTGATCTAGTATCGGGATACGATACCGTATCTCATTATTTTGATGATGTCACCGGAGTTTCGCCTTGTCAAACAGCCGCGACCCGCTCGCCGACTCTCGCCGCCGCCTCCGCACGCAGAAGGATGCGCCCTCCCCCGACACCTCCGCCACCGCCCAGATCGAAGCCCCGCGCGAGCCTGGCGTCGGCAGCGTCAAGTCACTGATGAAGGCCGTCGTCGTTCTTGAGGCGTTCTGTAACCGGGAACGTTATCTCAGCCTGAGCGATCTCGTCGCGATCACGGGGCTGGACAAGAGTTCGGCCCAGCGCTGCACCAGAACGCTCAAGGAACTGGGCTATCTCGAGCAGCACCCCAAGACCCGCCGCTACGCGATCGGAAGGCGGGTGCTCGACCTGTCCTTCGCCTACCTTCATTCGAATCCGCTGATCGTGCGGGCCGCGCCGATCATGATCGAACTGCGCCAGACGGCGCGCGAACGGGTGGACCTCTCGGTTCTGGACGGCCCCGACCTGATCTACGTCTACCGGCTGCAAACCAAGCGCGAAGCGCTGTCGGCGGCGCTCGTCGGCAAACGCATCCCGGTCTATTCCTCGGCCGGCGGCAGGGCGTTGCTCGCCCGCTTGTCCGATGATGAGGCGATGGCGATTCTTGCCGCCAGCGACTTGCAGCCTCGCACCCCGTACACCCTCTCCGATCCCGAGGCGATCATGGCTGAGGTTCGGCGCGCGCGCACAAAGGGATACGCGCTTCAGGTCGGCGAGTGGCGACCGGGCGAGATCGCCGCCGCCGCCGCCGTCACCGATCAGGAGGGCAGGCCCATCGCCGCGTTGCACATCGCCGGCTCGACCACGGAATGGTCGCCCGAGGATTTCGAGCGCCGGATGGGGCCGCTCGTCGCCGCCGCAGCGGCTGACATAGGCCATATATGACGAGGACGGCGCGCCTTCGCGGACGAGGCGCGTCCTGCCTTTATGCAGCCTTACGCGGGGAAACGGTCACGCAGGAAATCCAGCGCGATCTTTGCGCAGGCGTCCGGCATTGAATCCATCATGTTATGGGCCGCGCCGGGGAAATCGTGCACGGTCACGTCGCGGATACGTGTGCGCATGGCGTCGTAATTGCGGACGCCTGTCTCCTCCTCCTTGCCGGGAATGACGACGAGAACCGGGCAGGCGATCTTCGGCAGATCCGGCGTGGTGTCGACGGTTGTCATCAGCGGAATGAAGCGAGCGATGAAGCCGATATCGTTCTTCTCCACCTCATCGAGGAAGAACTTCACGAGCCCCGGATCGACGCCCTCGTCGAAGCGGTAGGAAATCGTATCCTCGAGGAAGGGGCGCAGCCCCTCGCGCTGGACGCGCGGGATCCAGGACTCCGCGCTCGTGCCCTTGAGGCCTGTAGTGGAGCCGAAGAGCAACAGGCTCTTGATCCGCTCGGGATGCGTGAAGGCCATGTTCTGGGCGATATAACCGCCCGCCGAGTTGCCCAGGAGGTGAGCTTGGCCCAGTCCCAGCGCGTCGAACAGCTCTTTCACGTCAGCGACGAGACGCGGCATGTCGAGCACGGAATCCGGACCCGGAACCTCGCTCTCCCCATGCCCGCGCAGATCCATCCGAACGACCCTGTAATGACGTGCGAGCGTCGGTACGAGAGAGTAATAGCGCCGCGCGCTGGACATGGCCGAATGCAGCATGACGAGCGTATCGGTCTCCCGCCACGGGTCGGTGAAATCATCGATCACGTAATGGATCGAAAGGCCGTCGCTCGTCTTGAAGGTCGCGTGTCCGCTCATGGTTGCTTCGCTCTTGCTCTTGCTCTTGCTCTTGTCAGGCGGCCTTCTCCGGAAGAGCCCTCGTCGTGGATTTGCGGATGAACGAGCCCGACATCGTGCGGATGAAGCTCGCCGGATTGCGGTGTGAGATCACGAGGCCGCCCATAGGCGCCCAGCTCGTCAACCACTCGCAATCTGTGTCGCATTACGATACTTGGTATCACAATTGATTCCAGAGTAGTCATCGGTCTATCAATGTCAAATCACCGGCGAAGATAACGTCCGGGCGCCACGGGGCGCTGCGTCGCGCGCCACAAGAGGGGAAAACCATGCAGAATTATCCCGTCGTTTCGCGCAGCCTCCGGCAGGATGGCGAAGCGCGCTTTCGCCGTCCCCGCCCGCCTTGGCCGGGCGGGGCCCGATGCGTGATCCTGCTGACGATCGATTTTGACGGCCCTTCGCACGATGTCGGGCAGGGCTTCACGCCGCTGGGCGCGCGCTCGACGGGCCGCTACTCCGCGCGACGGGGCGTTCCGCGCCATCTCGATATGCTTGACAGGCTGGGCGTCAAGGCGTCGTTCTTCGTTCCCGGCTATGACGCCGAGTGCAATCCCGAGGCGGTCCGCGAGATCATAGCGCGCGGCCACGAGGTCGGCGCGCACGGGTATCTGCATGAGCGAACGCTGTTCCCGCCCGAAGAGGAGGAGCGGCGCCTGACGCTGACGCACGACATCCTCACCGATCTGATGGGGCGCCCCCCGGTCGGATGGCGTTCGCCGTCCGGCCAGAAGACCTACACGACTTTGCGCGTCCTCTCAGGACTCGGCTATCGCTATGATTGCAGCGACAAGGATTTCGACGCGCCCTACATGCTCGATATCGGCGACGGCCGCCAACCTTTCGTGGAGGTCGCGAACAACACGTTCAGCCTCGATGATCATCCCTGGTACCACTACTCGATGACCCCGGTTTCGGAGGTCGAGGAAGCCTGGCGGCGCGAGTTCGACGCGATCTACGCTGATCAGGGCTACTTCCTCCTGAGCGTGCATCCGCGCTGCGGCTGGGGCTCGGGAACGCCGTCTCGAACGGCGGCGATGGAGAGCGTTCTCTCCTACGCGCTCAGTCACGAGGGCGTCGTCGCGCTCACCTGCGCCGAACTCGCCGAATGGGTGCGCGCCAATTCCGAGCATTTCGAGGAGGTCCGGATATGAACGCCGCCGTCACCAACGCCCCCTCGCCTTTCGTCGTCAGCGTCAACCTCGACGTGGAGACCATCGACGCCGCCAACGCCGGAGCCGCCGGCATCTTCGGGCGCTATTCCTACGGGCGTTACGGGGCCCGCGAGGGCGTCTGGCGCCTGCTCGAGGTCTTCGATCGCCACGCGGTGAAGGCGAGCGTCTTCATCAGCGCCGACGACGCGCGCCGCCACGGCGCGCTGATCGAGGCGATCATGCGGGAGGGCCACGAGATCGCCCTGCAGGCGTCGCCCGTCTCCGCGCAGGCGCCGCGCGGTCCGGCCGCGCTCGACGCGCTCGCGGCCGACGCGGAATCGCTTGCGGCGGTGACCGGGGAGCGACCGCGCGGATTTCGCGCGACGAACGGCCTGCTCACCCGCGAGGCCCTCGTCGCGCTGGCCGAGCTCGGCTTCGTCTACGATTCGAGCTTCCAGGACGACGACGCGCCCTATGTGTTCGACACGGGCGGGGGACGCGCTCTCGTCGAACTCCCAGTGTTCGATTATCTCACCGACTCGACCTTCTATGCCGGGCGCCACACGCCCGACCGCGCGGAGATCGCCTTCCGCGAAGAAGCGCAGGCCCAGGCGCGGGCGGGCGGCTATATCCATCTGACGCTGCACAGCCGCGGCGACATCGGTTCGGCGCGAGCCGTTCGCGCGGCGGTCGTCGATCGTCTGCTCGCCCACGCCGCCGCTGACCCCGGTTTCGCGCTCATGAGCATCGGCGATCTCTGCGCGACCGTAGGCGTCGAAGCCCGCCCGGAGCCGATCCCGGATTGGGGCGCGCTCTGAGCCCGTGGGCGGCAAAGCTGTTTCCGGGCAGGAACTTCACCTGGATAGCTCAATCTGGTCGTTAAGATATTCGTCGATTCGGCGCCGGCGATGTCACCCTGTGGTCAACCGAGGATTTTGACACCTCGAACCGACTGATTCGATGCTGGGTTCTGGAGGCCCGGCCCCGGACTTGAACCGAGGCTGGAACGCTTTGCAGGCGACTGGGTGACCGCTCCCCCACCGGGCCATATTGTGTTTCTCGCAAGACAAACCTTAGGTTGTCGAGCGTTTGGTGAACAAGTGGTTAACGCCCGCGATCCTGCTCGTTCTACTCGCCGCGGCGACCTGGAAGCCATGCTCGTCCTCAGGCAGAAGCATGACCGCTGTGCCTATGGCGGCCGCCGCGAAGGTGGCGCTCAAGCCCGTAGTCAGCAGCAGTAGGACGACGAGCGCTGCTGCGACGAACGCGCCGTTGATGATGAAAAGGCGAATCAGAGACCTTCTCAT
>REDO01000122.1 GCA_007693435.1 Salinarimonadaceae bacterium | reverse complement strand
CCGAGCCAGTCGGCACCCTTGACGGTGTCGTACATGTGCCAGCGCCAGTCATCCTCGCCCATATTGCCGAGCGAGGCGGAGATGCCGCCCTGCGCCGCGACGGTGTGGGAGCGGGTCGGGAAGACCTTCGAGACGCAGGCCGTGCGAAGCCCCGCCTGCGAGCAGCCGACCGTGGCGCGAAGGCCGGCGCCGCCGGCGCCCACGACCACGACGTCGAAGGTGTGGTCCGTGATCTCGTAGGCGGGTGCGCCCGTCTTTGCATTGGCAGCCATTTGGGGTCTCTCCCTCAGAACAGGGGGCTGAAGCCGATCTTGAGGATCGCGAAGAGGCTCGCCGCGCCGACGAGTACCGCGAAGAACGTGTTGGCGATCAGGGCCGCGACCTTGGCGCCCTTCCCGTGCACGTAGTCCTCGATGATGATCTGCATGCCCAGTCGCATGTGGTATGCGATTGATACGACGAAGAGCGCCAGCAGGATCGCCGCGAACGGATGCGACACGATCGCCACCGCCTCGGCCTGGGGCCGGCCGGCGATCATCGCGACGATGATCACGACGGGCAGGACGAGCAGCGCGTTGGCGACCGCAGACACGCGTTGCCGCCAGAAATGCTCGGTGCCGCCGCCGGAAGCGCCGAGGCCCTTGGCGCGCGCCATTGGCGTGCGCATGGACTTGCCGTTGTCGAAACGATGTTCGGCCATCAAAGCCTCCTCAGCGCGCCACGAGCGCGACGACCCAGATCAGGATGGTCAGCGCCGCCGATCCCGCAAGCGTCGCCTTGGCGAGCAGGAAGCGCTGCTCGTCCCCGAAGCCCCTGCCGAAATCCCAGATGAAATGGCGCAGGCCGCCGAGCATGTGGTGCATGAGCGCCCAAGTGTAGCCGAACAGGACGAGGATCCCGAACCATGACCCGATGAGCCATTGCGCGGAGGCGTAGGCTTCCGGACCGGAGGCCATGGCGACGAGCCAGTAGGCGAGGATAGCCGTGCCGAGATACAGCGCCGCTCCAGTGACCCGGTGGAGCACGGACATCGCCATCGTCCACGTCCAGCGGTAGATCTGAAGGTGCGGGGACAGCGGACGTTGCGCCTGTCCCTTGCGAAGTTCGGCTTGCGCCATCCGACTTCTCCCGTTGACGCGCGTGCTGCGCGGGCAGTAGCGGCTATAATTTTAATGCGTTGACGGCTGCTTAAACAATGATCGCCCGATGGGCAATGCGGCAGGGCGGCCAGTTTGCGACAATTCTAATATTTTGTCAGCGCGGCCTGGCGGGGCGATTCGTCTTGCCGGGCCCGTCGGCCGCGTCGCTGAGGCTTCCGTGCGCGGACGACAGGCCGGTCTGCGGTAATGCGCGCCGCGCTCCGGAGAACGTCGAGCCGCGCCGCGGCTTGGCCGCGTTCGCGCCCGAAACGAGCCGACGACGCCGGTCGGCGGGCCGGAAATGTCCGAAAATGGCCGGATTTCACCGAAAGCGAGCACGGCTTTCCACACATCGGGCGATTTCCCCCAGCGCATGTAGCGCTTTGCCCGCGGTGTCGGGATGTTCCCGGCGCGCTATCCTCCGGATTGTTCGATGAACTGACGACGCGAGTCGCGAGAGGTGCGCCATGGACGAAATGACCGGTCATCTCGAAGGCCCCCTCACGCTCGAATGCGATCTCCTGATGCGCGGACGCGTCAAGGGCGCGGTCACCGTTCCGGCCGGTTCGCGGCTCGATCTCGAGGGTGTCGTCATGGGCGACCTGATCGTGCAGGAAGGCGGCGCGGCCGTGATCCGGGGCGCCGTGGCCGGCACGCTCATCAACCATGGCGGCGACGTCGAGGTGCTCGGCGTCGTCAATTGCGTCCACGATTACGGTGATCGCCTGACGCGCTTCGGCCGCGAGGCCAAGGTCGGGTTCAACCGTTCCCGGGCGCGCGCGCCACAGACGACCTGAACGCCGCCCTCGGCGGGAAGCCCCCGCTTCAGCCCGATAGGGCGAGGACCACGATACCCAGATTGAGCGCGCTCGCGAAAGCAACCCAGGCCGCGTAGGGCGTGAACAGCAGCGAGGAGGCGCGGTCGAGCTGCGCGAAGGCGTAGATCGCGGCGAGCACGCAGGCCGTCAGGGCGGTCAGCACGACGAGCCCGGCCACCGGGCTCTGGAAGGTGAAGAACGCGACACTCCAGAACGCGTTGAGGACGAGCTGGCCGTAGAACAGGGCCAGCGCGCCGGTTCGCGCCCGCGACGGGGGAAGACCGAGCAGCCGCCAGGCCACGACGATCATCGCAAGATAGAGCACCGTCCAGACGGGGGCGAAGACCCAGCCGGGCGGAGCGAAGGAGGGCTGCTCCAGAGTGCGGTACCATTCCGTACCCGGCGCCGTCGCGAGACCCGCGATCGCCCAGGCGGCGATCACCGGCCCCGCCGAGGCGGCGAGGCGCAGGATCGGGCGCATCGGTTCGCCGCTCAAGGCTTTCGCATCATCCATTCGCCCGGTCCTCGCTGCCATGACGGGGCGAACTCTGATATGGCTCGCCGGTCGATCATCGATACATGCGGATCTACGTAATGTCGCAGGACGCCTTTTCCAACCGCAGCCGCGCCGTTCAGGCCATGGGGCGGATCGAACCGGAGACCGGCGGCGTGACGCCGCCGATCCACGTGTCGACGACCTATATCCGCGATCCCGACAACGGTTACGCCTCGGGCTTCGTCTACGGCCGGCCCGACAACGCCACGACCCGCGAGGCGGAGGAGATCCTCGCCATGCTGGAGGAGGCCCCTGCCGGCGCGCTGCTCTTCTCGTCGGGAATGGCGGCGGCGACGACCGTGTTCCGCGCCCTCGATCCGGGCGATCACATCGTCGCGCCGAAGGTGATGTACTGGGCCCTGCGCAACTGGCTGGCGACCGAGGCCGCGCGCTGGGGCATCGTCGTCGATTTCGTCGATGCGACCGATCTGGCGGCTCTGCGCGGGGCGATGCGGCCGGGCGCGACGAAGCTCGTCTGGATCGAGACGCCGGCCAATCCGCTCTGGGACGTGGCGGATATCCGCGCCGCAGCCAAAATCGCCCACGAGGCCGGCGCACGCCTCGCGGTCGACTCCACCTGCGCCTCCCCAGTCCTCACGCGCCCGATCGCGCTCGGCGCGGATATCGTGATGCATTCGGCGACGAAGGTCCTGAACGGCCATTCCGACGTGATCGCCGGAGCCTTGGCCGGGGCGCGCGACGACGATTTCTGGCGGCGGATCGTCGCGATCCGCAAGAGCGAGGGCGCGATCATCGGGCCTTTCGAGGCGTATCTGCTGACCCGCGGCCTGCGCACGCTGCATCTGCGGGTCGAGCGCCAATGCGCGAGCGCGATGACGCTGACGCGGCTGTTCTCGGAGCATCCGCTCGTCTCGGGCGTCCTCTATCCGGGCCTGCCCGATCATCCGGGCCACGCGATCGCGGCGGGCCAGATGGAGGGCGGCTTCGGCTACATGCTCTCGATCCGCGCGGCGGGCGGCGCGCAGGCCGCGATCGGCGCCGCTGCGCGCGTGCGCCTGTGGAAACGGGCGACCTCGCTCGGCGGGGTGGAGAGCCTGATCGAACACCGCGCCTCGATCGAAGGGCCGGGCACGCCCTGCCCCGATGACCTCCTGCGGCTCTCCGTGGGCATCGAGGACGCGCGCGACCTCTACGACGATCTCGACGCGGCCCTGCGCACAACGCGGGACTGAGTACAACCCGCCTCAGCCGCCCCAATCGGGATCGGACAGAACCTCGTCCGTGTGCTCCCCCAGACGCGGCGAGGGCCGGGACGACGTCAGCCGCGCCCCGTCGATCACCATCGGCGAAGCGACGGACGGGATCGATCCGCCCTTCGCCGCCGGACAGGGCAGATCGACCTTCACGCCGCGCGCCACGATCTGCGGATCAGAGAAAACGTCGGCCACATCGTTGATCGCCGCCGCCGGCACCGAGAGCGGCTCCAGCGCCGAGAGCAGGCCGTCGCGGGTGAAGTTCCGGGTCAGATCGGCGATGATCGCGACGAGCGTCTCGCGGTGGCGCACGCGCGTTTCATTCGTGAGGAAGCGCGGATCGGCGGCGAGTTCCGGCGCGCCCAGCGTCTCGACGAGCTTGCGGAACTGGCCCGCATTGCCGATGGCGATGATGATATGGCCGTCGCTCGTGGGAAACACCTGGTAGGGCACGATATTGGGATGTGCGTTGCCCATGCGGGTGGGCGCCTGCCCGGAAACGAGGAAATTCATCGCCTGATTGGCCAGCACCCCGGTCATGCTGTCGAACAGCGACATGTCCACATGTCCGCCGAGCCCTGTCTCTTCGCGCCGGCGCAAGGCCGCCATGATCGCGATCACGCCGTAGAGGCCGGTGAAGATGTCGGCGAAGGCGACGCCGATTTTCTGGGGCTCGCCGGCGGGATCGCCGGTGAGATCCATGATGCCGGACATGCCCTGGACGAGGAAATCGTATCCCGCGCGCGCCGCATAGGGGCCGTCCTGGCCGAAGCCGGTGATGGAGCAACAGATCAGGCGCGGATTGACCGCGCGCAGGCTCTCGTAGTCGAGGCCGTATTTCTTCAGGCCGCCGACCTTGAAGTTTTCGATCAGGATATCGGCCTTGCCCGCCATGCGGCGGATCGCGTCGCGGCCCTCGGGAGTCTCGAAATCGAGTTCGACCGAGCGCTTGCCCCGGTTGCAGGAATGGAAATAGGCGGCCGAGAGATGCTCCTCGCCGACGCCCTCGACGAAGGGCGGGCCCCAGCCGCGCGTGTCATCCCCCAGGCCGGGGCGCTCGACCTTGACGACGTCGGCGCCGAGATCGGCGAGCGTCTGGCCGACCCACGGGCCGGCGAGGATGCGCGCGAGTTCGAGGACCCTGATCCCCTTCAGCGGCTTGCCCGCCGCGCCCGCTTGGCCGAATTCGTCCGTCTGAACCAAGGCTCGCCTCCCGACATCCGCGACCGATATCCGCACTAGCACCGACCAGGGCGCTCATAAACCGGGCGTCAGTCGGATCGGGAAGCGGCGTTTCGCCCAGACGGGAGCGGCGACGGACCGGCTCAGGCCTCCGGATCGAAGGCCGTCGCGCCGGTCGGCTCGCCCGAGGCCGATAGGTTGATCTTCTCGATGCGCGCCTCGGCCTGAAGCAGAAGGCGCTCGCAATGGCTCTTGAGCGCTTCGCCGCGTTCGTAGATGCGAATCGAGTCCTCGAGCGGCACGGCGCCCTTCTCGAGCTGGCCGACAATGGCCTCGAGTTCCTGGAGCGCCTGCTCGAAGGGCATGGAGGCGATGTCGTCGCCGGTTCCGGTCTTGCTCATGCGTCTCCTCCGCCGGGCTTGTCAGCGCGCCAATCAAGCAGAATGCGCGCGCCCTCGCCAGCCGGTTTCGACGGATCGGGCTCAGCGCCTGGGGAAGGGGTCGAAATCGCGGATCAGGAAGCCGGCGAGCGCCTCCTTGACTAAAGCGCGGAATTCCGGGCCGCCGCGATCGCCGACCCGCGCCTGGATCTCGAAGAGTTCGTCAGCCGCCCGGCCGTCGAGGACCTCCGGCCTGTAGCGGGCTCGCAGGGCCTCGATCGTCTCGGCCGTGATCGGACCTGCGATGAGAGCCTCGATCTCCGACGGCAACGGAATGGGCGGCATCCCTTGTTCTCCCGATCAGGCCCGAGCGCAGGCCTGTTCACGTCGCAAGTCAAACGACATTATGTCGCCTGAGATTGTCCAGCAAGGGATTGCCCCCCGCCATA
>REDO01000036.1 GCA_007693435.1 Salinarimonadaceae bacterium | reverse complement strand
GACGTAGTGGTCGCCCTCGAGGCGCGCGAAGGTCTTGAGCGAGGTGGTGTCGGTGCCCGATGAGGGCTCCGTGACGCCGAAGGCCTGCAGCCGGAGCTTGCCGCTCGCCACGTCGGGGAGGTAGCGGCTTTTCTGCTCGTCGGAGCCGTGGCGCAAGATCGTGCCCATCACGTACATCTGCGCGTGGCAGGCCGCGCCGTTGCCGCCGGCGCGCTGCACCTCCTCGAGGATCGCCGCAGCCGCCGAGAGCGGCAGTCCCGCGCCGCCGTATTCCTCGGGGATCAGCGCGCCGAGATAGCCGGCTTGCGTGAGCGCGTCGACGAAGGCCTGCGGGTAGGCGCCCTCGCGATCGAGCCCGCGCCAGTATTCTCCGGGAAACTCGGCGCAGAGTTTGGCTACGGCCTCGCGGATTTCTGCGTGTTCCTCGACGATTGCGGTCATGCCTTAAATCCTTTTTCCAGCCGAAGCGCTCAGGCGGGTTCCGCCGCCAGGTACCAGTCCGCGATCTGCGAGCCCGTCGCGAAGGCGACGTCAGGCGAGGCGGAGAGCAGGTCGATCATGCGCTCCAGCTCCGCGAAGCGGTGTGGCACGCCGATGAGATGCGGATGCAGGCCGATGGCGAGCACGCGCGGGCTTGTTGCGCATTCGCGCTCGAAGAGCCGCAGCGTGCGCTCCAGCCGGTCGGCCATCTGCCCCGAGGCGTGGCGCTCGATGGCGTAGACGATCGAATCGTTGACCTCGAGATTGTAGGGCATGGCGATGAGCGGCCCGTGCTTCGTCTCCATCCATGTCGGCAGGTCGTCGACCACCCAGTCGCAGACATATTCGACGCCGAGCTGCTTCAGGAGATCGGGCGTGTCGAAGCTCTCGCGCAGGCCCGGCGACAGCCAGCCGCGCGGGCGCGAGCCCGTGAAGGCCTCGATCTTCGTCAAGGCCAATTCGAGAAGCTCCGCTTCGGCGCCGGCATGGTTGATCGCCTTCTGGTGCACGCCGTGGCCGATGAACTCCCAGCCCGCCTTCAGCATCGCCTCGGCGGCGGGCGCGTAGGCGTCGATCACGCCGGCGTTGATCGAGGTCGAGGCGGGCAGGCCGCGATCGCGGAAAAGAGAGAGGATGCGCGTCATTCCGGCGCGCATCCCGTAGTCGGCCCAAGAAAAATTGGGCACGTCGGGCGTCGTTTCGCGCCCGTGAGGGGGAGTGATGATCGTGCGGGGCATCGATTCGCCGAAGACCCAGTGCTCCACGTTCACCACGAGATGGACGATGATCCGCTTGCCGTTGAAGGCCGGCAGCGCCGGGCGGTCGCCCGAGAGGCGGTAGGGTATGCGCGGATTGGCCATACTCGTCGTTCCTCCCGGCCGGCTTCAGCGGCCTTGCCCCAACGTAACGCGCATTTCGCCGAAGAACCCCATCAATCCGATTATTTTCCCTGGAACCGGGGCTCGCGCCGCTCCCCGAAAGCCTTGCGACCCTCCGCGTAGTCTTCAGACGCCATGCAGGCCATGACGGTCGCCGTCACGCGCGCCTCGTCGCGTTCCGCCTCCGGCTTCGCCAGCTCGACGAGCGCGGCCTTGACCGCCAGGAGCGTGAGCGGGGCGTTTTCCGCGATCCGGGCGATGTAGGCGTCGGTCGCGGCGTCGAATTCGGCCGATGCGAACACCTCGCGGACCAAACCGTCGCGTTGCGCCTGTCCAGCGTCGAACACGCGGGCGCTGAACAGGAGGTCGGCCGTCGCGGCCGCGCCGATCCGCGAGGCGACGAGCGCCACGTTGTCCAGGCTGTAGCCGAGGCCGAGGCGGGCGGCGGGGATGCGGAAACGCGCGTCGTCGCGCGCGATGCGCAGGTCACAGGCGAGCGCGAGGCCGACGCCGCCGCCGTAGCAGACGCCGCGGATGAGGGCGATCATCGGCTTGGCCGCGTTGCGCAGGGCTGCGTTCGCCGCGCTCACCGCTTCCTCGTAGGCGCGCGCGCCGGCTTCGTCGGAACGCTTGTCGCCGAATTCCGAAATGTCGGCGCCGGCGCAGAAAGCGTCGCCTTCGCCGGTGAGAACGATCGCGCGCACCGAAGTGTCGATCTCGCAGCGCCCGACAAGTTCGGGCAGCGCGCGCCACATGGCGAAGTTCATCGCGTTCTTGCGGTCCGGATTGGCGATCGTCAGACGGGCGGCCCCGTCGGCGATGGCGATGCGGATTTCAGGCTTCGTCGTCATGAACGTCCTCAGATCGCTTGGTTGGCGCGCAGGCGCGCGATGGCTTCGGCGTCGAAGCCGAGCTCAGTGAGGATATCAGCATTGTGCTCGCCCGGGTCGGGGGAAGCGGAGACGACGGCGGCGGGAGTGCGCGACAGGTTGATCGGCGTGCGCACGATATCGACCTCGCCGCGCGCGTGGTGGTTGACGCGCACGCGCATGCCCAGATGCTTGACCTGCGGATCGGCGAAGACCTCGTCCAGGCTGTAGATCGGCCCGGCCGGCACCCCCGCGCGTTCGAGCGCCTCGAGCCATTGCGCGGAGCTGCGCGTCTTGAGCGTGCGCTCCAGTTCGGCTTTGAGCCGCGGGCGGGCTTCGAAACGGCCCTGCTCGTTGGCGAATTCCGGGTCGTCGAGGAGGTCCGTGCGCTCCATCGTCTCGCAGAGCTTGCGCCAGTTGCCCTCGCCGCCGGCGGCGATGTTGATGTGGCCGTCGGCCGTTGCGTAGACGCCCATCGGCGTCGAATAGGGATGATCGTTCCCGGCCTGGGTCGGCGCCACGCCGTCGACGAGATAGCGCGCGGCCTGGAAATCCATCATTCCGATCTGCGCCTCGAGCAGCGATGTCTGGACCCATTGGCCGAGCCCGGAAATCACACGCTCGTGCAGGGCGATCATCACGCCGAGCGCGGCGTAGAGGCCCGCGCTCGAATCCGCAACGGCGACGCCGGCGCGCATGGGTCCGCGTCCCGGCTCGCCGGTCACGGCCATCAACCCGCCCATCCCCTGAGCGATCTGGTCGAAGCCGCCGCGCATCCGGTAGGGGCCCGTCTGGCCGAAGCCGGAGACCGAGACGAGGATCACGCGGGGATTGATCGCGGCGAGCGTGTCGTAATCGAGCCCCAGCCGTTCCTTCACGTCCGGGCGAAAGTTCTCGATGACGACATCCGCCGTCTCGATGAGCCGCGTCAGCACGGCGCGACCGTCGGCGGTCTTGAGGTTGAGGGTGAGCGAACGCTTGTTGCGATGGAGGTTGAGCATGTCGTAGCCGTGGCGCGGCCCGCTCATGCTCTCGTTCGGATCGAGCCCCGGCGGGGTCTCCACCTTGATGACGTCGGCCCCGAAATCGGCGAAGATCCGCGCGCAGGTCGGCCCGGCGCGCACGCGCGACAGGTCGATGACCTTGAGGCCCCGTAGGGCGGGGGAAGGTTGCGTGATCACCGGACGTTCCACCCTCGTCTCACTCTTTTTCAGGAGGCTATGACAGCCGGCGGCGGTGGCGGAAGCGCTGAATCTGGAAAAATGAATTCGCGAAACGCGAATTCAGATCGGACGACGGATGAGATGTTCGATCAGCCGCGCCGTCGGCACCGCCAGCACCTCGCCCGAGCGGATGATCAGCACGAGATCGCGTCGGGCGAAAGAATCCTCAAGCGGCTGCACCTTGAGGTCGAGCGCCCCGGCGAATGGCGTGACGGCGTGTTCGGGCATGATCCCGATCCCGAGGCCATGCGAGATCATGTGGCCCATGGACTCGAAGCTGCGGACCTGGACGCGTATCTTGAAGTCGCGGCCACGCTCGCGCGCATAGCCTTCCAGCGCGCGATATACCGCCGTAGAACTGTCCAAGGCTACGAAATCCTCGTCGATCAGGCTCTCCAGGTCGAGGTGGTCGCGCTGGGCCATAGGGTGCAGGCGCGGAAGAACGACGCAGAGCCGGTCTGTGGAGTAGGGGAAGATTTCCAGGCCCTTGGGCAGCGCGCCCGCGACGACGACCCCGATATCGACCTCCTTGAGCAGCAGCGCCTCCACCGTCGGGCTCGTCGCTCGCTCTTCGAGATCGATCACGATGTCGGGGTTCTCCCGCCCGAAGGAGGCGAGGTCGGCGGCGAGGCGGCGCACGAGAGCGGAGCTCGACGCCGAGATGCGTACGCGACCCCGCACGCCGCTACCGTATTCCTTCAGCGAGCGCTCCAGTTCCTCGCCCAGCCGCAGCACGTCGCGTGCGTAGTTGAGCACGGTGAGCCCCTCGGGCGTCGGCTCGACGCCGTGCGAGCGGCGCGTCAGCAGCTGCGTCTGCAACGCGTTCTCCAGATTGGCCAGCCGGCGGCTCGCGGCGGAGACCGCAAGGTTGGACGCAGCCGCCGCGCGCGACACCGAACGAAGCTCGCAGACGAGCACGAACAGGGCGAAGGTCACGGTGTCGGCGCGGATCATGGCATCCCCGGCGGATGATCGGTATGAGAGCGATTATAGCATGCAGGCGCGCCGCGCTGCGCGGGGGCCTTCGCGAAAATCGAAATTGCCGGATGACCCGCCGTCGCCGCTGCGGCGTCGTCTGCGCCATCTCCCATCGGGGCTTTGCCCGCACGCCCCCGCAAAGCGACGATCTGGCGCTTGAACCGGGCCGTCCGCTCCCCCACCATTGACGTAACGACAAGAGAAGCATGAGGGGAGTATCGGATGGACGCTGGAACGCGTGATCCCGGCGCGCGGCCGGGCGGCGCCGAATACGACGCCGTCATAGTCGGGGCCGGATTCGCGGGCCTCTATCAGCTGCATCTGTTGCGCAACAGACTCGGTTTGCGGGTCCATGTCATCGAGGCCGCCGAAGGCGTCGGCGGGACCTGGTGGTGGAACCGCTATCCCGGCGCGCGCTGCGATTCCGAGAGCCTGTCCTACTGCTACTTTTTCTCGCCCGAACTCTACGCCGAGTGGGAATGGTCGGAGCGTTATCCGGGGCAGGAGGAGATCAGGCGCTATCTCGATCTCGTCACCGAGCGGTTCGACCTGCGCCGCGACATTCGCTTCTCGACGCGCGTCACCGGCGCGCGGCGCGACGATGCGGCCGGGCTCTGGATCGTCGAGACGGACAAGGGCGAGCGGATCACTGCGACTTATCTGATCACGGCGGTCGGCTGCCTTTCTTCGGCGAACGTGCCGAAGATACCGGGGCTCGATCGCTTTGAGGGCCGCTGGTATCACACCGGCGCCTGGCCTCATGAGGGCGTCGATCTCAGCGGCAAGCGCGTAGGCCAGATCGGCACGGGATCGACGGGCATCCAGGTCGCGCCGGTGCTCGCCGCACAGGCCGAGCATCTCACAATCTTCCAGCGCACCGCGAATTACAGCGTGCCCGCCCGCAACCGGCCTCTCACGCCTGAGGAGAAGAGGCGAATCCGCGAGGAATACGAAGAGACGCGCGATCTCGTGCGGGCGACGACGAACGGCCACGCCTACCATATCTCCGCCAAAAGCGCGCTGGAGACGCCTCCCGACGAGCGCCGCGCCCTCTACGACGCCGCCTGGGAGACGGGCGGCCTGCGGTTCCGCACGGTCTTCGGCGATCTGCTCACGAGCGCCGAGGCCAACGAGACGGCGGCGTCCTACCTGCGCGAGAAGATCCGCGACGTCGTGGAGGATCCCGAGAAGGCGCGCATTCTCTCCGACATCGACCATCCCTACGCGGCCAAGCGCCCCCCGATCGACACCGATTATTTCGAGACCTTCAACCGCGACAACGTCGATCTCGTGGATCTGCGCGCCGAGCCGATCGAGGAGGTCACAACGCGCGGCGTCCGCACGAGCGCGCGAGAATACCCGCTCGACGTGATCGTCTTCGCAACCGGCTTCGACGCGCTCACGGGGCCGCTTCTGGCCCTGAACATTCAGGGGCGTGACGGGATCGCCCTGCGCGACTTCTGGCGCGAGGGGCCGCGAACGCTGCTGGGGCTTCAGATCCCCGGCTTCCCGAACCTGTTCACGGTCACGGGTCCGGGAAGCCCGTCCGTGCTGACCAACATGCCGGTCTCGATCGAGCAGCACGCCGAATGGATCGCCGACTGCATCGGGTGGCTGCGCGAGAACGGCGTCTCCTCGATAGAGGCTTCGCCCGAGGCCGCAGCCGAATGGGGCGCTCATGTGAACGAGGTGGCGAACCGCACGCTCCTGCCGACGGTCAAGCACTCCTGGTATCTGGGCGCGAACGTCCCGGGCAAGCCGCGCGCCTTCATGCCCTATGCGGGCGGGCTCGCGCGCTACCGCAAGATCTGCGACGACGTGGCGGCCAACGGCTATCCGGGCTTCGTGCTCGGCGAGAAGAAGCCCGCCGCCGACGCTTCGCTTACGGAGCTGGTGGCCGCGACGGAGGGCGTCACGTCCCGCGTTTGAACACGACGATCCCGCTGCGCCGCCCCCGCGCAGCGAATCGCCGCACGGCGGGACGGGCGATCAGCCGCGCGACGGTCCCGGTCCGACGACAGAATCGAGAAAGTCGGCGAGATCGCGGGTGACGTAATCGACATGCGGCGCCGCGACCGCTTCCTGCTCGAAGGCGTCGCGATAGGGATCGATCGTCGCCGGCACCACGAGCGCGGTCGTCATGCCGGCCGCATGCGGGGCCTCGAGGTTCTTGGCGATGTCCTCGAACATGGCCGCCTTGGCGGGATCGACGCCGTGCTTCTCGAAGAACATGTCGTAGGCGCGCCGGTCGGGCTTCGGAATGTAGTCGGCGGCGACGATGTCGAACACGTCCTCGAAATGATCGAGCACCCCGAGCTCGCGCGCGACGTTCTCGGCGTGGCGCCGCGAACCGTTCGTAAGGATCAGCCGCCGACCCGGCAACCGCCCGATCGCGTCCCCCAGCGACGGATTCGGCGCGAGGAGCGAATGGTCGATGTCGTGGGCGAAATCGAGGAAGGCGTGAGGATCGATGGCGTAGATGTCCATCAGCGCCTTCAGCGTCGTCCCGTGCTGGTGGTAGAAATATTTCTGCAAGGCCCGCGCGGACATGCCGTCGATGCCGAACATGTCCGCGACGTAAGCCGTGATCCGCGCGTCGACCTGCGGCCAGATCAGCGCCTCATGCGAATACAGGGTGTTGTCGAGATCGAAGATCCAGGTCTCGACATGTCCGAACTGGCGGGCTTTCGGAGAGGCCAGATGAGGTTTGTCTGCGGTCAAGGCGGTTGCGACCCGGTGGTTTTCGTCTGCCTCCGGATCAGGACGCCGCGCAGCTAGCGCGCGCGACGCCTCCGGGGAAAGAATATAAGCCTTCGAGCGGCTTTCGGCGAGCTTCTTCATGCGACGCGCACTCGGAGCAGTTCGTGGATCGCCAGGGGCAGGTCGTCGAAATGGTCGATCACGAGGTCGGGGCCGAGCTCCGCGACGGGCCTGTCGCTGTAGCCGAAGGGAACCGCCACCACCGGCACGCGGGCCGCCTGCGCGGTCGCTATGTCGGTGAGCGAATCGCCGACCATCACGGCGCGCGCGCGGTCGCCGCCCGCCATGTCGATCGTCTGGGTCAGGTGGCGCGGGTCGGGCTTGTGGAAGGCGAAAGTGTCGCGTCCGCAGATGGCGGAGAAGCGCGGCGCGAGGCCGAGCGCCTCAAGCAGCATCTTCGATTGGCGCTCCATCTTGTTGGTGCAGACTGCGAAATCGAAACCGGCCGCCTCCAGCACGTCGAGCGCTTCCGTTACGCCGGGGAAAAGCCGGGTTCCGACGCAGATGTTCTCGCCGTAATGGGCGATGAAATCCTGAAACAGCGCCTCGTGACGCTCCGACGACAATTCACGGCCCGCGCTTTCGAAGCCGCGCGCGATCAGAGCCTTGGCCCCGGCGCCGATCATCGAGCCCGCCCGCTCGACCGGCAGCGTCGCAAGCCCCTCGCGCGCGAGCAGCATGTTGAGCGTGGCCATCAGGTCGGGAGCGGTGTCGGCGAGGGTGCCGTCGAGGTCGAAGACGATGATCGGTTTCATGGAGGTTCCGCTTTTCGCGCCCGTTTCCCGGGCTGGACTCTCATATAGGCGCCGGCGCGCCGAAGGGCAGCGGGAGAATCATGAGCGAACTCCGTTAACCAACCGCTAACCATGTTCGACGATCTTGACGGGAGGGGCGCCGGGCGCGCCCTGCGGATCAATTTCCGGGAGGCGACGATGGCGGGACGCATTCTCATTCGTGTGGCCGTTGCGGCGGCGGCGGTCATCGCCGCAGCGCCCGTGTTCGCGTCGGCCTATGAATTCACGCCCGCGCCACAGACCGACCTGAACCGCGTCTACCGGGTCGATCGCATCACCGGCGAGGTCGGCTCCTGCCAGTACGGGCTGCGCGAGAACACGGTCGGCGTGACCATCTGCTTCGGACCCGGGGAGGGCGCCGGGGCGCAGCCTCCGGGCGAATTCGGCCTGATCGCCTCGCGCCACGAGCGCGAGGGCGGCGTGTTCCGCGTGAACTACCGGACGGGCGAGATGAGCGTCTGCTATGTCTTCGAGGAGAAGGTCGTCTGCACGCCGCCGGAATCCGTCACGCCGGCCGTTGCGCAGGCTGAACCGGAAGAGCCCGAGACGACCGGTTCGACCGGCGCCTCCCGCGACTGAGCGCCGCCTCCGCGAGTTCCTGAAAATACCGCGCAGCGCTTGAATCCGTCGCCGTTTCGGTCGATACCGGGCCTGTACCGGCGTCGGCCGGCCCCGGACGAGCGATAGGGCATGCGCAGTTGAATGCGGAAGAACTCAAGCGACTGGCCGCCGCGCGCGCCGTCGCCGCCGTGCGCGACGGCATGAAGCTCGGACTCGGCACCGGCTCGACCGCGAAACACTTCGTCGAACTGCTCGCCGAGCGCGTGCGCGAGGGGCTCAACGTGGTCGGCGTGCCGACGTCGGAGGCGACGCGCGCGCTCGCCGAGCGCGAGGGCGTTCCCCTCACGACGCTGGACGAGACTCCCGAACTCGATCTCACCGTCGATGGCGCGGACGAACTGGACGACGAGCTTCGCCTGATCAAGGGCGGGGGAGGCGCGCTTCTGCGCGAGAAGATCGTCGCCGCAGCCTCCGGCCGCATGATCGTGATCGCAGACGGTTCGAAACGCGTCGGGACGCTGGGGCGTTTTCCGCTTCCGATCGAAGTCAGTCCCTTCGGCCTCGAAGCCACGCGCCGCGCCGTCGCGAAGACCGCCGCGACCGTCGGCGCCGAAGGCGAGCTCGTGCTGCGCAAGGGCGCGGACGGCCGGATTTTCGTCACGGATGGCGGCCATTACATTCTCGACGGGCATTTCGGGCGGATCGAGCGGCCGGAGGCGCTGGCCTCCGCACTCGTGGCTGTTCCGGGTGTCGTCGAGCACGGGCTGTTCATCGGGCTCGCCACTGCGGCCGTGCTCGCCAAGCCGGACGGCGTCGAGACCCTCGGAGACGTCTGAACCCGACGAAAACACTGAGCAACACCCACGGAGCGATCTGCCATGAAACCCATCGCCACTTTTCTCGCCGCCCTCGGTTTCGCGGCTCTCCTCTTCAGCCCAACGGGGGCGCAGGCCCAGAGCGAGGCCATGTTCGAGACCGCCCGCTCCGTCGTCATCGGATCGGGGATCGACCAATCCTTCGACGAGGTCGTGCCCGCCGCGACGCAGGCGCTGCGTCGCCGGCTCGTGACCCAGCCCACCGCCGCCGCCGCGATCGACGATATCCTGAAGGAGATGGCGCCGGAGCTCGCCCTTCAGAAGCGAGCCATGGTCAACCGCGCGGCGCGGGTTGTCGCAGAGGTCTTCACCGAAGAGGAGCTCACGGCGATTGATGAGTTCTTCAAAAGCGACGCCGGCAGGCGCTTCGTCGAAATGCAGGCGCGCATTCTCGAAGGCGTCTTCGCCGAAATGCAGGCGTGGAATTCCGAAGTGGCCGAGTACATCCAGGTTCGCGTCAGCGCCGAGATGGCGAGCCGCGGCATCCAGATGCGCTGAGCGCTCCAAAGCGCCGCGCGATAACGGGAGACGGAGCGCATGAGCTCGTTCGACGTGGATCTTTTCGTCATCGGCGGCGGTTCGGGCGGCGTGCGCGCCGCGCGCATCGCGGCCGGCTACGGCGCGCGGGTGACGATCGCCGAGGAGTTCCGCGTCGGCGGCACCTGCGTGATCCGCGGCTGCGTGCCGAAAAAGCTGATGGTGCTCGCCTCGCGCTTCGGGGACGATTTCGCCGACTCCGCCGGGTTCGGCTGGACGGTGGGCGAGCGCAGCTTCGACTGGGCTTCGCTCATCGCCGCCAAGGACGCTGAGATCACGCGGCTCGAGAAGATCTACCGCGCCAATCTCGAAAAGGCCGGCGTCACGATCATCGACAGCCGGGCCGTCGTCGAGGACGCCCACACGGTGCGTCTCCTCGCGACCGGCGAGACGGTGCGGGCGGGCAGGATTCTCGTCGCGGTCGGCGCGCATCCCTCTCTCGAGCCGGTCATTCCCGGCGGCGAACTCGGCATCACCTCGAACGAGGTCTTCGATCTCGCGACGCAGCCGGAACGGGTGCTGGTCGTGGGCGGCGGCTATATCGGGGTTGAATTCGCAGGCATCTTCGCCGGTCTCGGCTCCCGCACGAGCCTCCTGCATCGCGGCGAAAAACTGCTGCGCGGATTCGACGAGGATATCCGCGACAGGCTCGCCGAGGCTTTTCGCGCGCGGGGCGTCGAACTTCTTTTCTCGCGCACGCTCGAACGACTCGATAAGCGCGACGGCGAAATCGAGGGCACGTTCTCCGACGGAAAAACCGCGCGCTACGACCTGATCCTCGTCGCCACGGGGCGTCGCCCGAACACCAACGGTCTCGGACTGGAAAAGGCCGGCGTCGCGCTCGACCGCTCCGGCGCAATCGTGGTCGACGCCTTCTCGCGCACCGCCGCGCCGTCGATCTTCGCCGTCGGCGACGTCACGGACCGCGCCAACCTCACCCCTGTCGCGATCCGCGAGGGCCAAGCCTTCGCCGAGACCGAATTCGGCGGCAAACCGACTGCGGTGGACCACGACCTGATCGCCACCGCCGTGTTCTCGACGCCCGAGATCGGGACCGTCGGCATCACGGAGGAGGAAGCGCGCGCACGCGGCGGGCGCGTCGTCGTGTTCCAGACTTCGTTCCGGCCGATGCGCGCGACTTTGTCGGGCCGCGAGGAGCGCGTCTTCATGAAGCTCGTGGTCGACGGGGCCACCGACAAGGTTCTGGGTCTCCACGTCCTGGGCCCGGACGCGGGCGAGATGATCCAGCTCGCCGGCGTCGCCCTTACGATGGGCGCGACGAAGGCCGATTTCGACCGCACCATGGCGGTGCATCCGACAGCCGCAGAGGAACTCGTCACCATGCGCGAGCCCTACGCGGTCTATGAGCCCGCCGCCGCCTGACGCTTTTCGCGACGAAAAACTCCGGCTCGTTCGCGCGCCCCGCCATCCGGCGGGGCGTTCGCGTTTTGGGCGGCCCCTTGCAAATGTTCCGTTAATGTTCTATTTCTGTGGGATCGCAGAAACAGTCGCCCAGGCATGTTCGATGACCGCCATGATGACTCAGCCGCAGCCTGTCAGGGGATCCGCATACTCGCAGCGGAATCCTGCCGAGACGCGCGAGCGCGTCAGGGAGCGTCTCGCCGCCGCAAGGACTTCCCGTCCGCCGTCCGTCGATCCGCGCGCCCGTCGGGGGCGCGGCGCGGCGACCAATGAGACCGCGCGCTTCGAGATAGTGGCGCGCGAGGATTTCGACGACGGCTGGGATATCGCGGAGGAGGTCGCGCCGCTGCGCACCGAGGTCGCCTTCGAAAAGGCGAAGACGATCATCACGCGCAACGATTCCCCCGATATCGGCTTCGACCGCTCGATCAATCCCTATCGCGGCTGCGAGCACGGCTGCTTCTATTGTTTCGCGCGCCCCACGCACGCCTGGCACGGGCTCTCGGCGGGGCTCGATTTCGAGACGAAGCTCTTCGCCAAGCCCGACGCGGCGAAATTGCTCGAGAAGGAACTCGCCGCGCCAAGCTACGAGGCCCGCACCATCGCGCTCGGCACGAACACCGACCCGTATCAGCCGGTCGAGAAGAAGCTCGGCGCCACACGCGGCGTCCTCGAAGTGCTGGCGCGCTGCGATCATCCGGTCGGGATCGTCACGAAATCCGCGCTGGTGACTCGCGACCTCGATCTGCTCGGGCCTATGGCGGAGCGCGGGCTCGCCAAGGTCGCGGTCTCGATCACGACGCTCGATCCGCGCCTCGCGCGCCGGATGGAGCCGCGCGCCGCCACGCCTGCCCTGCGCCTCGACACGATCCGCCGCCTCTCCGACGAGGGCGTGCCCGTGAGCGTGCTTGTGGCCCCCGTGATCCCGGCGATCAACGATCACGAGATCGAGCGCATTCTGGAGGCCGCCTACGCGGCGGGCGCGCGCGAGGCGGGTTACGTGATGCTGCGCCTGCCGCACGAGCTCAAGGGCCTCGCCCGCGACTGGCTGCGCGAGCATTATCCGCAGCGCGCCGAGCACGTGCTCTCGCTGGTGCGCGACACGCATGGCGGCAAGGAATACGATTCCCGCTGGGGAGCGCGCCAGAGCGGGACCGGGCCTGTCGCCTGGGCGATCGGGCGCCGTTTCGAGATCGCGGCCAAGCGGATCGGCTTCAACGAGAAGCGCGTCCGCCTGCGCACCGATCTCTTCCGCAAGCCGGGCAAGGCGGAGCTTCAGGGGCAGCTCGCGCTGTTCTGAGCCGCGCCGCCATGCTACCGCCTGTTCGGGCGGCGGCGGATCGGGGCTCCATGGCGAAACGGGTGACTGCGGGGACGGAGCGGGCAGGGCGGGCGCGGGCTGTGAAGCTCGACGGCTCGCACGAGACGAGCCTGCATCCGGGTCTGATCGTCGCCGGCGTTGACGAGGTCGGTCGCGGGCCGCTCGCCGGCCCGGTCGCCGCCGCCGCCGTGATCCTCGACGCCGCGCGCCTGCCTGAGGGGTTGCGCGATTCGAAAGCGCTCTCCGTTTCCGCGCGCGAACGTCTCTTCGCTGAGATCGTCGAGAGCGCGGCGGTCGGGATCGCCTTCGCCTCTCCTGCCGAGATCGACGCGCTCAACATCCGCCGCGCCTCGCTTCTCGCCATGCGCCGGGCCGTATCCGCGCTGCCGCGCGCGCCCGACATCGCGCTGATCGACGGCCGCGACGTGCCGGACGGACTGCCCTGCGCCGCGCAGGCGGTGATTCGCGGTGATTCGACTTTCGCCTGCATCGCCGCCGCGTCGATCGTCGCGAAAGTCGTTCGGGACCGCGCCATGGCCCGGCTCGACGCGATTCACCCCGAATACGGCTTCATCCGCCACGCCGGCTACCCGACGCCGGCGCATCTCGAGGCCCTCTCGCGGGCAGGCCCGTGCCGTTTCCACCGGATGAGTTTCGCGCCGGTGCGCCGTATGGTTGACAAAGGGTGAACAGCGGCGCTCTGTCGTCTCAAATTATCCTTGAAAATCAATAACTAGGCAAAAGTTGCAGCCCCAAAGCGGGACGCATTTTCTCCTTCCGCTCAACGCGACCTTAACCCTGTCCGTCAATGATCGCGCTCGTAGTTCGAGTACACGGTGCATGTCCATGGGTACCTCGCGTACCGGGGCCGCCGTCGCCACCGCCCGGAAACAGGTCTCGCGTACCGGGCGGGTCGCGTCGGCGCCCCGGATGGGGAACATTCTCCCCGTCAATGATATTCTGATCGGCGATTGCATCGCCTCGCTGGAGAAACTTCCGGCCGAAAGCGTGGACCTCGTCTTCGCCGATCCCCCATACAATCTCCAGCTGGAAGGCGCCCTGACGCGCCCGGACCAGAGCCTCGTCGATGCGGTCGACGACGACTGGGACAAGTTCGCCGATTTCGCCACCTACGACGCCTTCACCCGCGCCTGGCTGCTGGCCGTTCGGCGCGTGATGAAGAAGAACGCGACGATTTGGGTGATCGGGTCCTACCACAACATTTTCCGGGTCGGGACCGCGTTGCAGGATCTGAACTTCTGGATTCTCAACGACGTGATCTGGCGCAAAGCCAACCCCATGCCGAACTTTCGCGGCAAGCGCTTCACGAACGCCCACGAAACTCTGATCTGGGCGACGAAGGGCGCGGACGCCAAGGGCTACACGTTTCACTACGACGCCATGAAGGCGGCCAACGAAGATGTGCAGATGCGCTCCGACTGGCTGTTCCCGCTCTGCACGGGCGACGAGCGGCTGAAGGACGAGCACGGGCGCAAGGTCCATCCGACCCAGAAGCCGGAGGCGCTGATCGCGCGCATCATGCTCGCGAGCTCCAATCCGGGCGACGTGGTGCTCGATCCCTTCTTCGGCAGCGGCACGACGGGCGCCGTCGCAAAGATGCTCGGGCGCGATTTCATCGGCTGCGAGCGCGATCACGGCTATGCGGAGGCGGCTCGCAGGCGCATCGAATCCGTCCAGCCCCTTGATCCCGAAGCCATCGCGGCTGCGCCCGAAAAGCGCGCCGAGCCGCGCATTCCCTTTCTCTCCGTGGTCGAGGGCGGCCTTCTCAAGGCCGGCGACACCCTCGTTGATCAGCGTCGCCGCCATCGCGCCAAGGTGCGCGCGGACGGCACGATCGCGCTCGGACCGGCCATCGGCTCGATCCACAAGATCGGCGCGCTGGCGCAGGGGCTTCCCGCCTGCAACGGCTGGACCTTCTGGCATGCGGAACGCGGCGACGGTCTCGTCGTGATCGACGAATTCCGGGCGACCTTGCGCAAGGACCTGCGCGCGGGCTGAGGCAGGCCCCGACGATAAAACGTGGCGCGGCCCTTTCGCCCGTGCTTTCCTTCGCTATCTTTCAATATGAACACGCGCCCGGCGCCGCGTCTGCGGAGGCCGGGGCGTTGCTTTTTCACGTGCAGGAGCCAGAGACCGGATGTCCGACACCTTCAAGATCGACTTCGCGACCCCCGCCCTTCCCGAGACCGGCGACCTCGTCGTCTGCGTCCGCGACGATCTCGCGCTCGGCGCGCTGGCCTC
The DNA here is from genome assembly GCA_007693435.1 of Salinarimonadaceae bacterium. Lineage (GTDB taxonomy): Bacteria > Pseudomonadota > Alphaproteobacteria > Rhizobiales > Beijerinckiaceae > Saliniramus. The sequence goes on along the minus strand of REDO01000036.1, from coordinate 9,419 downwards.
CGGCATACTGGGCGAGGCGGCGGGCGTCGTCGCGAAGGCCGCAGGCGCGGAACGCTTCAAGGGCCGCATCCGCTCGGTGATCAAGGTTCCCGCGCCCGCCGGGCTCGCGGTCGACCGTCTGGTCATCGTCGGTCTCGGCGGCGAGAAGGATGTGAAGGATTTCGACTGGGTTTCGCTCGGAGGCGTGATCGCCGCCGCCATCGCCGGCCGCGAGGCGACCCTGATCGCCGAATTCCCGGGCCTGGATGCGAACGTGGACAGGATCGCCGATCTCACGCTCGGCGCCCGCCTGCGCGCTTATCGCTTCGATCGCTACAAGACGAAGCGGAAGGGCGACGAGAACGGAGACAAGGACGACAAGCAGGACGAGAAGGGCGGGCGCCTCACGATAGCGCTCCCCGAGCCCCAGGCCGTGAAAAAGGCGGCGAAGCGCAGGGAGGGACTGGCCGAAGGCGTCATTTTGGCGCGCGATCTCGTCAACGAGCCGGCGAACACGCTCGGGCCGGTGGAGTTCGCAGATCATGCGGCGGCGTTGGAGAAGCTCGGCGTCGAGGTCGAGATCCTCGACGAGAAGCGCCTGGCCAAGATCGGCATGCGCGCTTTGCTCGGCGTGGCGCAGGGCTCGGAGCGGCCCGCGCGCGTCGCGATCATGCGCTGGAACGGCGGCAAGAAGGGCGACAAGCCGCTCGCCTTCCTCGGTAAGGGGGTCGTCTTCGACACCGGCGGGATCTCCATCAAGCCCTCTGGCAGCATGGAGGACATGAAGGGCGACATGGCGGGGGCCGCCTGCGTCGTCGGCCTGATGCACGCGCTCGCCGCACGCAAGGCGAAGGCGAATGTCGTCGGCATGATCGGCCTCGTCGAGAACATGCCGGACGGTCGCGCCCAGCGCCCCGGCGACATCGTCGAGACGCTGTCGGGCCAGACGGTGGAAATCATCAACACCGACGCGGAAGGCCGCCTCGTCCTCGCCGACCTCCTGACTTACGCGCAGAAGGAATACGAGCCGCGCTTCATGGTGAACCTCGCGACGCTCACCGGCGCGGTCCTCGTCGCGCTCGGCGTCGAGCATGCCGGGCTGTTCTCCAACGACGACGAGCTGGCGGCGCGCATCGCCTCAGCCGGGGAGGCGACGGGCGAGAAGGTCTGGCGGATGCCGCTCGGCAAGGCCTATGACAAGCTGATCGATTCGAAATTCGCCGACATGAAGAACACCGGCGGGCGCCATGCCGGCGCGATCACCGCCGCGCAGTTCCTGCAGCGCTTCGTCGTCGACACCCCTTGGGTCCATCTCGACGTGGCCGGCACCGCGATGGCGTCGCCCTCGACCGACGTCAATCGCAGCTGGGGCTCGGGCTACGGCGTGCGCCTGCTGGACCGGCTCGTCGCCGATCATTACGAAACGTGATCGTCTGACGCTGCGGCGCGCGACCGGTTTCAGTCTTCGTCAATCAGACGGGCCTATAGTTCGGGCGGATCGCAACTGGCGGTCCGCTCGCGTGGGATCGGGTCGTGTCGCTAGGTTCACTGCTGTTTTCGAAGACCGCGACGCTTCTCGGAATGCGTCTGGGCGGCGCCGGCGCGGGCTTCCTCACCCAGCTTCTGCTCGCGCGGATGCTCGCGCCCGAAGATCTCGGACTGTTCTTCGCCGCGACCAGCCTCGCCATCGTTCTGGCGACGGTCACTTCGCTGGGCTATCCGGAAATCGCGCCGCGATTCATGTCGCGCTATCAGGAACGCGGGAAGCCGGAGGTCGTGGCGGGCTTTCTCCGGCAGGCCAACCGCGAAACTTTGATCTTCAGCCTGCTCGTGGGGCTCCTCGTCGGGCTAACGTCCGCGATCTGGCCGGTCGGGTCCGTCGATGTCGTGGCGCTGTTTGTTCTCGTCGCGGTCATGATCCCGGTTCTGGCCCTGTTCTCGATCAACGGGGGCGTCGCGCTCGCCCAACGGCGGTTTTTAGTCGCATACGGCTTCGAGACCTTTCTCAGGCCGATCCTGTTCCTCGCGGCGCTCGTCACGCTCTACCTCAGCGCGAGCGTCGTCGATCTCTGGATCGTTGCGAGCCTGTTTTTCGGGTTAACGGCCGGGCTCGCGCTGGCGCAATATCTCACCCTGCGCGGGAGCCTGCCGCAGGGGAGGCCGAAGGCCGACGGCCGCCTGGCGCGCCGGTGGCGGCTCGAGGGCGCGCCGCAAATCGCGGTCGCGATCTACACGCTGCTCTTCGCCGATCTCGCGATCATCCTCGCCTCGATCCCGCTGGGCGCGACGCAGCTCGCGGCGTTCGGCATCGCGCTGAAGCTCGCCATGCTCGTCGGCTTCGGCCTCCAGGTGGCGCATCAGGTGATCATTCCAGATCTCGCAGACGCGCATGCGTCGCGCAGCCTCGGTCGAACGGGCGAAGTCATGCGAGCCGCTGCGGTCTTTCCCATCGTGTTCTCGCTGCTGGCGCTGGCGGTCATTCTCGCCGTCGGAGACCACGTTCTCGCCCTGTTCCATCCGGATTTCGCCCAGGCGAAATGGGCTCTGGCGATCCTCGTAGCCTGCCAGTTCCTGCGGGCGGTCGCGGGGCCGAGCGGCCAGCTGCTGACGGTGGCCGGCGCGCAGGCGGCGAACGCTGCGATCTGCATCGCCTCGACGGTCGTGCTCACCGTCGCAAAAGTGGCGCTCACGCCGAGTTTCGGACTGACGGGCGCCGCTGTCGCCGTCTTCATCGCCTGGGTTTTCTGGCTGGTCGTGGCGGCCTTGTGCCTGCGCCACATCACCGGCATACGATGCGATCTGCCGGCGCTCCTGGCGCGCCGCCCCGGACCCGCAATGCAGCCGGCGGCCGGTGAATAGTAAAGTCTGCGGTCAATTCATGTCGAAGCGCGACGGCGGCGGTTCGATCAACAGGTCGGCGCCGAAACCGATCACAAGAAGCGTCGCGCAGACGAGCAGCACGATCGAAGTCTTCCATTGCGCGTGATGCGCATATAGCCCAACGCCGAGAATGACGAACGCCGCAATCAAGGTGGCCATGGCCAATCTCCTGTTCAAACATGTTGAACAAGACCGACGAGGCGAATAGACCTCGCCCCAGCTATCAGATGTCAAATTTTCCTCCAATACAAATTAAATCGATGACCAAATGGGGAAGTATTCACAGCATGGTTATCATTTTGCATTGCAAAATTAATGTGCGACGCGAAATTTCACATCGGCTTGACAGGCGCCGCGCAGCGCCGTCACTGGCCCGCAGCGAGGAAGACGCAGGGCGATATCCGCTGCGTGCGCATGATCACCCGAAAGCCGCCGGGCGGCCTTGCCGGCGCGCCACACCTCGTCGAGAACGCCCCCTCGGAAGCTCCGAAGACCGGGCGCGTCACCGCGGTGTCCGCGATCGCGGCTTTGCTCAAGCTGCGCGCGCCGCCGCGGGTCGGAACCTGTTCACCAGCCGATCTCGTCGAGGAATTCGCGCAGGATCGCGTTGAACATCTCGGCGCGCTCCACGTAGGTCGAATGCCCCGTCGCCGGGAGGCTCACGACGCGCGCGCCGGGGATGCGTGCGCCGACCGCGCGTACGCCCGGCGGCGCGATAGCGAAGTCGTCTTCGCCGGTCAGGCACAGCGTCGGGCAGGCGATGCGCGCCGCGTCTTCCGGCGGGCGGGCGCGCATGGCCCGGATGCGCGCCCGCACGGCACCCTTGTCGAGCCGGGAATTGAGCCGGTCGATCATGCCGTAGAGGTGATGCATTTCGGGTTCGTTCTCCGCGAAGGAGCGGCTCGTGGCGCGATGGACGCCGTCCGTGACGATCTCCGCCGCGCGCCCCGGCGCTTCCTCGACCCAGCGCGCGATCTCGGGATCGTCGAAGCCGTCATAGGCGAGCGAGCCGGTGGTGTTCGCCAGAACCAGGCCCGCGAGACGGTCGGGATGGCCGAGCGCCAGTTCGACGCCCGTCCAGCCGCCCATCGACTGGCCGATATGGACCGTCTTTTCCACGCCCAGATGATCCATGAGCGTCGCCGCGTCGCCCGCGAAGTCGTGCGGATCGGGAAGGCCGCTTGGAACGGTCGAGGGCGCGAAGCCGCGATGTGAGAAGACGATGCAGCGATGGTCGCGCGCGAAGGCGGGAATCTGTCGCCACCAGCTCATGTGGTTGCCGCCGACCCCGTGGGCGAAGAGCAGCGCCGGACCCTCGCCGGTCGTTTCGTAATAGATCGACGCGCCGTCGGGACGCTCTATGCGCCCGGACGCGGTTTTCGGGATGGTCGCGCGCTTCATCGTCCGTCTCTCCCGGTGCGTCCATGGAAGCGACAGCCTGCGGCCGCAGGGCGCTCTCGCCAATAGCCAGAAAGCCCCGAACCGTTCAGGGCGTCCTTCACCGGAAAGGCGGCTCGTCGAAACTGCGCAGCTTGCGCGAGTGCAGCGACGAGCGCTCGCCGCGCAGGATGTCGAGAGCCTCCAGGCCGATCATCAGATGTTCGCCGACGGCGCGTTGGTAGAAGGCGTTCGCGGCGCCGGGCAGCTTGATCTCGCCGTGCAGCGGCTTGTCGGAGACGCAAAGCAGCGTTCCGTAGGGCACGCGCAGCCGGAACCCCTGCGCCGCGATGGTGCCGCTTTCCATGTCGATGGCGATGGCGCGCGAGAGGTTGAAGCGACGGCGCTCCTGCGCCCAGCGCAATTCCCAGTTCCGGTCGTCGTTGGTGACGACGGTGCCGGTGCGCAGCCGCCGCTTGAGCGCCTCGCCCTTCTCGCCGGTGACGCGCGCCGCCGCTTCCTGAAGCGCGATCTGGATTTCGGCGAGCGCCGGGATGGGGATATCGGTCGGCACGAGGCGGTCGAGTATGCCGTCCTGCCGGAGGTAGGCGTGGGCGAGCACGTAATCGCCGATCGTCTGCGACTGTCGCAGACCTCCGCAATGACCGACCATCAGCCAGCAATGGGGGCGAAGCACCGCGAGGTGATCCGTGATGGTCTTCGCGTTCGAGGGGCCGACGCCGATATTCACCAGCGTCACGCCCTGTCCGTCGTCGCGGATCAGGTGATAGGCCGGCATCTGATGATTTCGCCAGGTGGAGCTCGCGGTCAGGGCCTCGGCGCTCGCGCCTTCCGCGTCGTCGCGCGAGACGCGCACGCCGCCAGGCATGACGAGCTCGCGATAGGGGCCGTCGCCGCGAAGCGCGTCGAGCCCCCATTGTACGAACTGGTCGACATAGCGGTGGTAGTTGGTGAGCAATATCCAGGGCTGGATCGCGCGCCAGTCGGTCCCGGTGTAATGCACTAACCGTCGCAGCGAGTAGTCGATCCGAACGGCGTCGAACAGGGCCAGCGGTCGCGGCGCGCCGGGGCGCTGGACCCAGAGACCGTCCACCACCTCGTCGCCGACTTCAGCCAAGGCGGGGGTCGGGAAATACCGCGCAAGATCGCTCGCCGCGACGGCGCCGTGCGAAAGCTCGTCGCCGCGCTCGAGCACGTATGGATAGGGAATTTCCTGCTCGCCGCGTGTCACTTCGAGCCGCGCGCCGTACTCTTCGACGAGAGGGCGCAATTGTTCGAGCAGATAGCGCCGGAACGCCGTCGGATGCGTGATCGTCGCGGCGTAGACGCCCGGCTCCTGGAACTTGGCGAAGGCGCGCTGCGTCTTCGGCGGCGGCGAGTCGTCTTGCGCGTATATCGCGCGCAGCTCCGGGTAGCGAAAGCCGGCGCGCTCCGCCGGGGAGGGTGGCGGACCGCCGGCCACGAAGCTGGCGAGCGCGACGCGCAGCTTCTTGGCGGCGTCCTCATAGAGCCGGGCGAGGGCGTCGACGGCCTCGCCGGGATCGGAGAAGGAGAAAATTTCGCGGGAATCGTCTTGCGGATCGTTCATGACGCGAATCTAGCCTATCCGTCGTCGTGATAGGAGGGCCCGAGGCATGAAAAAGCCGGGGCGGTCGCCCGCTCCGGCTCGCATGATCGATGGTAAGGTGGTCGCTCAGCGGTCGTCTTCGACGCCCTCTTCTTCGAGCGCCGCGCCGACTTCGAGGCCGAGATCGTCGAGATCGAAGGCCTCGCGGGCCGTGACGTCCTCGCCGCGAGCCTGACGCTCGGCTTCCTCGACGCTGCGGGCGACGTTCAGCGTGATCCTGACCTCGACTTCGGGATGCAGCGAGATCGTGATCGCGTGCAGGCCGAGCGTCTTGATCGGCTGGATCAGATCGACCTGGTTGCGGCCGATCGAGAAGCCGTTCTCGGTGACGATCTCCGCGATGTCACGGGTCGCGACCGAACCGTAGAGCACGCCTGTCTCGCCCGCCTGGCGGATGATCGAGAAGCTCTTGCCGTCGAGCTTCTCTGCGACGGTCTGGGCCTCGGCGCGGCGTTCGAGATTGCGGGCCTCAAGCTGGGCGCGCTGCGCCTCGAAATGCTCGCGGTTGGTTTTGGTGGCCCGCAGCGCCTTGCCGTGCGGGAGAAGGAAGTTGCGCGCGAATCCGTCGCGGACGCGGACGACTTCGCCCATTTGGCCGAGCTTGGGAACGCGCTCGAGCAGGATCACTTGCATCGTTATTCTCCTGATGACTTCAACTGAAGGGATTGGGTCCATTTCTGCCGCCAGCGCCTGCGCGCATGCGTTCGCGCAAGCCGAAGGCGGAATCGACGAGACCGAAGAAAATGAGAGGGATCAGAGCGATGCCCTGGCTCAGGAACAGCACGATATAGGTCAACGCGACGATGAAGCCCCGCCCGGCGCGCCCGCGCGACAGGTCGTGTATCGCGCCCAGGCCCTGAATGCCGAAAGCGGTGAGCAGGCCGCCGACCAGCGCATAGGCCAGCACGCCCGGGAAACCGCCGAGCGCCATTCCGGCGACAGTCGCGCCGACCAGAATGAAGATCGTCTCGCGCGGCATCACGGCCTCGCAGATCGCCGGCCAGGGGCGGGCGAGGCGACCCGAGGCCGAGACGATGCGCGCGCCGATCCAGATGTAGAGCAGCATCACGAAGGTGAAGCCGACGGTGCCGATGATCGGGGTGATCGCGGCGATGCGCGAGATGACCTCCTCGACCGGCACCTCGCCGATATCGGTGAGCGGCGCGCTCGCGGGAATGCCGGCCTGCATGCGCACGACGGCTTCCGCGGCGTCGCGCGCGGTCTGGCGGTACTGCTCGAAGTCGAAATCGGGGAAAATCGCGGCGGCGAAGAATGTCAGAGCCGCCGTGCCGCCGATCCAGGCGAGGAGCCGGCCGAGCGGATACCATTCCACTGTCCCGTCCTCGCGGGTCCGGCCGAGAAGCGCGAGATAGGCGAGCCACCACGACGGCAGGCCGGTCGCGAATGCGAAGCTGAGGCCGGAGAGCGGGGTGGAGAGGACGGCGATCGCGATGCCGCCCACGAGGGTCGCGACGAGCCCCGCGCGATGGTCCCATCCCAGCGCCGCCACGATGATCGGCACCGGCGAGAGCATGAACAGCGCGAGCGCCAGCGCGGTGCCCTGGGTCACCGCTGCGATCAGGAGCGCGGAGGCGAGGCCCGCGCCTATGCCGATGGCTACGAAATTCATCCGGTCGCTGTCCCGTCGCGGTTTGCGAGGTTAGGGGAGGCGCAAAGACCGCCCCAACTTGCCCGGTCGCCCCATAAGGAGGCCGGGCCGATGGACGGGCCGCATAAGCGGCCCGTCGATTGTCGTGCGTGACCTTACTTGATCACGAAGGGCAACAGCCCGAGGATGCGCGCGCGCTTGATGGCCTTGGCCAGTTCGCGCTGCTTCTTGGCGGAGACCGCCGTGATGCGAGAGGGGACGATCTTGCCGCGCTCGGAAATGTAGCGCGAGAGCAGCTTGACGTCCTTGTAATCGATCGCAGGGGCGTTCGCGCCCGAGAACGGGCAGGTCTTGCGACGGCGGAAGAAGGGGCGGCGACCGCCCGTGTTGCCAAGCGCCATCGGTCAGTCCTCCCGGCCGGATTCTTCGAAACGACGGCGTTCGGGACGCTCGCCACGGTCACCGCGATCCCCGCGATCCCCGCGGTCGCCACGATCACGACGGTCGCCACGGTCCCCGCGATCGTCGCGATCGCGTTTCTGCAGCATGGCGGAGGGCTCGGGATCGAGCGCTTCGACCTTGACGGTCATGAAGCGCAGGATGTCTTCGTTGATGCCCATCTGGCGCTCCATCTCGGCGATCGCCGCCGCAGGCGCGTCGAGATTGAGCAGGGCGAAGTGAGCCTTGCGGTTCTTCTTGATACGGTAGGCGAGCGTCTTGAGACCCCAGTTCTCGACCTTCTCGACCTTGCCGCCATTGTTCTCGATGACGCCCTTGAGTGTTTCGACAAGGGTGTCGACCTGCTGCGGCGTGATATCCTGCCGCGCCAGGAGTACATGCTCGTAAAGAGGCATATCCGGCCTTTCTGCGTTACGTCATACGTCGTTCCGGCGCCAAGCCCTTCGAGCCTGCCAAGGCCCGAGCGGTTGATCGAAGGCGGAGACACGGGATGTCGGATCACAAGATCCTGCGCGCGAACGCACGCCATCCGTTCAGCCCCCAGCCGGAGCCAACGCGAAGTCGGGGCGATACAGTAAAGCGGGCCCGATTGCAAGCGTTCGCAATGCGATTCTGCGATTAGGGCGGCGCTTCAGGGGACGTTCGGCGGCGGGGCGACGAGTTCGGCCAGTCCGGCGATCTCGGTTTCGGAAATGCGCACCCCGCCGGAATAGGGCAGCGCGTGGAGCGCCACCAGCCAGATGCTCGCGCAGGCGGCGACCGTGAAGATCATCAGCGCCGTGCGGCCGGCGGCCGGACGATCCGTATGCACGAAAGCGACCGACGCCTGCGACAGCAGGGCGAGTACCGCGACGAGCGCCCATTTCAGCGAGGCGACCTGTCCGGACCCAATCGCGAGCCGCTCGTTGCGGGCGTCCTGCAACTCGTCGAAATCCGCGATCATCTTGGAAAGCAGGATCGGTGACATCCCCTGGCGCGTGGCGGCGATCAGACCAAGCCGGAACGCCTGCAGGGCTTCATCGACGCGCGGTGACGGGCGGGCATTGGCCTGCGCGCCCCATTCATCCGCGACGACGCCCTCGACATAAAGGAAAAGGGCTCCGCGCAGGAGGGGCAGATCGAGGGCGGTTTCGTCCGCCATGCCTGCGAGGCGCTGGATCGCAGAGCGTTCCGCCAGCGCCGTCGTGCTGGCGTCGCTGTTGGTCCTCCAGATCTCCGCCGCCACAAAACCGAACATCAGCGCCCAGATCGTCGTGACGGCAGCGAAGAACGGGGCGACGGGCAGGCGCGTCGTCTGGCCGTCGAACCGGGCGCTCCAGTAGCGCAGGAGGCCGAGAGCGACGACATGCGAGGCGAGGCCGCCAGCTGCGACCATCGCGAGAAGGATCAGGCTGTTGGGATGGGTGATTGCGTCGAGCATGCTGACCATTGATGCCCGTGGACGGATAGGATTTCAAGCGCGAGGAG
>REDO01000026.1 GCA_007693435.1 Salinarimonadaceae bacterium | reverse complement strand
TCTCGCAGGTCTTCATGGTAGGCATGGCCGCCGGCGCGGGCTACGCGATGACAGGCGCGCTGTCGATACGCACCCGCATTCTGGTGCCCGTCTTGATGATCTTTTCGATTCTAGGAGCATTCGGCCTGCGTAATGCGGCCTTCGACGTGTACCTGATGCTCGGCTTCGGCATGCTGGGCTTCGTAATGCGATACTACAATTACTCGCCCACGGCGGTCGTGATGGGTGTGATCCTGGGACCGATCGCCGATAACGAACTAATCCGAACGCTGCAGCTGTACCGGGGGAACTGGTACATGTCGTTCTTCGAGAGGCCCGTCGCCTTTATCCTCCTCTTGATCCTGGTGGGCAGTCTCTCGATCGGCGCGATCAAGGCATTGCGGACCGCGCGCGCGAGTTCGAAGAACGCCGATTCGAATCGATCCGCGCCTTCATAGGGCGCCGCTGCGACCGAAGCGCTCTCCGCGCAGGGGGAAGCCCAGCTTCTTGGAAATCGCCCACATTCCCGCGAGGTTGGTGGTGATGATCGGCTTGCCGACAGCGGCCTCCATAGCGACCAGGTGCGCTAGGCACGGCATATTCCCGCCCGGCATGACGATGGCTTGCGCATCGCTGCAGTCGACGCTCGTCGCCAGCGCCGTCAGGTCGGCCTCCGCGAGGGCGGCTATATCAAAATTGGTGACGATCCCGAGACCTGAAACGCCGACGACGGAGAAGCCGGCGGCTTGGAAGTACCCGGTCGTCAGGGCATTCACCTCGGTGGTGAAGGGAGTCGCGAGAGCGATGCGCTCCACGCCCAGCGCTTCCAGGAGATCCGTCATCGTTACGCCGGCGACGAGGGCCGGACCACCGGTAGCGTCGGCGATCCGTCTAGCGAGTTGGTCGTCGTAGTCTCGCCCCATCACGAAGGACGCGGCCGATTGACAGAGGAGCGTCGCATGCGGGCGAGCCGCCCCGAGCTTCCTCGCTTCCGCATCTATTTCGGCATCCTGTGACTCAATTCCTTCCTGGTCCACCTTGGTCATGGTCAGGCGCCCGAAATGCCAGGACACTCGCTCGGGGCCTATCGCATTATACTCTCGCTCGATTGTCGTATTGGACGAAGGGATCAGCAAACCGGCTCGAAATCGCGCGGAATTGCCATCCTCGTCTGCGCGGAAATTTGTCATCTTGGCCTCGGTGCACAGCTCATCGATCATCGCAGTCTATAATGTTTGTGGTTTCCCGAAAGCCTTCGCCCCGTATGCCGGAGCGGCATATCTGTTAGGCGTAGAATCTTGCTTGAATGGAGACGCAAACAGAAGCCGAATGATGGCGATGCCGAAGAGTAAACCGCCGTCCTGTAGCCGCATCAATTGGAAAGCAGATGCTGGTAGACTTGAGAAGCGATACTGTCACGCAGCCTTCTGCCGCGATGCTCCGCGCCATGTCGGACGCGAGCCTTCGCGACAACGCGCGCGACGGCGACCCAACCGTCGCGTCGCTGGAGGAGAAAGCGGCTGGGCTGACCGGCAAGGATGCCGGCCTCTTTGTGCCGAGCGGCACTATGGGCAATATCGCGACGATCCTGACCAGAACGCGATCGGGCGATCGCATCGTGGTCGAGAGCCGGGCCCATATCTACCGATCGGAGCATGGGGGCTATGCCGAACTGGCTCGGGTCGAGCCAATCCCCATCGAGGGTGAATCCGGCGCGCCGCCAGCGGCGGAAGTGAAGCGGTCGCTCGATGCGGAATGCGGGGGCTCGATCAGGCTGGTATGCCTCGAAACAACCCACAACGCCTATGGTGGCGTCGTCGCGTCCCTCGCCGAGATGGAGCACATCTATCGCGAAGCGTCATCCGGCGGCGTTTCGGTTCATCTCGACGGCGCGCGCGTCTTCAACGCGTCGGTTCATCTCGGCTGCCCTGTCGCCGCGATCACGAAGCACGCCGACAGCGTCGTCTTCAGCCTGTCCAAAGGGTTGGGCGCGCCGGTCGGGTCCCTCCTGTGCGGAAGCCGGGAATTCATCTCGGCGGCCCGGCAGCGCGTGAAAATGCTGGGAGGCGCCATGCGCCAGATCGGACCGCTCGCCGCTGCGGGGCTGATCGCGCTGGAAGATCCCTTCGAGTTCCTCGAAAATGACCATCGCACGGCGCGCCGTCTGGCGGAATGCATGGCCGCGCTCGATCCCCTTGCGGTCGAACCCGCGTCGGTGGTCACGAACATTGTGAACATTGATCTTGCAGACCGAGTCGACGCGGGCGCCTTCGAGGCGAGACTGCGGGAGCGAGGCGTCCTGATCGGCCGCCGCTCGAACGGCCTCTTTCGCCTCGTCACACACCGGGACATCGGCGAGGCCGGGATCGACCATGCGATCCGATCTCTCGAGGCGGTGTGGGCGGAAACGGGCAATTCGCGTTCTGCGTCCTTACGGGGAGTACATTAAGTGACGGGGCACATAATCGTCGGGATCGACGTGGGCGGGACTTTCACGGACATCGTCGCCGTGGACCGGCTTGCGGGATCGTTCCACTACTTCAAGCTTCCCTCGACCAGGGAGAACCCGGCGACCGCGGCGCTGGAGGGCTTTCGGCGCGTTCTCGAAATCGCCGCCGCACCCGCAGCCTCCGTGTCCAGCTTCACCCACGGCACAACAGTTGCGACTAACGCGGTTCTTGAGGGCCGTCACGCCAAGACCGCCTACGTGACAACCGCCGGTTTTCGCGACGTTCTCGAACTGGCCCGGCAGCGGCGCCCGCATCTGTGGAATCTCGACAAGCCCAAGCCCTCTCACGTCGCCCTGCGTGACGCGCGGCTTGAGATCGATGAGCGCCTCGATGCGAGGGGGTCCGTCGTCAGCCCGCTGCGGGACGAAGCGATCGCCGCGCTCGTAGAGCAACTCGAAAAATCGAACGCGCAAGCAGTCGCGGTCTGCCTGCTGCACTCATATGCGAATCCCGCGCATGAACAACGCATCGTGCAGGCGCTTCGACGCGCTTATCCGGACGTCTTCGTGTGCAGTTCGAGCGAGGTCGTTGGAGAATTTCGCGAGTACGAGAGATTCTGCTCGACCGTTCTGAACGCGTCGCTCCTGCCGGTAATGGATCGGTATCTCGGAGCGCTGCAGGACGGCGTGAGGGATCTGGGTACGACGGCGCAAGTGGCGGTCATGCAGTCGAACGGCGGCACGATGTCCGCGACTGCGGCGCGACAGCGACCGATCGGCACTTTTTTGTCCGGCCCGGCGGCGGGCGTCGTCGGCGCCATAGCGGTCGGGCGGGCCGTGGAGCACGAGCGCTTCGTGACCTTCGACATGGGCGGAACGAGCACCGACGTTTGCCTCGTCGAGGATTCGAACGCCCCAATCCGGCGCGACCAGACGGTCGCGGGGATGCCAGTTCGCACACCCACGGTCGATATTCACACCGTAGGCGCGGGCGGGGGCAGCATCGCCTGGGTGGACGAAGGCGGACTTCTCAAGGTCGGCCCGCAGAGCGCGGGCGCGCGACCCGGGCCGGCCTGCTACGGCCATGGCGGGACAGAGCCGACCGTCAGCGACGCGAACGTGCTCCTGGGGCGCCTCAACCCCGTCGGGCTGCTCGACGGCAGGCTCGAAATGGACCTCGACGCTGCGAAACGCGCTCTGGAGAGCCGCATCGGCGAGCGGCTGGGGCTGGAGCCGGAAGCCGCCGCCATCGGCATTCTGGAGATCGTCAACGCGAACATGGTGCAGGCGATCCGTGTCGTATCCGTCGAGCGCGGGCACGATCCGCGCGACTTTGCACTGATGGCCTTCGGCGGCGCCGGTCCTCTGCATGCGGCGGACATCGCGGCCGAACTGGGGATCGACACGGTGATCATCCCGGCGCGCCCGGGCCTTCTTTGTGCGCAGGGGTTGCTTCACTCCGACCGGCGAGCCGATTTCAGCCGGACTCGCATCATGCCGCTCGCGCAGGATGCCTCCGAGCCGTTGCGGCATCTCGCCGACGAGCTGGACGCGATGCGCGGCGCATGGAGCCAGACCGAGGGGCTTTCGGAGCATACCGTGCAGAGCGAGTATGCGGCCGACCTGCGCTATCTCGGCCAGGATTTTGAGCTGATCGTTCCCTTCTCCCGCGAGAAGCTTTCCGACGATGGATTCATCCGATCCCTCATCGAAGCGTTCCATGCGGCTCATCACGAGCATTACGGCTACGCCTCGCCGGGCAAGACGGTGGAGATCGTGGCCATGCGTCTCACCGCAGTCGCACCGGCGCCGTCGCTTCCCGCGACCCCGCGTCCTCCTTCCACTGACGGCAAGCGGATCGGCGAGCGGGCGGTGTGGTTCAAGGAGACGGGGCGCGTGACGACGCCCGTCTATGACCGCGCCCGCCTCGGAGCGGGGACGAGCCTGACGGGTCCCGCCCTCCTCGAGCAGATGGACAGCACGATCGTCGTTCCGCCGCGAATGCGCATGCGCGTCACCGACGGCGGCGACATCGTCATGAATCGGCCGACCGGAAAGGAATCCTGAGGATGGCTACGGAAACGCCGATACGCGGGATGGACGCCGTCTGGGTGGAAGTCATCGCCAACCAGATCATGGGCGTCGCGGAAGAAATGGCGTCCACTCTCATTCGCGCGAGCTTCTCGCCGAACATCAAGCAGAGGGCCGATTGCTCTACGGCGATCCTGGCGCCGAACGGGGACGTGCTCGCACAGGCGCCGCGGATACCAATCCATCTCGGGTCGATGATCGGAGCCGTCGATCAACTCCTGGCGCACCACCCGGTGGAATCGCTTCAGCCCGGCGACATGTTCCTCGCGAACGATCCCTATACAGGCGGCGGCCAGCATCTGCCCGACATCAACTTCGTCGCTCCGGTGTTCCACGAAGGCGAGCTTGCAGCCTTCGTCGCCAACATCGCGCACCATGCGGATGTGGGCGGAATGGTCGCCGGCAGCGAATCGTCGATCTGCCGCACGATCTTCCAAGAGGGATTGCGCCTTCCCCCCGTGGCGATCGCGCGCGGCGGACGGCTCAATCGCGACATCCAGGAGATCATCGCGCTGAACTCGCGCACGCCCGACGAACGTCGCGGCGACATTCTCGCTCAGGTCGCCGCGAACAATGTCGGAGAGCGCCGCCTCCGGGAGTGTCTCGCGCGCTACGGGAAGGATCGCGTTCTGGAAGCGTGCGCGCAGTATCTCGACGCCACGGAGCGACGCTTCCGCGCCCGTCTCGCCGAAATTCCCGACGGCGTCGCGGAGGCGTCCGACGCGCTGGACCCCGATCTCTACGGCGACGGGGGAACGGTCCCGGTACGGCTGCGTCTGGAGAAGAAGGGAAGTCAGCTCCATCTGGATTTCGAGGGCACGGGGCCGCAACTGCCGAGCGCCCGAAACATGCCCGTCGGCGCGCTCCAGTCGACGATCTACTGCGTGGTCAAGGTCCTGCTAGATCCCGCTCTGCCGGCGAATTCCGGGTATTTCCGCGCGGTGACGATCGACGCGCCGGAGGGTACGATGGTCAACCCGAGCGCCGGGGCAGCAGTCGGCTGCCGGGCGCTCACCGCCGCGGTCATCGGCGACGTCGTCGCCCGCGCGGTGTCGGACCTGGTTCCGCAATGCGCCGTCGCGGGTTCGGGTCCGCATCACCAAGCGACGTTTTCGGGACGCCATCCCGACGGCACGGTATGGGTCGACTACGAGACCTTCGCCGGGGCGCAGGGAGCGCGACCCTATCTCGACGGCATGGACGCCGTCCGCATCCACGCCTCGGGCGCCTCCAACCTTCCGGTGGAGGCGCTCGAACACGCCTATCCTCTGCGC
>REDO01000064.1 GCA_007693435.1 Salinarimonadaceae bacterium | reverse complement strand
GCCGTGACCAGCCCGCATTCCCTCGCCGCGCCCCAGAAGCCCGTATCGGCCCGCTACGAGAAGCTCGTGGCGTCGGGCGCGATCGAGCGCGATCCGGCGCAGACCGTGCTTCTGCGCAAGCTCGACGCGCTCGCCGTCCGGCTCGGCGAGAGGGGCCTCGCCCATAAGGGCAGCGCGCTCGGCTGGCTGTTCGGCCGCCGCCCCGCGGCTCAGGAGCCGATGAAGGGGCTCTACATCTGGGGCTCGGTCGGGCGCGGCAAGACCATGCTCATGGACCTCTTCTGCGAGAGCGTCAGCGTGCGCCGCAAGCGCCGCGCGCATTTTCACGCCTTCATGGCCGACGTCCATTCCCGCATCCACGCCTACCGGCAGGACCTCAAGGCGGGCAAGGTCAAGGGCGACGATCCGATCGTCCCCGTCGCGAAGGCGCTCGCGGCCGAGGCTTACGTGCTCTGCTTCGACGAGTTCACCGTCACCGACATCGCCGACGCGATGATCCTGGGGCGTCTGTTCACGGCGCTTTTCGCCGAGGGCGTCGTCGTGGTCGCGACCTCCAATGTCGAGCCTGCGCGGCTCTACGAGGGCGGCCTGAACCGGGCGCTGTTCACGCCCTTCATCGCCATGCTCGAAGAGCGCATGGAGACCGCGCGGCTCGACGCGCGCACCGATTTCCGGCTGGAGAAGCTCGCGGGCAAGCCCGTCTACCACACGCCCGCCGACGAGAAGGCCCGCGCCGCGCTCGACGAAGCCTTCCGAAGCCTGACCGGAAGGGCGCGCGGGGAGCGCATCACGATCGCGGTGCGCGGCCATCCGGTCGAGATAGCGCAGGCCGCGTCGGGGGTGGCGCGCGTATCCTTCCCCGATCTGTGCGCGAAGCCGCTGGGCGCCTCCGACTACCTCGCCATCGCGCAGGATTTCCACACCCTGATCCTCGAAGACATCCCGAAGATGGGCTTCGAGAACCGCAACGAGGCCAAGCGTTTCATCACGCTCATCGACGCGCTCTACGACAACCGAGTCAAGCTCCTCGCCTCGGCTCAGGCGGAGGCGCACGAACTCTACAAGGCCTCCCACGGGCGCGAGGCCTTCGAATTCGACCGCACGGTGTCGCGGCTCATCGAGATGCGCTCCGACGATTATCTCGGCCTGGCGCACGGGCGCGCCGATTCGCGCGGTTCGGGCGACACGACGGGGCTGGTCGAGACCTGAGCGCTAGTCCCTCGTCCCCGGCGCGGCGGCCGAGCCGGCGAGGATGCCGCCGTCTATGTGCAGTTCGGCGCCGGTCATGTAGGGGGCCTCGTCGGAGGCCAGCAGCACCGCGAGCGCGGCGACTTCCTCCACGCGCCCGAAGCGCCGCAGCGGCGTGTCCGCGACGAATGCCGCCATGCGCGCCTCGCGGTCCGGGCCGTCGCCCAGAAGCGGCTCCCACATCGGCGTGAGGATCGCCGCCGGCAGGATCGCGTTGCAGCGGATGTTCAGCCCCTGCTCGGCGCAGTAGAGCGCGACGCTTCTGGTGTGGTTGCGAAGCGCCGCCTTGGAGGAGGCGTAGGCGGCGGCGCCTGATATCCCCACGACCCCGGAGCGCGAGGAAACGTTGACGATCGCGCCCTCGCCCGTGCGGCGCATGGCGCGGATGGCGTGTTTGCAGCCCAGAAACGCCCCGTCGAGATTGACGGCGTGGACGGCGCGCCAGTCTTCGAGCGACGCGTTCTCGGGATCATGCGCCTTCACGCCCTCCTCGAAGCCGGTGATCCCGGCGTTGTTCACGAGGATGTCGAGGCGCCCGTGCTCCGCGACAACGGCCGCCGTCACGCGCTCCCAATCCGCCTCCTGCCGCACGTCGAGGCGCATATAGGACGCGTTTTCGCCAAGCGAGGCGGCCATCGCGACGCCGCCGGCCTCGTCGATATCGGTGAGGACGACGCGGGCGCCTTCCGCGACGAAGGCCCGCGCGATCCCCGCCCCGATGCCGCGCGCGGCGCCGGTCACGAGGGCGATCTTTCCGGATAGGCGCGGCACGGGTTTCTCCATCGGCAGCGGCGTCAGAGCGCCAGACCCTCGTCCCAGTAAGGCGTCGGGCCGTAGAGCGCCATCAGGAAATCGACGAAGACGCGCAGCTTCTGCTCGACATGGCGGCGCGAGGGATAGACCGCGTAGACGCCGACCCGCCGCGAGGAGCCCCAGGCGGGCAGGACGCGCACGAGCGCGCCGCTTTTCAGCTCGGGGCCGACATCCCAGGTCGAGCGCAGGGCGACGCCGGCGCCCGCCAGCACCGCCTCGCGCACGACCTCGCTGGAATTGGTGCGAAGCCGGCTGGCGACGCGCACGCTGCGCGGTCCCTCCGGTCCCTCGAGCCGCCATTCCGCGCCGTTATGGATGAGAAGCGCGTGGTTCTGGAGGTCGGCGAGGCCGTCGGGCGCTCCGGCGCGGGCGAGATAGGCGGGCGCCGCGCAGAGCACCCGGTGCGCCGGGGCGAGGCGCTTGGCGATGAGGCTCGAATCGGTGAGGTCGGCGATGCGGATCGCGAGGTCGAAACCCTCGCCGACAATGTCGACGAAACTGTCGCTCAGCGTCAGATCGACGGAGACGCCGGGATTGGCGTCGAGGAAGCGGGTCATGTGCGGGGCGATGTGGAGGCGACCGAAGGAGGTGGGCGCCGACACTTTCAGCAGCCCGCGCGCCTGCGCCGCTCCCTGGGAGGCCCAGGCCTCGGCCTCCTCGATCGCCGCGAGCACCCCGACGATGCGCTCGTGGAAGCCGTGTCCCGCCTCGGTGAGGGCGAGCTGGCGGGTGGTGCGCTGGAGAAGCCGCACGCCAAGCCGCTCTTCCAGTCTACGGACGCGCTTCGAGACGACCGCCGGAGACAGTCCGATCTCCCGGCCCGCCGCCGACATGCCGCGCGCCGCGACGACCCGCGCGAAAATATCCAGATCGCCGAAACGGTCCATGATCGCGTCCGATTGTTTCTCTATCGGAAACAATCTAGCGCGTTTTCGCCACCTGCACAGGCGGAGAATTCGCAGCTAAAGTGATTCCAACGAGAACGGCGCTCACACGAAGCCCGCGAAGCATCCGAAGCGAGGCAAGCCCGAGGAAAGACCGAGGAAAGACCATGTCGATCGCCTTCCCCCAGCCCGATCAATCGATCCTCGCGCGCCGCGACGCCATCCTCGCCGGCCTCGCCGCGATCCTGCCGGAGGACGCGCTGATCACCTCCGAGGACGAACGGCGCGTATTCGACACGGACGCGCTCACCGCCTATCGCCGCATGCCGCTTGCCGTCGTCCTGCCGCGAACGACGGAGGAAGTCTCGGCCGTGATGCGCTTTCTCCACGGGGAAGGCGTCAACATCATCGCGCGCGGGGCGGGCACCTCGCTCGCGGGCGGCGCGATCCCGCAGGAGGACGCGGTCGTCATCGGCGTGGCGCGGCTGAACCAGATGCTGGAGGCCAATTTCGCCGACCGCACCGCGCGCGTCCAGGCGGGGATCACCAATCTCGCCATCAGCCAGGCGGTGAGTCATGCGGGTTTCTTCTACGCCCCCGACCCGTCGAGCCAGCTCGCCTGCACCATCGCCGGCAACATCGCGATGAATTCCGGCGGCGCGCATTGCCTGAAATACGGCGTGACCACGAACAACCTGCTCGGCGTCACCATGGTCCTGGTCGATGGCGAGGTGGTCGAGATCGGCGGGGCGCATCTCGACAGCCCCGGCTACGACCTGCTCGGCCTGATCACGGGCTCGGAAGGCCAGCTCGGCATCGTCACCGAGGCGACCGTGCGCATCCTGCGGGCGGCGGAAGGCGCGCGGCCCGCGCTGATCGGCTTCGATTCGGCGGAAGCCGCCGGCGCCTGCGTCGCCGCGATCATCGCGGCAGGCATCCTGCCCGTCGCGCTCGAATACATGGACAAGCCGGCGATCCATGTCTGCGAGGCCTTCGCCAAGGCCGGCTATCCGCTGGACGTCGAGGCCATGCTGATCGTCGAGGTCGAGGGCTCGGAGGAGGAGATCGCTGACGCGCTGGCGCGCATCGTCGCGATCGCCGAAGATTTCAGCCCGCGCACCCTTAGGGTCGCCCAGAGCGAGGCGGAGGCCGCCGCCATCTGGAAGGGCCGCAAGTCGGCTTTCGGCGCCACGGGTCGCGTCGCCGACTACATCTGCATGGACGGCACCATCCCCACCGGCCAGCTGCCCTTCGTGCTCCGGCGCATCGACGAGATCGTGAAGTCCTATGATCTGCGCGTCGCCAACGTCTTCCACGCCGGCGACGGCAACCTGCATCCGCTCGTGATGTTCGACAGCGCCAAGCCCGGCGACATGGAGAAGGCCGAGCACGCCGGCGAGGACATCCTGCGCCTGTGCGTCGAGGTCGGCGGCTGTCTCACCGGCGAGCACGGGGTCGGCATCGAGAAACGCGACCTGATGACCCATCAATACGCCCCCGCCGATCTCGCCCAGCAGATGCGCGTGCGCGCAGCCTTCGATCCGGGCTGGCTTCTCAACCCCGCCAAGGTGTTTCCGCTCGAGGGGAGGGTCGCCGCGTGACGCTGCAAGCGATGTCCGGGCCGGCGAGCGCTGATACGCCCCTGCATTTGCCGGCGAGCGAGGAGGAGGCGGCTGCGATCATCGCCGAGGCCCGCGCCGCGCGCACGACGCTTTCAGTCGAGGGCGGAGGCACGAAGGGCGCGCTGGGACGTCCCGTGCGCGCCGCCGCGCGGCTCTCCTCGCGCGCGCTCATCGGCGTGACGCTCTACGAGCCGGCCGAACTGGTCATCGGCGCGAAGGCCGGCACGCCGCTTTCCGAGATCGAGGAGATCCTCGCGGAGAAGGGCCAACGGCTGGCTTTCGAGCCCGCCGATTACCGCGCTCTGCTCGGTTCTTCGGGCGAACCGACGATCGGCGCGGTCGCCGCCGCCAACCTGTCGGGCCCGCGACGGATCATGGCCGGCGCCGCCCGCGACGCGCTGATCGGCGTGCGCTTCGTCAACGGGCTCGGCGACATCGTCAAGAACGGCGGCCGGGTGATGAAGAACGTCACCGGCCTCGACCTCGTGAAGCTGATGGCGGGCTCGTACGGGACGCTCGGCTTTCTCACCGAGGTCACCTTCAAGGTGCTGCCGAAGCCCGAGGTCTCGGCGACGCTCGTCTATCCGGGCCTCGACGATTCCAGGGCCATCGAGGCGCTCTCGGAGGCGCTGGGCTCGCCCTACGAGGTGACGGGCGCGGCGCATCTGCCCGTCGGAGACGGGCGCCAATCCGCCCAGACGCTGATCCGGATCGAGGGCTTCAAGCCCTCCGTCGCCTACAGGCTTGGCGAACTGCGCCGGCTGCTCGCCGATTTCGGCGAGCCGGCGGAGGCGCGCGGCGAATCGCTCTGGCGGGGCGTGCGCGACGCGGCTCCCATGGCGAGCCTCGCGGACCGGGCCGTCTGGCGCATCTCCACCGCGCCGGGACAGGCGGCGGCGCTCGCCTCAGCGATCCGGGGCGCGATCACCGGGCGTCACTCCTTCGACTGGGGCGGCGGTCTGATCTGGCTCGCCGTCGAGGCCGACGCCGCCGCTACGCGCGTCGTGCGCGAGGCCGTGCGGGAGCACGGCGGCCATGCGACGCTGATCCGCGCTCCCGAAGCCTTGCGGCAGTCGGTCGATGTCTTCGAGCCTCTCTCCGAACCGCTGATGCGTCTCCAGAAGCGCGTCAAGACGAGCTTCGACCCGGACGGAATCTTCAATCCCGGCCGCATGTACGCCTCGATCTGAAACCAGCTGGGGCGCATTCCGCGCCGCGCAACCCTCGGGAAGCCGACGAGCGATGCAGACGAATTTCTCGCCTGAACTTCTGCGTGATCCCGCGATGCGGGAATCCGAGCAGATCCTGCGGACCTGCGTGCATTGCGGGTTCTGCACGGCGACCTGCCCGACCTATCTGCTGCTCGGCGACGAGCTCGACAGCCCGCGCGGGCGCATCTACCTGATGAAGGACATGCTGGAGAACGGCAAGCCGGCCTCGGCGGAAGTCGTGCTCCACATCGATCGCTGTCTGTCCTGCCTGTCCTGCATGACCACATGCCCTTCGGGCGTGCATTACATGCACCTCGTCGATCATGCCCGCGCCTATATCGAGCAGACCTACCGGCGCCCCTGGCACGACCGGCTGATGCGCGCGACGCTGGCGAAGATCCTGCCCTATCCGAACCGCTTCCGCGCCGCTCTGATGGGCGCCTTCCTGGCGCGCCCCTTCGCGGGCCTTTTCGGCGCCCTGCCGGTGGTCGGCAAGCGGATGGCGGCGATGCTGGATCTCGCGCCGGCCCGCCTGCCGAACCGCTCGCCGCTGGAGGGCGCGCGCGTCTTTCCGGCGCAGGGCGAGCGCCGGGGCCGCGTCGCGATCCTGCAGGGCTGCGCCCAGCAGGTGCTCGATCCCGGCCTCAACGAGGCGGCGATCCGTGTGCTGACGCGCCACGGGATCGAAGTCGCGCAGGTCGCGGGCGAGGGCTGCTGCGGCGCGCTGACGCATCACATGGGGCGGGAAGAAGAGGCCCACGCCTTCGCCAGGCGCAATATCGACGCCTGGATCGCCGAGGCGGAGGCGGGAGGGCTCGACGCGATCATCGTCACGGCTTCGGGATGCGGCACGACGATCAAGGATTACGGCTTCATGCTGCGCGAGGATTCAGCCTACGCCGAGAAGGCCGCGCGGGTGTCGGCGCTGGCCAAGGACATCACGGAATATCTCGAGACGCTGCCGCTCGCCCTGCGCGACGATCTCCCCCGGCTCACCGTCGCCTACCATTCCGCCTGCTCGATGCAGCACGGCCAGCAGATCCGCGAGACTCCGAAGACGCTCCTGAAGCGCATGGGCTTTACCGTTCGCGACGTGCCGGAGGGCCATATCTGCTGCGGCTCGGCGGGAACCTACAACATTCTCCAGCCCGAAATCGCGGTGCAGCTGCGCGCGCGCAAGGTCGCCAATATCGAGAAGACGAAGCCCGACGTCATCGCCGCCGGCAATATCGGCTGCATGACCCAGATCGGAAAGGGAACGGACATCCCGATCGTCCACACGGTCGCGCTCATCGACTGGGCGACAGGCGGCCCCGCGCCCGAAGTTCTCTCGGGACGAGCGGGAACCTGACCTGTCGAGCGACGTTATCTTTCCGTCGATAGCGGGAAGGAGTTCGGCAATGAACAAGGATCAGGTTCAGGGTAAGGCCAAGGAAGCCAAGGGCGCCGTCAAGGACGCCGCCGGCCGCGTGATCAACGACCCGAAGCTTCAGGCTGAGGGTAAGGCCGACAAGGTCGAAGGCAAGGTCCAGGGCGCTTACGGAAAGGCGCGCGAAGCCACCGGCGACGCGATGGATAAGGCTGGCCGCAAGTTGTCCGGGGACTGACCGGTCGGGTTGCGAAAATCCTGAAAAATTGAGCCCCCGACCTCGGTCGGGGGCTTTTTCTTGCTCGGGGTCAGAGAATGCCGTTCTGCCGCGCCATATCGGCGAGATCGGCCTGCGGCCGCGCCCCGATATGGGAGATCACCTCCGCCGCCGCCATTGCGCCGAGCCGCGCGCAATCCGCGTGGTCGAGGCCCTTGGCGAGGCCGGCGAGGAAGCCGCCGGCGAAGAGGTCGCCCGCGCCCGTCGTGTCGACGAGACGCTCCAACGGGAAGGCCGGCACGGCGCGCGTCTGCTCGCGCGTCACGACGAGCGCGCCCTCCTCCGAGCGCGTGACGGCGGCGACGAAATGATCGTGGGGCAGGTCTTCGCCGCGCAAGGCTGCGAGCGCGGTCGCCTCGTCGGCCGTCTGGTAGAGAGCCTTCAGCTCGTGGATATTGGCGAACAGGATATCGACGTGCCCGCCGCGCATGAGTTCGAGAAATTCGTCGCGGTAGCGATCGACGCAGAACGAATCGGAAAGCGTCAGCGCCACGCGCGAGCCGGCGCCGTGGGCGATCTCGACCGCCTTGCGGAATGCGTCCTTGGCCGCCGGCGGGTCCCACAGATAGCCTTCGAGATAGACGATGCCGGCGGAGCGCACCGTCGCCTCGTCGACGTCGGCGGCGGTGAGGCCCTGGCAGGCGCCGAGATAGGTGTTCATCGTGCGCTCGCCGTCGGGCGTGACGAGGATGAAACTGCGCGCCGTGGCGGGGCCGTCCGTGGCGGCCGGCGTGTCGAAGGCGACGCCCTGCGCGCGCATGTCATGGCGATAATGCGCTCCCGCTTCGTCGTCCCGCACCTTGCCGACGAAACCCGTCCGCAGGCCGAGCGCGGCGGCGCCGGCGATGGTGTTGGCGGCCGAGCCTCCGGAGATGATCGTCGCGGGCCCCATCGAGTCGTAAAGCGTGAGGGCGCTCGCCTCGTCGATCAGGGTCATGCCGCCCTTGCGAAGGCCGCGCGAGACGAGAAAGGCGTCGTCGGTATGGGCGATGACATCGACGATGGCGTTGCCGAGGGCGAGAAGATCGAGGCGATCGGTCAAAAGGCGTTCCTTTCCGGGGTTGGGCGGGAAGCGGCGCACAGGCGGCCGCGCGAGAGTTGGCGGGGTTCTTTTGGCCTCGCCTGGCCATGCGGGTCAACCCGCGTCTCAGGGGGAAGCCTTCCTGCGGCGGTCGAGGATCGCGGCGATGGCCTCGAGATCCTCGTCGGTCAGGCCGCCATATTCGCGCGCGAGGCGGTTGGCGACGAAGACGCCCTTCGGGCCGGTTCCGCGCGCGTCGATCTGGGGTTTGGGCTCCGACATCTCGGCGAGGCGCTGCAACTCGTCAGCATCGTCCCAGATGACGCCGAAATAATGGATCGCGCCCTGGATCAGCGTCCATGTCGGGCGCCCCCGCTCACCGCGCTCGAGCGCCGAGAGATAGGCGCTCGACACGCCGAGCGAAGCGGCCATGTGCTTGAGCTGGCGTCCGCGCTCGCGCCTCAGCTCGCGCGAGCGCGCGCCGAACGGCGTCAGCGCCCGGTCCTCGCCGGGGGAGGGCCCCGTTCGCGCTCCCGTACCGGAAACCATCGGCCATTCGCCGCGAAACGCCTGATTCATCGCCCTCGCCTCCGCAGACGGACGTAAAGCGCGCCGGAACCGCCGTGATGCGCCGCCGCCTCTTCGAAACCCAGCACGAAAGGCCGCAATTCGGCGGAGCGCAGCCAGTGCGGCGTAAGGCGCCGCAGGACGCCGCGCCCCTCGCCGAGGCCCGTCAGCCCAGCGCCTTCCGAACCCTGCGCGCCTCCCTTGCCCGTCACCACGAGGACGATGGAGCGTCCGAGCGCGCTGGAGGTGCGCAGGAAATGAATAAGGGCCGGATGGGCCTCGTCCTGCCGCATGCCGTGCAGGTCGATCACCGCGTCGACGTCGCGCGCCCTCCGCTTCAGCGCCCGGCGCTCGCCCCGCTCCAGCGTCCCCGCCGGCGCCGGACCCGCCTGCGCGGCGCTTTTAGAGGCGGAGACGGGAGGCCGGTAGGCGGGCAGGAAGGGCGTGCGCGGCGGGGCCTTGGAGGGCGGCGCGGCCGTAGCGGTCGCCGGCGCCACGATCGTCGCCGGGCTCGCTTCGATCATCGTCGCCGGCGGAGCGCGGCGCAGCGGCTTCGCCTGGCGCGACACATGCTCCCAGAGCCGTTTCTCCTCGGGAGAGAGTTCGCGCCTGCGCCTCGCCATCTCTCACGGCTCCTCGGCGGGGCGCGGCAGGAGCACGACGAAACGCGGCCTGTGCCGGATCAGCCCGGCCTGCGTTCCCGCGGAATCGCCCGTGCCGGTGAAATAGTCGCCGCGCGCCGGGCCGACGATGGCCGTGCCCGTATCCTGCGCGATCATCAGCCGCGCCGTTTCGCGCGCGACGCCGGTCGCGTCGGGAATGTCGCCGTGCAGCCAGAAGGGCAGGCCGTAGCGCCAGATGTTCCGGTCGACGGCGAGGCTGCGGCCGGGCGTGAGCGGGATTCCCGCGCCGCCGATCGGGCCAAGCTCCGGCGCGAGGCCCTCGATCTCGGTGAAGAAGATGAAGGAGCGGTTGAGACGCATGATCTCGCGCGATTCCGCCGCGTTCTCCGGCGCCTCCAGCCAGCCGAGCAGCCGCTCCAGGCTCATTTCCTCCGCCGGGATATGCCCGCGCTCGACCAGAACGCGTCCGACCGACGAATAGGGATGGCCGTTGCGGCCGGCATAGCCGACGCGCATCGTCTCGCCGCCGGGCAGGCGAATGCGCGCCGAGCCCTGCACGTGGATGATGAAGGCCTGCGCCGGGTGTCGCAGATGCGCGATCGCCCGCGCCCTTGATCCGAGCGCTCCGTCCTCGATCTGCGCCCGCTCGGGATAGGGCTCGTAGCCCTCCGCGACGCGCCGCGCTGCGGCGAGATTTTCGGGCACGCCCGCAAGCGTCCCGCCGGCCGGGATCGTCACGAGATCGTCGGGGCGGGCCAGAAGCGGAGCGGAGAATTCGTCGGTCGGCTCGCGGGAGCCGTCATAGACGGGCTCGTAATATCCCGTCAGAAAGCCGCGCCCGGTTTCCGTCGCGATCAGATGGGGGATGAACCGCGTCTCGAAGAAGGCGCGCGCATCCGTCACGGGCGCGGCGCGGGCCGTGCGGCAGGCGGCGAGCAGGTTCTCGCCCGTCGCGCCGGCCGGGCGCAATTGCGGTGATCCGGAGAGGATCGCGTCGCAGGAGCGCAGGAATGTCGCGAAGGCGGCTGCGTGGTCGTCTTTCGCCCAGCCGGGCAGATCCGCAAAGGAGAGGCGTTCGAGCCGGGCGCCGGGGATTTCCGCCGCGCCGGCCTCGATGACGGCGCCGGCGCTGATCGCGAGGGAGAGCATGAGCGCCGCGCCCTTGAGGCGGAAAGCCGCCGCTCGGGTCATTGACCCGCGTCGGTCGCGACCAGATGCCAGGTGGGATCGCGGCTGCCGAGCGTGCGCGCGAAGGTCCAGGCGTCGGTGACGTCGACCACCGTGTCGGGACTGCCGTCGACGACGGTCCCGGCGCCGTCGCGCGTGACCGTGATCAGTTCGGAGACGATCTTCACGGTGATCTGCGCGACGCGGTTCCTGACATCGGCCGCGATGATGTCCGCCTTGCCGATGGCGACGAAGGTCGTCTCGGCGGTCTCGCCGCGGCTCTCGCGGTCGGCGATGGCCTGTTCGAAGCCTTCATAGACGTCCTTCGCCAGCAGGTCCTTGAGAGTCTTTCGGTCGCCGGCGGCGAAAGCCGTCACGATCATTTCGTAGGCCACTTTCGAGCCTTCGAGGAACACGTGCGGATCGAAGTCCGGCTCCACGCGCACGATCTCGTCGAGCGCCTTGGCTACGGGGGAATCCGGTTCGGCGACGCCTTTCCAGCGATCGGGGCCGGTGGGCGGCTCGGCGCTGGTGGGCAGGCGCACCACGTTATCTTCGCCGGCGTCACGGGCCGATTGCGGGGACTGGCGCCCGAAAACGTCCTGCGGCGGTTGTTCGTGCCCGGTCTTCTGCCCGAGGACCGAGCGAAGTCGCCAGATCACGAACGCGGCGAGCGCGAGGAAAATGAGGGTCGTGAGGTCGAGTGACTCTTGCATCGTCGGTCCGGCCTGGTTCCCGTTGTGTCAGCCCCGCCGCGCGCCCGCGGGCGTCGTAGGAGCGAGGCTTCGTCGCTGACGGTTCACCGGCGCTGGCGCCCCGGGCTGAACCCGCATGAAACCGCAATATGGGGTGCCGTCCTCCTAACATCCACCACCTTCGGCGACAATACGCGCGGCTACGAAAGCCTGCGCGCCTTTTCGCGGGTTCATGATGATCGCCCGCCGACGCTTGTTCGGGGCGCGGAAGCGTGATAGCGCCCTCGCGAGCGCCATGAGGCGACGAGTTTCCAAGCAGACGACGCGCGCCGCGACGGCGCCGGTTTGAAGGTTCAGGAGAAGATGATGGCCGACACCCCGACGACGAACGGCGCCCAGTCCGGCGAGCCCGCCGCTCCGTCCCTCAACGCCCTCGCGCAATATCTCAAGGATTTCTCGTTCGAGAATCCGAGCGCGCCCCAGTCGCTCGCGCCGCAGCAGACGCCGCCGCAGATCGGCATCCAGGTCAATGTCAACGCCAAGCAGATCAGCGAAACCGACTTCGAGGTCGAGCTGAAGCTCGAGGGCAACGCCAAGACCGACGCCCTTGTGCTTTTCGCCTTCGACACCACCTATTGCGGCGTCTTCCGCGTACGCAACATCCCGCAGGATCAGGTTCATCCCGTGGTCATGATCGAGTGCCCGCGCCTGCTCTTCCCCTTCGCGCGCCAGATCGTCGCCGAAGCGGTCCGCAACGGCGGCTTCCCGCCCCTCTATATCGATCCGATCGACTTCGTGGCGCTCTACCGCCAGCGCGCCGCCCAGGCGCAACAGGCCGAGCCGCCGCAGCCGCCGGTCGCGTGATCCGGTCCGGAGGGCCGCCCGCCGGCCCTCCGCCTCCCTTCATTCGCGCGGAGGTCATGCTTTGAGCGATGAACACGCCTCGGGCGATCAGAACGACGAAGCCCGGCGCGAGGCGAACGAGCGCCACCGCCGGAAAATGGCGCGCCTCAAGGAGGCCCGCGACCGGATGATGGCGACGAAGACGGGCGAGAAGGGCCTGATCATCGTCCATACCGGCAAGGGCAAGGGCAAGTCGAGCTCCGGCTTCGGCATGATCCTGCGCTGCATCGGCCACGGCATGCCCTGCGCGGTCGTTCAGTTCATCAAGGGCACGATGCAGAGCGGCGAACGCGACCTGATAAAGGCGCGCTTTTCCGACATCTGCCAGTTCCACACGATGGGCGAAGGCTTCACCTGGGAGACGCAGGACCGCGAGCGCGACATCGCCGCCGCCTCCGCCGCCTGGGAGAAGGCCAAGCAGCTGATCCGCGACGAGGCCAACCGCATGGTCCTCCTCGACGAGATCAACATCGCCCTGCGCTACGATTATCTCGACATCGCCGACGTGGTCGAATTCCTCGTCTCCGAGAAGCCGCCGATGACGCATGTCGTGCTCACCGGCCGCAACGCCAAGCCGGATCTCATCGAGATCGCCGATCTCGTGACCGAGATGCAGGAGGTCAGGCATCCCTTCCGGCAGGGCGTGAAGGCGCAGGCCGGCGTCGAGTTCTGACGCCTCAGCCGCCCGCCGCTTTCGCTATCGCCAGCACCGCGTCGCAATCCACGTGCCGCTCCAGATGGTCGGCGAGCGCGTCGAGCGTTTCGTCCACCTGCCGATCGTAGGCGAGGTCCGAGGCGCTCGCGCCCAGCGAGGCGAGGAAGGCGCGGCGGAAATCGTCCTGCGCGAAAAGCCCGTGCAGATAGGTTCCCATCACCCGGCCATCGGCGGAGACGGCCCCTTCGGGCTCGCTGGCGACCGAAAAGAGCGGGCGCGACCGGTCCGGCCCCTCGCTCGCGCCGATATGGATTTCGTAGGCGGAGACCGCGCAGCCGGAGGCGAGATGCGTCGCCTCGACGCGCGCGAGGCGCTTGTCGGCGCTCATCACCGTGTCGATCGCGAGATGGCTCAAGCCCTCGCTCGAGCCCGCCTCGCCCTCGATCCCGTCCGGATCGGCGATCGTGCGCCCCAGCATCTGGTAGCCGCCGCACAGGCCCAGCGCCCGCCCGCCCCGGCGCAGGATCGCGGCGAGGTCGATGTCCCAGCCCTGCGCCCGCAGGAAGGCGAGATCGCCGCGCGTCGATTTCGTGCCCGGCAGGATCACGAGGTCGGCGTCGAGCGGCAGGGGGCGCCCCGGCGCGATCATCTCGACGGAGAGCGCCGGATCGAGCGCCAGCGGATCGAGATCGTCGAAATTGGCGATGCGCGAGAGGATCGGGACGACCACGCGGAAGCGCCCGGGACGCGGGCGCGTCGGCAGGTCCAGCGCGTCTTCGGCGGGAAGATGATGGGCGCGGTCGAACCAGGGGATCACGCCCAGCCCCGGCCAGCCGGTGCGCTTGGAAATCGCCGCGTAGCCGTCGTCGAACAGGCGCGGATCGCCCCGGAACTTGTTGATCAGGAATCCCTTGATCAACGCGGCGTCGAGCGGATCGATCACGGCCTGCGTGCCGACGATCTGCGCGATCACGCCGCCCCGGTCTATGTCGCCAGCGAGGATCACGGGCACGTTCTCAGCGCGGGCGAAGCCCATATTGGCGATGTCGTTGGCCCGCAGGTTGATCTCGGCGGGGCTGCCCGCGCCCTCGACGATCACGAGATCGGCGTCGCGCGCGAGAATCGCGTAGCTCTCGCGCACGGCATCCATCAGGCGGGGCTTGAGGCCCGCGTAGTCGCTCGCTTTCGTCGAGGTCAGGCGACGCCCCTGCACGATCACCTGCGCGCCGATATCCGTCTCGGGCTTGAGGAGCACCGGGTTCATGTGGCGCGAGAGCGGAACGCCCGCCGCGCGCGCCTGCAGCGCCTGCGCGCGGCCGATCTCGCCGCCGTCATCGGTGACCGCGGCGTTGTTCGACATGTTCTGCGGCTTGAACGGCGCGACCCTCATACCCCGCCGCGCGAAGACCCGCGCGAGGCCCGCGACCAGCAGCGACTTGCCGACATTCGAGCCGCAGCCCTGGATCATCACCGCCGCGCGGACCATGGATCGCAATCCCTCACTTGATCCGCAGCGGTTGCCCGGCGACGACGAGCACGACCTCGTCCGCCGCGCCCGCCACGTCCTGCGCGATCCAGCCGGCGGCGTCGCGGAAGCGGCGCGCCAGCGCGTTTTCGGGGACGATGCCAAGGCCCACTTCGTTGGTGACGAGGTAGACGGGGCTCCGTTGCCGTGCGAGCGCCGTGACCAGCGCCGCGCTTTCCGCGCGCCAGTCGCGCTCGGCGAAGATGAGGTTCGAGAGCCACAGCGTCAGGCAGTCGACGAGCCGCGCGCCCTCGCCGTCGCTCGCATCGAGCGCCGCGACGATGTCGAGCGGCGCCTCGCTCTCGCGCCAGCGCGCGTCGCGACGCGCCTTGTGAAGGGCGATGCGCTCCGCCATTTCCGCGTCGAAGGCCTGCGCCGTGGCGATGTAACGCGGGCGCCCCGGCTCCATGAGGGCGCGCGCCTCCGCGTATCGGCTCTTGCCCGAACGCGCCCCGCCTGTGATGAGTGTGATCGTCATGAAATCGCGCTCCCGCGCCACCTTGAGCAGCATTCGCGCCGCATGAAAAGAGGCGATCTTCCTCGTCGTCGCCCGCCCCGGAGGCGCGCTTGAGCGCCGCCGCGATGCTCGTCGCCCTCGTGATCGACGCGGGGCTCGGCTGGCCGGCGCGGCTTTACGCGCGCATCGGCCACCCGGTCACATGGATCGGAGGACTGATCGCATTCCTCGATTCGCGCCTCAACCGGGAGGGCGATCGCGAGCGCCTGCGCCGCGCGGCGGGAATCGTTGCGGCGCTCGCGACCATCGGCTTCGTAGGCGGGCTCGCGGCGCTGATCGCCTCGGCCCTGCCAGGCGGGATCATCGGCGTCGCGCTGACGGGCATCCTCGCCTGGCCGCTCGTCGCGGCGCGCTCCATGCACGAGCATGTCGGCGCCGTCGCGCGCCCCCTCGCCGCCGGCGACATCGAGGCCGCGCGGGGCGCGGTCGCGATGATCGTGGGGCGTGACCCGAGTGGTCTCGACGAGGCCGGCGTCGCGCGCGCCGCGATCGAGAGCCTGGCCGAGAACACCTCCGACGGCGTCGTCGCGCCGCTCTTCTGGGGCGCGCTGCTGGGCCTGCCGGGCATCGCCGCCTACAAGGCGATCAACACGCTCGACAGCATGATCGGCCACCGCAACGCCCGCTACGCCGCCTTCGGCTGGGCCTCGGCGCGCATCGACGACGTGGCGAACCTCATCCCCGCCCGCCTCACGGGCGCGCTGTTCGCGCTGGCGAGCGCCGCGCCGTCGCGCGCCTTGGCGACGATGGCGCATGACGCGCGACGTCACCGATCCCCCAACGCCGGCTGGCCTGAAGCCGCGATGGCCGGCGCGCTGGGCGTGCGGCTGTCCGGCCCGCGCGTTTACGGCGATCGCGTCGCCGACGAACCGTGGCTAAACGGCGAGGCCCGTGATCCCGGGCCGGCTGATCTCGCCTCCGCCTTGCGACTGTATCGGCGGGCCATGGCGGGGCTGGCTTGCGTTCTCGCCGCGATCGCCGTCGCGCTCCTTTTTGCCCAATTTCTTGCTCAAGCCTGATACGCGGGGCAGAACGGGCTCATGAACATGCGCGATCATGGCGGAGATCTCGACGCGGCGGCGCGCCTTTACGGCGGCGCTCCGGAGGAATGGCTCGATCTCTCGACGGGGATCAACCGTCTTCCCTATCCGATTCCTTCGCTCGCGCCTGATATCTGGCGGGCGCTTCCGACCGCCGCCGCCATCCGCGATCTCGAGGACGCCGCCCGCGCCGCCTATGGCGCGCCGGGGCCGCTCGTCGCGCTCGCCGGCGCGCAGGCCGCGATCCAGCTCGCGCCGCGCCTGCGCTCGGCCGGGCTCGCGCGCGTGTTGTCGCCGACCTACAACGAGCACGCGGCGGCGCTCTGCGCATGCGGCTGGCGCGTCGAAGCGGTCGCGAGCGCAGCCGACCTCGCCGGCGCCGATCTCGCGGTGATCGTCAATCCGAACAATCCCGACGGGCGCGTCCACGCGCCGGACGCCCTGCGCGCGCTCGCGGGCGAGGTGGGGCTGCTCGTCGTGGACGAGAGCTTCGCCGATCCGCATCCCGAACTCTCGGTCGCGGACGCCGCTTCCAGCGAGACGGGCGGCGAAATTTTCGTCCTTCGATCCTTCGGCAAGTTCTACGGGCTGGCGGGGATCAGGCTCGGCTTCGCGCTGGGGCGTGAGGCCACGCTCGCGCGGCTTCGCGAGCTGGCCGGGCCCTGGGCCGTCTCGGGGCCGGCCATCGCCATCGGAGCCGCGGCCCTGCGTGACGCGCGCTGGCGCGCGACGGCGATCGCGCGGCTCGGCGAGGACGCTCAGCGCCTCGATGCGATGGCCGGGGCGGCGGGTTTGGCGCCGGTCGGCGGAACCGCGCTCTTCCGGCTCTACGAGACGCCCGACGCCGCGCGCGCGCAGGAGCGGCTGGCGCAGCGTCGGATTTGGTCGCGGGTCTTTCCCTACTCGCGGACCTGGCTGCGCCTCGGGCTCCCCGGCGGCGAGGAGGAATGGGCGCGCCTCGCGGCGGCGCTCGACGGGCTTCGCGGCTGAGCGCGTCAGCGCGCGCCCGGATGCTCCAGATGCAGGATCGGATAAGGCCGCCCGCAGGCGTCGAGGCGCGAGCGGCCGATCAGCTTAAAGCCGAGACGCGCGTAGAAGGCGCGCGCGCCCTCGTTCTGCTCGTTGACGTCGACGCGCAGGCGGCGCGGCGCGGCGATACCTGCGAGCGCGTCGGCGACGAGGGCGCGTCCGCAGCCGCGACCGGCCCAGCTGGGATCGACGAACAGGGCCTCGATCGTGCCCTGCGCGACGCCGATGAAGCCGACGGGCCGCCCGTCGGCCGCCGCCGCCACCCGCGGTTTCGCGCGGGGCAGATAATTCTCGCGCACCAGCCGCGCATACATGGCGAGATCGGCGGGCGTCACGAAATCGTGCGAGGCGGCGACGGCGGCCTCCCAGATCGCAAACAGCGCCGCCGTCTCGTCGCGCCGGCCCGGCCGCAGGACGAAGGCTTCGGCGACGTCGCTCATGGGCGCTCGCCCGAAATCACGCGCTCGCCGCGATGGATCGCCTCGGCCTGCGGCGTGAAGCGTCCGTCGGGTCCGTGCAGGACGAGGGGCGCGAGGACGCGAAGCGGCGCCCGCCCGCCCTTCACTGCGGTGACGATCACCCGCGTCGCCTCGGCCTCGGCCCGGGGGTGGATCGCGCGGAACTCGATGGAGCCCGCTTTTCCCGCGAGCGCGTCGAGGCAGGCGGCGAGCTTGTCCGCGCGCTGGATCAGTCCGAGGCGCCCGCGCGGGCGCAGCATCCGTATAGCCGCGCCGATCCAGACCGCGAGCCCGCCGCGCGGCATCACATGCGCCTCCGCTCGCGTCGGCTCGGGCGAGCGCGGGGCCTCCATCGCTTCGAAAAAGGGCGGGTTGGTCAGCACGCAATCGACGCGCGCATGCTCGACGACGGGGCCGGCGAGGACGTTCGCCCGCACGATCAGGGCGCGATCGGCGCAGCCGTTCGCGACGACGTTGAGCCGGCAGAGCGCCGCCAGTTCGTCGTCGCGCTCGACGAAGACGACGCGCGCCTCCGGCGCCAGCGCCGCAACCATCAGCCCGACGGCCCCGGTCCCTGCGCCGAGATCGACGACGATATCGCCCGGACGAGGGTCGAAGCTCGCGGCCAGCAGCACCGCGTCCGTTCCCGCCCGGTGGCCCCGCGCGCGCTGGAGGAGCCGCACGCGGCCGCCGAGAAGCGCGTCCTGCGTCGGGGCCGGTCCGGCGTCAGCCATGGTCGCGCAATTCGTCCCCGAGGCCGGCGTCGCGCAGCAGCCGGCGCGCGCCGTCCGCCTCGTCGTCCGGCACGAGAAGGCGGCGCGGAATCGCGCCGATCGAGCCTTCGAGCACGCTCATGTGCCCGTCCGCGAGAAACGGCGCGAAACCGGCGCCGCGCAAGAGCGATTCGGCGTAGTTCAGAAGCACGGCATCGTTGGCGCGGATGATTTCCTGCATCGGTTCGGATCGTCCTTTCGAAGCGTCTGCGCGGTCACGTCCTGCGGCGACTGCATACGTTGCGCGTCGGCTCCGGACATGAGAATTTGCCAGTCGGCCGCGACCGTAGCATAAGGCGGTCCGCACGCTCGGCCTCAAAATAGCGCGGCTGACGGATCGCTGGGAAGTCGTTTTCGACGCTGCGCGGGAAAGTCCCCGCGGCGTTCGATCGAAAAGGAAAATGCGCGTGGGCGTCGTCGTTCCATTCGAAGACAAAAAGGAAGAAACGGGCGTCGCGCGCCTTGCAAGCCTCACGGCCGAGGACATGGCGGGCGTCAACGCGATGATTCTGTCGCGCACCGGCTCCGAGGTCGCGATGATCCCGGAAGTCGCCAACCACCTGATCTCCTCCGGCGGCAAGCGCCTGCGGCCCATGCTGACGCTGGCGACCGCCCAGCTCGCCGGCTATCAGGGCGAGGGCCATGTCAAGCTCGCCGCCGCCGTCGAGTTCATGCACACGGCGACGCTCCTGCATGACGACGTGGTCGACGAGAGCGACATGCGTCGCGGCAAGATCGCCGCGCGCATCAAGTGGGGCAACGAGGCGAGCGTGCTCGTCGGCGATTTTCTGCTCGGTCAGGCTTTCCGCATGATGGTCGAGGTCGGCAGCCTGCGCGCGCTCGAAATCCTGTCCGCCGCCGCCTGCCTGATCGCCGAGGGCGAGGTCATGCAGCTCGCCGCCGCCAAGAACACCGAGACGAACGAGGACGAATATCTCGCCATCATCCGCGGCAAGACGGCGGAGCTCTTCGGCGCGGCCTGCGAGGTCGGCCCCGTAATCGCCCAGCGCCCGAAGGCGGAGGCCGCGGCCTGCCGCAGCTACGGCATGAATCTCGGCGTCGCCTTCCAGCTCGTCGACGACGCGCTCGATTACGGCGGGGCGTCGGCCAATCTCGGCAAGAACACCGGCGACGATTTCCGCGAGGGCAAGATCACGCTCCCCGTGGTGCTCTCCTTCCGCCGAGGCACGGATTCCGACCGCGCCTTCTTCCGCCGGACGCTGGAGAAGGGCGAGGTCCGCGAGGGCGATCTCGAGGAGGCGATCGCCATCATGCGCCGCTGCAAGGCGCTGGAGGACACGGTGGAGCGCGCCCGTCATTACGGCGCGATGGCGCGCGACGCGCTCGCGATCTTCCCCGCCGGCGACATGAAGGACGCGCTGCTCGAGACGGTCGATTTCTGCGTCTCGCGCGGATACTGATCCGGGCTGCGCCGGCGCGCCGGGGCTTTTTTCCGGGCGCGGGACGAAAGCCCTTGTGGGGGGCGAATCGATCTGTTAGATGCACCGCCGCCCCAGATGAAAACGCGAGGCCGCAAGGCCTTACGTCGCAACAGGGCGCTTATGCGGCCGTGGCGGAATCGGTAGACGCGCTAGCTTGAGGTGCTAGTCCTCGAAAGGGGGTGGAGGTTCAAATCCTCTCGGCCGCACCATGGATTTTCAAAGCCCCGTCGGTCTCGCGACCGGCGGGGTTTTTCTTTCGCGCTCCGGCTCGCGCGCGCATGGTTGACGAATCATGAATCCGGGCCTCTCGTGTGCCTGCGCGCTTTACCCTGTTGCGACAAAGCGCTGCGGCCCATGCTAAATCGCCATCGCGATCAGATCGCGTTAAGAGTTCGTCAGGGATGATCGTCGTTAAACGCGAACGCCATTCCCCGGACGCCGAAGGCCCTGATGACGACGATCGCCCGATTCCGCCGCTGGACTCCTTTCGCCCTCGCCGCCGCGCTCATCGCGGCCGTCGCGGGCTGCGCCATGGTTCCCGACCGCTATCCGACGAAGGGGGACACCAAGCCCCATGACGGCGTCGCGCGGGTCCACCGCCTGCCGGTCCACGGCATCGACGTCTCCCATTGGCAGGGGAACATCGATTGGGCGGCCGTGCGCCGCGCTGGCACGCGCTTCGCCTTCATCAAGGCGACGGAGGGCGGGGACCATCTCGATCCGCGCTTCTTCGAGAATTGGGACAACGCCCGCCGCGCCGGCGTGCCGCGCGGGGCCTATCACTTCGTCTTCTGGTGCCGGCCCGCCCACGAACAGGCGGCCTGGTTCATCGAGAACGTGCCCAACGATCCCGGCGCGCTGCCGCCGGTCCTCGACGTGGAGTGGAACAACCATTCGCGCCTGTGCCGCCGCCAGGTGCCGCGCGCCGAGGCGCTGGAGAAGATTCGCTACATCCTCGCCGCGATGGAGCGCCATTACGGCCAGCTGCCGATCATCTACACCGACATCAACTTCCACGCCGACGTGCTCGAGGGCGAGCGTTTCGACAATCCGTTCTGGCTGCGCTCCGTCGCAGCCGAGCCGCACGAGCGCTACCGCAACCGGCGATTCACCTTCTGGCAGTGGACGCAGACCGGCACGGTGCCGGGCATCCGCGGCCCCGTCGACCGCAACGCCTTCTATGGAAGCGAGCGCGAATGGGCGCAATTCCTGGGCACGGGCTGCGATCCCCGCGATATCGGCCGCCTGCGCCACAGGGGCGTGTGCGTGACGAAGTAAGGACAGCGCCGGTAAAAGTCTCGGAATGCGCAAAGCCCCGCGAGAGCGGGGCTTTGATCTACAGGGGAGCAGAGGTCATCGTCTTCGCTCCGCCGAGCCACTGCATCCAGTGGCCTTGAAGGCCGCGATAGCGGATAGTTGACAGTATATTTCTTCGCGAGTGTTTGGTCAATATCCTTATCGACTGATAATCGTCGCCCGGCGCGCCTTGATCAAGTTGCAGGCCTGAAGCCAATACCGAAATCGCTGATCAGAATCCGTCGGCTTTCGACGGCCAGCCAAGTCCCTGTGGGCGCCGCGCGAAAATCATCCCGTGACCGCGTCGAACCCCGGCGGGGCCGGCCCGTCCGGCGCCGTGACCGCGATCGCCTTGAACAGCGCGCCCATATGCTCCTCGCCATCGCCCGTGAGGCGCATGCGCGCCGCTTCGATCTCGGCGGCGCGGTCGGGGCGGGCGGTGGAGAGCGCCTGCGCCCGCGCGTCGATCCCCATCGCCCGCAGGAACGCGCCCTGGCTCGTGGGGCCGTGGACGCGCGCGCCCTGCGCCCGGGCCGCGGCGCCCAGCTGGGCGAAATCGACATGCGCCGTCACGTCCGCCTCGCCGGGCTCGGCAAGCACGTCGGTGAAGGCGTGGTTCTTGATCGCCTGAAGCGTGTCGGCGAGCCCCGAGCGCAGATGGCCGTAATCGATCGCGAGCGCCGCCCCGCCCTGCGACACGATGCGACGGGCGATATCGGACATGACGGCGTTGCCGGTCGCCTGCCATTCGAGCGTCGCGCCCTCGCGCCCGGAGACCGTGATCGTCGGGTCCGCGTCGGGGGCGAGGCCGAAGGCGAGGCCGTTTTCGCCGCCGAGCCCGACGAGCCGCTCACGCCAGCCGCCTGCGGCGCGCACGAACTGGCGGATGGGCAGGGCGTCGAAGAACTCGTTGGCGAGATAGATCGCCGGGCCGTCGGGGACTTCCGACACGTCGCGAAGCCATCTCACGGGGACCGTCGCGGCGGCGAGCGTCGCCTGCTGGCGCGCGGTCAGGATCGGGCTCGTCTCCACGAGATCGACGCTGACCGCTTCGAGGAAGCCCGGCGCGGCGCGGACGGCGCGCAGGGCGTCGGCCATCAGCGTGCCGCGTCCGGGGCCGAACTCCACGAGGCGGAAGGGCGAAGGCGCGCCGATGTCGAGCCAGACCTGCGCCGCCCACAATCCGACGAGCTCGCCGAACATCTGGCTGATCTCCGGCGCGGTGACGAAATCGCCCTCGAGCCCGAGCGGATCGCGGGTCATGTAGTAGCCATGGGCCGGGTGGCTCAGGCACAGCGCCATGTAGCGCTCGACCGTGACCGGTCCGTCGAGCGCGATCATGCGCGCGATTTCGCGGCCGAGCGGCGTCAAGCGGCCCCTCTCCCCCCGGGGGTCGCTGGCAGGGTCGCCCCCCGCCGCGCGGCGACGATTGCCGCCGCGCCCGCGAGCGCCAGCGGCAGCGAGAGCAGCATGCCCATCGTAACCCCGCCGCCGAGCCAGCCCGCGCCTTCGCCGAAGAGAAAGCCCAATTGCGGATCGGGCTCGCGGAAGAACTCGCAGAATATGCGCGCGATCGCGTAGCCGATGGCGAAGATCCCCGAAAGCAGCCCCGGACGGCGCAGGCCGAAGAACGCCACGGCCGCGAGCATCACGATGAACAGAAGCAGCCCCTGCGTCGCCGCCTCGAAGAGCTGCGAGGGGTAGCGCGGCTCCGGGCCGGCGAAGGGGAATATCACGGCGAACGGGAAATCCGGCGCCGGGCGGCCCCAGAGCTCTCCGTTGATGAAATTGGCGATGCGCCCGAATAACAGCCCGATGGGCGCGACAACCGCGACGATGTCGAGCACCGTGAAGCCCGAAACCGCGCGCGAGCGTCCGAACAGGAACGAGGCCGCGATCGCGCCGACGAGCCCGCCGTGGAACGACATGCCGCCCTGCCAGATGTAGAGGATCTCGAGGGGGCGGGCGAGATAGCTTCCCGGATTGTAGAAGATCACGTAGCCGAGGCGCCCGCCGATGATCACGCCGAAGGCGATCCAGACGAGGAGGTCGTCGATATCCTCCCGGCTCGGGCGGCGCACGCCGCCCCAGAGGCCGTCCGCTGCGACAAGCCGGCGCGCGACGAGCCAGCCGCCGAGGAGGCCCGCGATATAGGCCAGCGCATACCAGCGCACCACCAGCGGGCCGAGGGAGAAGGCGACAGGATCGATATCTGGAAAAGGCATGCGCTCGGCGATCTCCCGGCGGAACAAAAGGCGCTGCGGCGCCTTTTCTCAGGTGGACCGCTTCGCTTTCCGCGTCAAGGTCGTTGCGCCGGCGCGAGATCGGGCCCAGATAAACGGATGAGGCGCGGGCGCGAGCCCGCCTGCGCGCCATTTCAACGAGGGAGGTCGATCATGGCCCATTCGTCCAACCGCATTCTCGACGATCTCTCGCGGCTCTTCGCTGACGCCGCCGGCGCGGCGAGCGGCGCGCGGCGCGAGGTCGAGACGATCTTCCGCGCGCAGGCCGAGAAGTTCCTCAAGGAAATGGACGTCGTCACGCGCGAGGAGTTCGAGGCCATGCGCGATATCGCGACCACGGCGCGCGACGAGAACGAGCGCCTCGCCAGGCGCGTCGACGCCCTCGAGGCCCGCCTCGTCAAGTTCATGAGCCGCCCGGAATAGGCGGGGTCACAGGCGCCAGTCGATCGGCGCGACGCCGCGCGCCGCGAGCCAGGCGTTCGCCCTGGCGAAGTGCCGGCAGCCCCGGAAGTCGCGGGCGCGGTTGAGTGGCGAGGGGTGGCCGCAGGCGAGCACGAGATGCCGCTCGCCGTCGATGAGCGCCGCCCGCGCCCGCGCCGGCGCGCCCCACAGCATGAAGACGCACGGGCTTTCGCTCTCCGACAGGGCGGCGAGCGCGTCGTCGGCGAGGCCGTCCCAGCCGAATTTCAGATGCGCGCCGGCGCTTCCCGCCTCGGTCGTGAGCGCCGTGTTGAGGAGAAGCACGCCCTCCCGCGCCCAGGGGGTCAGATCGCCCTCGCGCGGCGCCGGGGCGCCGACATTCTCCGCCATCTCGGCGAGGATCGCGCGAAGCGACGCGGGGATGCGGCGCGAGCCCAGATAGGAAAAGGCGAGGCCGTGGGCGTCGCCCGGCGTCGGGTAGGGGTCCTGCCCGAGGATCACGGCCTTGACGCCCTCGCGCGGCGTCGCCTCCAGCGCCGCGAAGACACGCGAGGG
Organism: Salinarimonadaceae bacterium; assembly: GCA_007693435.1. Lineage (GTDB taxonomy): Bacteria > Pseudomonadota > Alphaproteobacteria > Rhizobiales > Beijerinckiaceae > Saliniramus. Next base: position 391 of record REDO01000064.1, on the reverse strand, counting down.
CTCGGGCAGGACATGCGCGCCTGCGGCGATGCGCGCGTCGACGCGCTGCGCCACGGCGCGCGCGCGCCCGTCCCGAAAGAAAGCGAGGTCTCCCCAGCCGCCCGCTCCACGCTCCAGAAACGCGCCGAGCGCCGCCTCCACGCTCATCCGCAGGCTCCTTCCCGCAATGATCCACCACTGCTTTCAGACCGCTGATAGCAACCCCCGGCGGCCGGCGCGAGCCTCCCTCCGCGAGCCTTCCCCAACGCATTGCACCCCATTGACCGGCGCGGGTCGAACCCGTATTGAAGCCGACGCCGGAGACGTGGCCGAGTGGCTGAAGGCGGCGGTTTGCTAAACCGTTATACGGCTTAACACCGTATCGGGGGTTCGAATCCCCCCGTCTCCGCCA
>REDO01000070.1 GCA_007693435.1 Salinarimonadaceae bacterium | reverse complement strand
CTCACCCGTCAGGCTTCTCGTCCGCGTAGACGACCTTCCCGGAAGGATCGAGACCGGCGGCTTTGCCGGTCTTGCGCAATTCTGCGAAGAACGCCTCCTCGCCAGCTCCCGGTTCGGACATCTTCGCGAGGAACCGTTCCGCCCGGACCGCCTTCTCTTCAGCGGTCAGGACATTCGTCTCGAGCCCGCCCGCGAGCACCCGGGAGAGCCTGACGTGGTCGAGACCGCCGGAACGCTCGATCGCGCGGCCGATCCGCGCCCAATGCGTGATCTGGCCGGCGAGAGACCGGCTCTGGATCTCGGCCTCGGCGCGTGCGTCATCGACGAGCGTGTCGTCTGCGAATTTCACTGACTGGGCCATGCGAAACCTCCAGAGACAAAAGGCGGCGTTTCGCCACCCAAATGTCAATGTCGTCCCGGCCTAGCTCGCGGCGCGACGCCGGCTCAGAGCGTCGATGAAGATAGGCGACGGATATCGGCAAGGTTCGACGCGATGGCGCGTCGAACGTCTTGCAGCCGAGGTCGGGCGCCGGCGACAGCCGGCAAGGCCCCTCCGATCAGCGCGGCGCAGTTTCCGGCGCGGCTTCGCCTTCGGGCGCGGCCGGAGCGTCGAGACGCTCGATCTCGACGCCCTCGCGCAGCGCGAGGACCAGTTCCTGCTGGGCGCGGCGGGCGAGGAAATTGTCGATCTGCTCGCGCATCGCCTCGAAGCTCGGCGGCTGCTGCTTGCGACGATCCTCGACCTTGATGACATGCCAGCCGAACTGGGTCTGGACCGGATCGGAGACGTCGCCGGCCTCCATAGCGAAGGCGGCCTCCGCGAAGGGCGCGACCATGCGCTCTTTCGTGAAATAGCCGAGATCGCCGCCGCCCGCGGCCGAGCCCGGATCCTGGGAGGCCTCGCGGGCCACCTCCTCGAACTCCTCGCCGGCGGCGAGACGGGCGACGATTGCCTGCGCCTCCTCCTCGTCGGGCACCAGGATATGACGGGCGCGCACCTCGTCCTGCGGCTCAACACCGGCCATCGTCTGGTCGTAGAGCGCGCGCGCGGCCTCCTCGGTGACTTGCTCGGCGACGCGCGCTTCGAGATAATCGTCAAGGAGCAGCTTGTCGCGGAAATAGGCGAGGCGACGGGCGAATTCAGGCGTTTCGGCGATCCCCGCCTCGACCGCCGCGCGGGCGCCGAGCTTCAGGTCGACGAGATAGGCGATGACCGTCTCGCGGCGCTGCGCCTCGTCAACGTTCGGCAGCGCGAGGGAGGGATCGGCGAGCGCGACGTCGAGATCGGCCTGGGTGACCTCGACCTCGCCGGCGCGCGCGATGACCCGATCCGGGTCGTTCGAAGAAGCCTGCGCGGCGGCGGGCGCGGCGAAAAGCAGCGCGCCGGCGAGTGCGAGCGCGGAAACGCGGAAGGTTGTGTTGAGAAAAGCCATAGACCGTCCCTGAATCGTGTCGGAAGCGTCGCGGACGCCCGAAAGGCGCCGCCAACGACAAAAAATCGCGGGGAATTGGTGACCCAATACGCCGCGATGCGCAAGCGCCAATCGGGCGCGCGGCCCGTGCCGGCGGCTCGCGGGCGAAAATGACGCGCGAACTCGAAGGCGCAACGTTTTTCGGGCCTTTCGGATGCGCGCGGCGATAATTATGTGTATGACGCGCATGGCGCGCGCCACCGTTCGGCCCCTATCAAGAACCGCTCTGACGACAGGTATCCATGTTCGGCTCACTCGCGAAGAAAATCTTCGGCTCGGCGAACGATCGCCGCATCAAGTCCTTCCACCCGCGCGTGGAGGCCATCAATGCGCTCGAATCCGAGCTGTCCGCGCTCTCGGATGACGCTCTGAAGGCGAGGACGCAGGAATTCCGCGACATGCTGGCCGCCGGCGCGAAGCTCGACGACCTGCTGGCTCCCGCCTTCGCCACCGTGCGCGAGGCGGCCAAACGCACGCTCGGCCAGCGTCATTTCGACGTCCAGCTGATCGGCGGCATGGTCCTGCACGAAGGCGGCATCGCCGAAATGAAGACCGGCGAGGGCAAGACGCTGGTCGCGACCGCGCCGGTCTACCTCAACGCGCTCGCCGGCAAGGGCGTCCACGTCGTCACCGTGAACGACTATCTCGCCCGCCGCGACGCAGAGTGGATGGGACAGATCTACCGCTTCCTCGGCATGAGCGTCGGCGTCATCGTCCACGGGCTCAATGATACGGAGCGCAAGGAAGCCTACGACTGCGACATCACCTACGGCACAAACAACGAATACGGCTTCGACTACCTGCGCGACAACATGAAGTACGATCTCGCGCAGATGGCGCAGCGCGGTCACAACTTCGCGATCGTCGACGAAGTGGACTCGATCCTGATCGACGAGGCGCGCACGCCGCTGATCATCTCCGGTCCCCTCGACGACCGCTCCGAGCTTTACGCGAAAATCGACACGCTGATCCCGCAGCTTTCGCCCGAGCATTACGAAGTCGACGAGAAGCAGCGCGCCGCCTCCCTGACCGAGAGCGGCAACGAGCGGATCGAAGAGCTGCTCGCGGAGGCCGGGCTCTTGAAGGACGGCGATCTCTACGACGCCCAGAACGCGACCCTCGTCCACCATGTCAATCAGGCGGTGCGCGCGCATGCGCTGTTCACGCGCGACAAGGACTACATCGTGCGCAACGGCGAGGTCGTCATCATCGACGAGTTCACCGGCCGCATGATGCCAGGCCGCCGCTATTCGGAGGGGCTGCACCAGGCTCTCGAGGCCAAGGAGAAGGTGCAGGTCCAGCCCGAGAACCAGACGCTCGCCTCGATCACCTTCCAGAACTATTTCCGCCTCTATTCCAAGCTCGCCGGCATGACCGGCACGGCGAGCACCGAGGCGGACGAATTCGCCGACATCTACAAGCTCGATGTCGCGGAAATTCCGACGAACCGCGAAGTGGCGCGCATCGACGAGAACGACGAGGTCTACCGCACCGTCGAGGAGAAATACGACGCCATCATCCACGAGATCACGGAGGCCTCGGAGAAGGGCCAGCCGACGCTGGTGGGCACCACCTCGATCGAAAAGTCGGAGCTTCTGGCCGAACGCCTGAGCAAGGCGGGATTCAAGCTGATCGACTTCGAAAACCTCGCGGCTCTCGAACCGCTCTACCAGGCGGCGCGCGAGGGGCGCGGCGCGAAACACTTCGCGGTGCTCAACGCCCGCTTCCACGAGCAGGAGGCCTTCATCGTCGCGCAGGCCGGCGTTCCGGGCGCGATCACCATCGCGACCAACATGGCTGGCCGGGGCACCGACATCCAGCTCGGCGGCAACGCCGACATGCGCGTGGCTCGCGAGCTTGCCGAGATCTCCGACGAGGCCGAGCGCGAACGCCGCGCCGCCTCGATCCGGGAGGAGACCGCCAAGTTCAAGGAGCGCGCGATCGCCGCCGGCGGCCTCTACGTGATGGGCACGGAGCGCCACGAATCCCGGCGCATCGACAATCAGTTGCGCGGCCGTTCGGGCCGCCAGGGCGATCCGGGCCGCTCGAAATTCTACCTGTCGCTCCAGGACGACCTGATGCGCATCTTCGGCTCCGACCGTATGGACGGCATGCTGACGAAGCTCGGGCTCGAAGAGGGCGAATCGATCACGCATCCCTGGATCAACAAGGCGATCGAGAAGGCCCAGTCTAAGGTCGAGGCGCGCAACTTCGACATCCGCAAGAACATCCTGAAATACGACAACGTCATGAACGACCAGCGCCGCGTCGTGTTCGACCAGCGCCGCGAATTCATGGCGGAGGAGAGCGTTCGCGAGACGATCGACGACATGCGCCAGAGCGTCGTCGAGGACGTCGTGACGCGCCATATCCCGCCCGACGCCTATCCCGAGCAATGGAACGTCGACGGCCTGCGCGAGGAAGTGCTCCGGCTGCTCAATCTCGACCTTCCGGTCGACGAATGGGCGCGCGAGGAGGGCATCGCCGACGAGGAGATCCGCGAGCGCCTGCGCGTCGCCGCCGACGAGCACTACGCGAGGCGGATCGAGAAGAACACGCCGCAAATCATGACCTATGTCGAGAAGCAGGTCCTGCTGCAGAGCCTCGACGCGCTCTGGCGCGAGCACCTCGTCACCCTCGACCACCTGCGTCAGGTCATCGGCTGGCGCGGCCTCGCCCAGCGCGATCCGCTCAACGAGTACAAGTCGGAGGCGTTCCAGCTCTTCGAGGGCCTGATCGGCCGCCTGCGGGAGCAGGTGACGGCGCAGCTCATGCGCATCGAGGTGGTCTTCGAGCGCCCGCCCGAGCCGAGCCTGCCGCCGATGCGCGCCGAGCACTTGAACCCCACGACCGGCGAGAACGAGTTCGACCGCCCGCCCGCCGGGCCGGGGCCGGGCTTCGCTTCGGCGCGAGATCCGAATAATCCCGAGACCTGGGGCAAGGTCGGCCGCAACGAGCCCTGCCCCTGCGGCTCGGGCAAGAAATTCAAGCATTGCCACGGCGTGCTGGTCTGATCCGGCCGGCTCGGCCGCGCTCAGATCGGTTTGCGGCCGAGCAGCCTGAGCGTGGCCGCGCGGCCCGCGCGCATCACCGGGTAAAGGATTTCGGCGAGGCGGCGCGAGGCGAGGGGTCCCGGGCGCCGCGACAGACGCGAGAGCAGCGACACCGCCGCCGCGCCGTGGCTGACTTCCCCGTCGAGATCGACGATCATGCCCTCGTTCAGATCGAGCCCGTAGGCGCGGGCGCGCTCCGGCTCGCGCCGCGCGTCGAGAAGGCGCACGTCGTAGCGCTCGCGCAGGCGCATGAGCGCAACATACCGCGCGCAGAACGGGCAATCTCCGTCATAGACGATGGTGAGCGGCGTCTGCGGCGTCTCCACGGGGCGGCGCTCCCTGCATCCGATCGATGAAGCGGTGGACGGAATCCGGATCAATGAGCGCCAGATAGAGCGCCATCACGGTCACGGAATAGGTCGTCACCGGCAGCATGAGATAGAAAGTCGCGTGCATCGCCAGCCCCACCGGCAAAGCGTAGCGCCGCTGGCGGCGCGAGAGGATCGCGAAGGCGAGCCAATATTCCACAACCACGACCGCTATCGCCATGGCGGCGATCAGGGCGGGAAAGGCCAGCAGGAACTCCAGCGCGCGGCCGGAATAGGTCCAGACGAAGATCTGCTCGAGACGCTCGCCCGACAGGAAGGCCCGGTCGGTCTTGTCGACGGCCGTCCAGAAATACATCGCCGCGAGTTGCAGCGCGATCAGCCGCTGGCCCCAGAGGACGCCACGCTCGGGCGGCGCGTCGCCGGCGCGCAGCGCCCGCAGGCGATCGAGCGAATAGGAGCGGCCGCAATCCGTGCCGGCGAGGAACAGGCAGGCGATCGCCAGAAGATAGACGTGATGATGTCCCCAGCCCGGCACGCCGAGCCCGAGCCCGCCATGGACATAGATTGCGAGAAACAGTACGGCGCCGAGGCCGCCGATGGCGATCCGGGACATGTAGCCGACGAAGGACATCGCCGCGAAGAGAAAGAACAGCGATCCCGCCGCCGCCGCCGAAGGGCTCGCGGCGTTGTAGGGGGCGAGCTCGGCGCCGAAACGCACGAGCGCGATCGCCGCGAGCGCCATGCGCATCAGCGCGGCGGGACGCGTCGAGCCGGTGAAGTCGCCGCCCCAGGCGAGCAGGGCGCGAAAGGCCGAGGCGGGTCGATTTACGGGGATTTCGGCGACGCTCATGGCGCGCTCCCGGGCGCGCTCCCGGCGCCGGCGCTCGCGGTGCGCGACGTATCGCCAAGTCGGCAAACATCGTCGAAGCGCGCCTGGCGCCAGCCCGCGCGCGTGCCGACCGCGCCGTCGAACCCGACGCGAGCGCCCGGCGCGGCTTCGGCGCAGAGGCGCTGCGCGAAACGCGCGAAATCCTCGTCGGCGAGGACGCGTTTTTCGAAGGTATAGTGGCGGATCTGCGGATAGGCGGCGAGGCCGAGCGCCTCGAGCGGAGAGAGACGCAAGCTCTCGCCGTTCTCGTCGGAGACGACGAACTGCCCGCGCGGGATGCCGACGCCGACGCCAGAAAACATCACCCATTCCCGCAGGAGCGGCGTATGCGCCCCGAAGAGCTGTCCCGGCGCGGGGGAAAGCAGAACGAAAGCGGCGATCAGCGCGAAGCCGATGCGACGGGGGGTGAAGCCTCTTCGCCCCCGGTTGGCGTCCTGCGCCGTCCCGGTATCCTCGCCCATATTCGCCATCCGTCCACGATCGTCTGCATCGACGATAGGCGGGCGACGTTAATCGGCGGATAACGGCCATCATCTCGCGTGCAAAGGAAAACGCCCGCGACTTGCGTCGCGGGCGTCGTTTCCGTCAAGGCGCTCGGAGCCGCTCAGCCGTCGGAGCGACGCGGGCGGCGGGGACGGCGGTCGCCGCGATCCTCCTCACGCTCTTCGCGATCCTCGCCCGTTTCGCCGCGCGCGGCGCGCTCGGCGTCGCGCTCGGCCTTGATCCTGGCGGTGATGTCCTCGCCCGTATCCTGATCGACGACCTTCATCGAGAGGCGAACCTTGCCGCGATCGTCCATGCCGAGGAACTTCACCTTCACGACATCGCCTTCCTTGATGACGTCGGTGACCTTGGCGACGCGCTGGGGCGCGAGCTCGGAGATATGGACGAGGCCGTCGCGCGAACCGAAGAAGTTCACGAAGGCCCCGAACTCCATGATCTTGACGACCTTGCCCTCGTAGATCTCGTCCTTCTCGGGCTCTGCGACGATCGAGCGGATCCAGTTCTGGGCCGCCTTGATCGCCTTGGCGTCGGACGAAGCGATCTTCACCGTCCCGTCATCCTCGATATTCACCTTGGCGCCGGTCTTCTCGACGATCTCGCGGATAATCTTGCCGCCGGTTCCGATCACTTCGCGGATCTTGTCGGTCGGGATTTTCATCACCTCGATGCGCGGAGCGTGCTCGCCCAGCTCGGCGCGCGGCGCGGTGAGCGCCTTCTGCATCTCGCCGAGAATGTGTTCGCGGCCGCCCTTGGCCTGATCGAGCGCGACGCGCATGATTTCTTCGGTGATGCCGGCGATCTTGATGTCCATCTGCAGCGAGGTGATGCCCTCGCTCGTGCCGGCCACCTTGAAGTCCATGTCGCCGAGCGCGTCCTCGTCGCCGAGGATGTCGGAGAGGACCGCGAAGCGCTCACCCTCGAGGATGAGACCCATCGCGATGCCCGCCACCGGACGGCGCAGGGGCACGCCGGCGTCCATCAGCGACAGCGAGCCGCCGCAGACTGTCGCCATCGAGGACGAGCCGTTCGACTCGGTGATCTCGGAAACGAGACGCAGCGTGTAGGGGAACTCGTGCGCCGGCGGCAGGACCGGACGGATGGCGCGCCAGGCGAGCTTTCCGTGGCCGATCTCGCGACGGCCCGGGGTGCCGACGCGGCCCGTCTCGCCGACGGAGTAGGGAGGGAAGTTGTAGTGCAGGAGGAAGCGCTCCTTGCGGGTGCCCTCCAGCTCGTCGATGAACTGCTCGTCCTCGCCGGTGCCGAGCGTCGCGACGACGAGCGCCTGGGTCTCGCCGCGGGTGAACAGCGACGAGCCGTGGGCGCGCGGCAGCACGCCGACCTCGGAGACGATCGAACGCACGGTTTTCACGTCTCGGCCGTCGATGCGCACGCCGTCGTCGAGAATGGCCCAGCGCACGATCTTGGCCTGAACCTCCTTGAAGGTCGCCTTGACCTGATCGGCGGGGTACTTCGCTTCGCCTTCCGCCGGGCAGAGGGCCTCATAGACCTTCGCCTTGGCGGCGTCGATCGCGGCGTAGCGATCCTGCTTGACGCGGTGCTTGTAGGCGGCGCGCAGATCGGCCTCGGCGACCTCGAGCACGGCCTTCTCGACCTCGGAGCGATCCGTCGGCGAGAAGTCGCGCGGCTCCTTGGCGGCCTTCTCGGCGAGGCGGATGATCGCGTCGATCACCGGCTGGAAGTGCTTGTGACCGTACATCACGGCGCCGAGCATGATGTCCTCGGAGAGCTCGTGAGCTTCCGACTCGACCATCAGCACGGCGTCGGTGGTGCCGGCGACGACGAGATCGAGCTTGGTGTTCTCCATATCGGGCAGCGGCGGGTTGAGCACGTAGCCGCCGTCGATATAGCCTACGCGCGCGGCGCCGACGGGGCCGGTGAAGGGCGCGCCCGAAAGCGTCAGCGCGGCGGAAGCCGCGACCAGCGCCACGATGTCGGGATCGTTCTCGAGATCGTGGGAGAGAACCGTCACGATCACCTGTGTCTCGTTGCGCCAGCCGTCGAGGAAGAGCGGCCGGATCGGGCGGTCGATGAGGCGGGAGACGAGCGTCTCCTTCTCGCTCGGACGGCCCTCGCGCTTGAAGAAGCCGCCGGGAATGCGGCCGGCGGCGTAGGCGCGCTCCTGATAGTTCACCGTGAGCGGCAGGAAGTCGAGCCCGGGCTTGGGCTCCTTGGCGGCGACGACGGTGGCGAGCACGGTGGTGTCGCCGTAGCTGGCGAGCACGGCGCCGTCGGCCTGCCGGGCCATGCGGCCGGTTTCGAGCACGAGCTTGCGCCCGGCCCAGATGAGTTCTTCGCGTTGAGTTTCGAACATGTCGTCTGCTTTCGTGGTTCGTCGGCTTTCGTCGACGCCATGGGCAAGACGGCGGGGGGCTTCTTCTCGCGATGCCGGCGGGCGCTCTCGCGCGTCACTCTCGCCGGCGCGAAGCCCCCGGCGATCCTGCCATGGTCATCGTCGGGCCTTCTCGGTCGGAAACGGCCGCGATCGACCGCTCCAGGTAGCCGGCGAGGGATCACTCCCTCGCTGCGGCGATTCATCGGGCGCGGTCCGGAGGATTCGCGCCGGGGGGCTCGCGTCAGCGGCGGATGCCCAGACGCTCGATGAGCGTGCGGTAGCGACCTTCGTCGCCGCGCTTCAGGTAATCGAGCAGCGAGCGACGCTGGGACACCATCTTCAGGAGGCCGCGCCGGGAATGGTTGTCCTTCGCATGCGACTTGAAATGGCCGGTGAGGTTGTTGATCCGCTCCGTCAGGATCGCGACCTGCACCTCGGGGGAGCCGGTGTCGCCTTCCTTCTGGGCGTATTCCTTGATGAGCGTCTGCTTGCGCTCTGCCGTGATCGACATCGACAAATCCTTTTGGTTACGGGTTGAGACCGGAGCGCGGAAGCGCCGGCCGAAGGGCCGCTGCGGCCCGATCCGCGTCGTCGGCGATGCCGGGATGTCGTCCAGCATAGTCGCACGCGAACCGTCCACGGCGCTGGCGCGACGTGGACGGGCGCACCATAGCCGAAACCGCCCGGAACGCCAGTCCAAAATCGCCGCTGCGGCGGCCTTGCTCAGCCGGCGCCGAGATGAAAGACGCGATGGGGGACGAACTCGCCGTTCTCGACGTCGCCGACGGCGACGAGCACGCCGCCGAGGGTCGCGTAGACCTGTCCCTCGAGAGGGGCGTCGCGCCCGCGCAGGATGACGGACTGGCCGCGCATGAGCCGGGCGGCGGCGTCGCGCGAGACGGCGACGGCCTCGATTTCCTCAAGCGCGGAATGCACGGGCAGCACCACGTCGCCGAAATCGACCGGGCCGGCTCCGGCCGCGGCCTCGGCGAGCGCCTCGATTTCCCCGGGATCGACGGATTCCTCCTCGGTGAAGGGACCGACGCGGGTGCGGCGCAGCGAGGTGACATGCCCGAGGCACGCCAATGCGCGGCCCATATCGCGGGCGAGCGCGCGGACATAGGTGCCCTTGCCGCATTCGGCCTCGAACACGCTCTTGCCGTCGGCGTGGCGCAGGAGGCTCAGGCGGTCGATCTCGACGGGGCGCGGCTGCAATACGACCGTCTCGCCGTCCCGGGCGAGGTCATAGGCGCGCTCGCCCTGGATCTTGATCGCGGAATATTGCGGCGGCGTCTGCATGATCTGGCCGGTGAAGCGCGGCAGGAGCGCCTCGACGTCCTCGCGCGCGGGAACGCGCCCGGTCTCGTCGACGACGCGGCCCTCGGCGTCGTCGGTGTCGGTCTCCGCTCCCCAGGTCACCTCGAAGAGATAGGCCTTGCGGCCGTCCATCACGAAGGGAACGGTCTTCGTCGCCTCGCCGAGCGCGATGGGCAGGAGGCCGGAAGCCAGCGGATCGAGCGTGCCGGCATGGCCCGCCTTCTTCGCGTTGAGCGCGCGCTTGACGAAGGCGACCGCCTGCGTCGAGGTCATGCCGACGCCCTTGTCGAGCACCACCCAGCCGTTGACGTCGCGGCGCTTCGGTCGGTCGCCCTGGCGCTGGCCGCGACCGCGGCGCGGCTGCGGCTGCGCTTGGTCGGAGACGGGATGGTCGTGCGAATTCGCGTCGTCGGACATGTTTCAACCTGGATGTCGTCAGGAACGGTCGTCGCCGGTCTCGGCGGCGTCGTCCGGATCGTCGTCGGGCGTGCGCCGCGTGTCGCGAAGCACCTCCTCCGAGCGCAGGAGCGCGTCTATGCGCGCGGCCTCGTCGAAGGTCTCGTCGCGCCGGAAGCGCAGCTCGGGGGCGAATTTCAGATTGACCCGTCGCGCCACCTCGGCGCGCAGGAACTTGCGATGGCGATCGAGCGCCTCGAGCACCGGCTTCTCGTCGCGTCCGCCGAGCGGCATGACATAGGCGGTGGCGAGCTTCAGATCAGGCGACATGCGCACTTCGGAAATGGTCACGATATGCGTGGAGAGCACCGCGTCGACGATGTCGCCGCGCTGGATCACCTCCGCCAGCGCATGACGGACGATTTCGGCGACCCGCTGCTGGCGCTGGGACGGGCCGGTCGTTTCGAAACGCTTCGGCATGGAGGACGCTTCCGCCTGTTCCGGATTAGAAAAGCGCGCGGTCCCGATCGGCGGCCGCGACGGACATCCCGTCGCGCGGCGGTTCGGACGCCGCGCAGCGGGGAGCGAGGGCGTCGGGGCGGATGGCCGCGACGCCCGGTCTTCAGCGCGTCACAGGGAGCGCTTCACTTCCTCGACATTGTAGCACTCGATGACGTCGCCGGCGCGCATGTCCTGATAGTTCTCGAAGGCCATGCCGCATTCCTGACCGGCCACCACCTCACGCACGTCGTCCTTGAAGCGCTTGAGCTGGCTGAGCTTGCCCTCGTGGATGACCACGTTGTCGCGGATGAGTCGGACATGGGCGCCGCGCTGGACGTTGCCGTCGAGCACGCGGCAACCCGCGACCTTGCCGACCTTGGAGACGTTGAACACCTCGAGGATCTGCGCCTCGCCCAGCCGCTGCTCGCGCAGGGTCGGCGCGAGCATGCCCGACATCGCCTTTCTCACATCGTCCACGAGATCGTAGATGATGTTGTAATAGCGGATCTCGGAGCCGCCGCGCGCGGCGGCCTCGCGGGCCTCCTTGTGGGCGCGCACGTTGAAGCCGATGATCACGGCTCCGGAAGCCTCCGCCAGGGTGACGTCGGATTCGGTGACGCCGCCGACGCCGGCATGGACGATCCGCGCCTTGACCTCGTCGTTGCCGACCTTCTCCAGCGCTCCGATGATCGCCTCGACCGAGCCCTGCACGTCGCCCTTGACGACGAGCGGGAACTCCTGGCGATCGGCGCCTTCCTTGAGGTCGCGCATCATGTCCGCGAGCGAGCGCGTGGTGCCGCCGGTGCGGGCGGCGAGCATGTCGCGCTTGCGGCGGGAGCGATACTCGGTGACCTCGCGGGCGCGCGCCTCGTTCTCGACGACGGCTACGCGGTCGCCGGCCTCCGGCGCGCCGCCGAAGCCCAGGACCTCGACGGGCACGGAGGGCCCGGCTTCCTTGACCTGATCGCCGACGTCGTTGATGAGCGCGCGCACGCGACCCCATTCGGCGCCTGCGACGACGATGTCGCCGGTGCGCAGGGTTCCGCGCTGCACGAGCACGGTGGCGACGGGGCCGCGACCACGATCGAGCTTGGCCTCGATGACCGTGCCCTCGGCCGCGCGGTCGGGATTGGCCTTGAGATCGAGAACCTCGGCCTGCAGCTGGAGACCGTCGATCAATTCGGCAAGCCCGTCGCGGGTCTTGGCGGAGACCTCGAATTCGAGCGTGTCGCCGCCCATGGATTCGACCTGGACGTTGTGCTGGAGCAGCTCGGTGCGCACCCGCTGCGGATTGGCTTCGGGCTTGTCGATCTTGTTGATCGCGACGACCAGCGGAACGCCGGCGGCGCGGGCGTGATTGATCGCCTCGACCGTCTGCGGCATGACGCCGTCATCGGCGGCGACGACGAGAACCACGATGTCCGTCACCTTGGCGCCGCGCGCGCGCATCGCCGTGAAGGCGGCGTGGCCGGGGGTGTCGATGAAGGCGACCTTGCCGCCGCTCGGGCTCGTCACCTGGTAGGCACCGATATGCTGCGTGATGCCGCCGGCCTCGCCGGAGACGACGTTCGCCATCCGGATGGCGTCGAGCAGAGAGGTCTTGCCGTGATCGACATGGCCCATGATCGTCACGACCGGCGGACGGGTCACGGCGGTCTCGGGGGCGTCGGCCTCGTCGAAGAGACCTTCCTCCACGTCCGCTTCGGCGACGCGCCTGACGGAATGGCCCATTTCCTCGGCGACGAGCTGCGCCGTGTCGGCGTCGATCACGTCGGTGATCTTGTGCATCGCGCCCTGCTTCATCAGCAGGCGGACCACATCGACCGCGCGCTCCGACATGCGGTTGGCGAGTTCCTGAATGGTGATCGTCTCGGGAAGGATCACCTCGCGGGCGATCTTCTCCTTTGGCTCCGATGAGCCCTTGCCAGTGAGCCGCTGCATGCGGCGGCGGAACGACGCGACGGATCGGGTGCGCTCGTCGTCGCCGGCCAGAGCCTTGGTCACGGTCAGGCGGCCGCGACGGCGATCGTCGCCGGCGACCTTGGGCGTCTTCGGCGGGGCGGCCGGCTTGACGGCGGCGCCGCGACGGGGCGCGCGGGAACTCTCGTCCTCCGCTTCGACTTCGCGGGCGCGGGCCGCGGGCGCCTTCGGCGCGGGCTTGGCGGCTGCGACCGCGGGAGCGGCGGGCGCCTCGGGTTCGGGAACCGGATCGGGCCGCGCCAGATCGTCGAGGCTCTGGGGCTTGCCGCGATCGCGCACGGAGTGAGCGCGCGCGGGAGCGATCGCCCCCGGACGGCCGGCGGCGCGAACGGGCGACGTTGCGGGCGGCGGAGCTTCGGCTTCGGGGGCGGGCTCGGGGGCCGGAGCGGGAGCGGCCCCGCCTTCGCCGAGACGTTTCTCTTCCTCGCGGCGCGCGGCCTCTGCGGCTTCCGCCGCCTCGCGCTCGGCGCGTTCGCGGGCTTGCGCCTCGGCGGCGGCTCTGGCCTCGGCGGCGGCCCGGAGGCGGTCTTCCTCCTCGCGGCGCTTCGCATCGGCGAGCGCCTGGGCGCGTGCGTCAACCTCGTTCTCGCTCAGCGAGCGCAGAACCACGCCTCCGCGCGCGGGCCGGGCCGGCGGCGCGGGCCTGGGGGCGGGCTGCTCCGTCGGCTGGGCGGAAGTCTCGCGGGCGGGAGGGGGCGCCTCGCGCGTTTCGGAGCCGGGCCCGACGACGCGACGCTTCACCTTCTCGACGACCACCTGTTTGGTGCGGCCGTGCGAAAAGCTCTGGCGAACCGTTCCCTGCTCGCCACGCAGCTTCAAAGTCAGCGTCTTGGGGGACGAAACGTGGATCGTCTTGTCGCCCGGGTTCTTCGTATCAGACATTCCGCTCACAATCCTGCGGGTTCGTTTTCATCGTCGTCGCGCTCCTCCTCGTGAGGAGCGTCGTTCATGGCGATGGATCCGCGAAATACGCATAGCCGTCTCCAGCGCTCCAGAAAGCCTCGGCTTCCAGCGCCCGCGACGAGGGCTGCATGTATCACATGAGACCGGCCCAAAGCCAAATCCAAATCGTCTCCGGACAAAAAATCGATCACGGGGATCGATTCGTCCGCCTCGCCGTGGCGTCGTCGCAACGCCTGGCCGATCTTCCTGCGGCCGTCCGGGGCCGCCTCCGCCGCATGGACCAGCGCCGCGATGGTCTCGCCCTGCGCCGCGCCCTCCACCTTGTGGAAGCCCGTGACGACGGCGCCCGCCTTGTTCGCCATCGCGAGGGCCTGACGCAAATCCACCAGCATCGCCGCGTCGATCGCGTCCGCTAGCCCGTCCGGCGTCTTCACGGGCGCCTTGAAGGCCCTCGCGAAGGCGCGTTTCCTGACCGCAATCTCGACCGCGTCGCGGCGGGCCGCAACCCAGGCGCCCCGTCCGGGGAGCGTCCCGCGCAGATCGGGAACCACCTCGCCCTCCGGGCTCACCGCGAAGCGGATGAGCTCGTGGGCGGGGCGCACCTCGCGCGTGACGATGCAGGTGCGCAGGGGTTCTTTTCGCGGCACGCCTCTTCCTCTCCTCGCCGCCCGACCGGACGGCGTCGCTGCAAACAAGCCCCGCCCGAAGCGAAGCGGCCCGTCAAACCGTCCGGTCGCCTGCCGCCTCGCCGTCGATCGCGACCGCGCCTTCAGCAGCCGCGCCTTCCGGAGCCTCGCCTTCCGCCGCATCGACTTGCGCCGAATCGTCTTGCGCGACTTCCTCCTCCGGCGGCGCCGGAGGCTCGATCCAGCCGGCCTTGACGCGGGCCTCCATGATCATGGCTTCGGCCTCGGCGCGCGAGATCTCGAAACCGTCGAGGAAGCCCGCATGGCGCACGGCTTCCGGCCCGCGACCCTCGACATAACCGATCAGATCGTCAGTGGCGCAGCCGGCGAAATCCTCGACGTTCTTCACGTCGTTCTCGCCGAGCGCCACCATCATCGCGGTGGTGACGCCCTCGATCTCGCGCAGCTCGTCGGCGACGCCCAGCTCGACGCGGCGCGCCTCGTTCTCCTGTTCGATCCGCTCGAGATGCTCCACCGCGCGGGTCTGGATCTCCTGTGCGGTCCCCTCGTCGAAGCCTTCGATCGCAGAGATTTCGCCGAGATCGACGAAGGCCAGCTCCTCGATCGTGCGGAAGCCCTCCGAGGCGAGGAGCTGGCCGACCACCTCGTCGACGTCGAGCGCGGCCATGAACAGCTCGCTGCGCTCGTTGAATTCCTTCTGGCGACGCTCGGATTCCTCGGCTTCGGTCAGGATGTCGATATCCCAGCCGGTGAGCTGCGAGGCGAGGCGCACGTTCTGGCCGCGTCGGCCGATGGCGAGCGAGAGCTGTTCGTCGGGAACGACCACCTCGATGCGCTCGGAATCCTCGTCGAGCACGACCTTGACGACTTCCGCCGGCTGCAGCGCGTTGACGATGAAGGTCGCCTCGTCCGCGGACCAGGGGATGATGTCGATCTTCTCGCCCTGCAATTCGCCGACGACGGCCTGCACGCGCGAGCCGCGCATGCCGACGCAGGCGCCGACCGGATCGATGGAGGAATCGCGCGAGATCACGGCGATCTTGGCGCGCGAGCCCGGATCGCGGGCGACCGCCTTGATCTCCACGATGCTGTCGTAGATCTCGGGCACTTCCTGGCCGAAGAGCTTGGCCATGAACTGCGGATGCGTGCGCGAGAGGAAGATCTGCGGCCCGCGCGGCTCACGGCGCACGTCGTAGAGATAGGCGCGGATGCGGTCGCCGACGCGGAAGGTCTCGCGCGGGATCAGTTCGTCGCGGCGCACGATCGCCTCGGCCCGGCCGAGATCGACGATGACGTTGCCGTATTCGACGCGCTTGACCTGGCCGTTGATGATCTCGCCGATCCGGTCCTTGAACTCCTCGAATTGCCGGTCGCGCTCGGCGTCGCGCACCTTCTGCACGATGACCTGCTTGGCTGACTGGGCCGAGATGCGGCCGAAATCGAAGGGCGGCAGGGTCTCGGCGATGAAGTCGCCGACGCGGGCGCCGGGATTGCGGTGCTGGGCCTCGGCGAGGGTGATCTCCACCGCCGGGTTCTCGACCTGCTCGACGACCTGAAGGAGGCGCGAGAGCGCGATCTCGCCGGTGCGCGGATTGATCTCGGCCCGGACCTCGGTCTCGCTGCCGTAGCGCGAGCGCGCGGCCTTCTGGATCGCGTCCTCCATGGCGGCGAGGACAATCTGCCTGTCGATGACCTTTTCACGCGCGACCGCATCGGCGATCTGCAAGAGTTCGAGCCTGTTGGCGCTGATCGCCATCGACGTTACTCCTTGTTGGACTTGCTGGCGTTGTCGTTGCGGGGGCGGCCGGGCGAGACGCCCTCGTCGTCACCCGCGGAATCGTCTTCCACGGAGCCGTCCTCGACGGCTTCGTATTCCTCGGTCTCGTCCACGCCCTCGGCCGAGGGCGCGGTGCCCCGCCGCAGCGATTCGCGGATCAACTCGTCGGTGAGCACGAGCCGCGCCTCGCCGATATCGGCGAGGGGCAGGCGCGCGAGCGGCTCGACGCCCTCGGGCGCGTCGGCGAGGCGGATGAGCGCCATATCGCCGTCGACGCCCTCGACAAGGCCGCGGAAGCGCTTGCGCCCATCGACTGGCGCCGCCATCTCGACCTTCGCCTCGTAGCCTGCCCAGCGGACGAAATCGTCGGCGCGCACGAGGACGCGGTCGATCCCCGGCGAGGAAACTTCCAGATGATAGGCCCGATCGATCGGATCGTCCACGTCGAGAGCGGGCGAGACGCCACGGCTGACCGCTTCGCAATCGGCGACGCTCATGGCGCCGTCGGGCCGCTCGGCCATGATCTGGACGGTGCAGCCATTCGTGCCCGTGACGCGCACGCGCACCAGCCGGTAGCCGAGATCCTCGACCACTGGCTCGACGATCGCCGCCACCCGGGCCGCAAGGCCGCTCTCTTTAACGAGACGCCGTTCGTTCGCTTCGCTCATCGTCCGTTCCATTCGTCGGCTACGGGATGCGTCGTCGGGCAAGCGCCCAAATAATTAAGGAGCGGGCCCGGTGGGGCCCACTCCCGACATACGATGCATCACATCGCAACCAGAGCTGACGTGACGCGTATAACCGCAAAATCCCAAGGATTCAAGCGGTCGCGCGAACTCCGTCGCGACGATCAGATAGTCGTGCTATTGTCAGGGCGTCCACAACGCAACGGGAGGGCGCCATGCCCGAAGGCCGCGACATCGTCGTCGCCCCCAATCCGAAGAGGGTGCGCGTGCTTCTCGCCGGCGCGATCGTCGCCGAGAGCGATCGCGCGCTGACGCTTTTCGAACCGCCGCGCGCGCCGACCCATTTCGTTCCCCTCGACGACGTGGCGGGCGAACTGCTGGAGCCCTCGACCCATGTCGGGCGCTGTCCGCACAAGGGCGAGGCGCGCTATTTTTCGGTCACCGCCCACGGCCGCACGGCGCGCGACGCCGCATGGACCTTTTCGGAGCCCGGCAAGACCGTCGCCGCGCTCGCGGGCCATGTCGCCTTCGATCCCCTGAAAGTGGACGCCGTCGAGGAACTGTCGCGCGAGTGAGCGCCCGGCCTTCCGATCCGCCCCTCAATCCGCCGCGCCCGGCTCCTCGCCGAACAGGCCGATCTGGCCCGGCCCCTCCCGACGCGGCTCGGGCAGGCCCAGATGCCGGAAGGCGTGGCCGGTGAGCACGCGCCCGCGCGGGGTGCGCTGCACGAAGCCCTTCTGGATCAGGAAGGGCTCGATGATCTCCTCGATCGCGTCGCGGGGCTCGGACAGGGCGGCGGCGATCGTCTCGATTCCGACAGGGCCGCCCCCGAAACTCGAGGCGACGAGAGTGAGATACTTGCGGTCCATCACGTCGAGCCCCGCCGGGTCCACTTCAAGGAGGCGAAGCGCGTTGTCGGCGATGGCGCGGGTGATGGTCTGGGCGCCGTCCACGATGGCGAAGTCGCGCACCCGGCGCAGGAGCCTCCCAGCGATGCGCGGCGTGCCCCGGGCGCGCATCGCGATCTCGTTGGCCCCGTCGTCGGACACGCCGATCTTGAGCACTTTGGAGCCGCGCTTGACGATCAGCTCCAGCTCCTCGACCGTGTAGAATTCGAGCCGGATCGGGATGCCGAACCGGTCGCGCAAGGGGGTCGTCAAGAGCCCGGCGCGGGTCGTGGCGCCCACCAGCGTGAATTTCGGCAGTTCGATCTTGACCGAGCGCGCCGCCGGCCCCTCCCCGATGACGAGGTCGAGCTGGAAATCCTCCATCGCCGGATACAGGATTTCTTCGACGGCGGGGTTGAGGCGGTGGATTTCGTCGATGAAGAGGACGTCGCGCTCTTCGAGATTGGTGAGCTGCGCCGCGAGATCGCCGGCCTTGGCGATGACCGGCCCCGAAGTCGAGCGGAAATTGGCGCCCAGCTCCCGCGCCACGATCTGGGCGAGCGTCGTCTTGCCCAGGCCCGGCGGGCCGACGAAGAGCACGTGGTCGAGCGCGTCGCCGCGGGCCTTCGCCGCGTTGATGAAGACCTGGAGATTGGCGCGGGCCTGCTTCTGGCCGGTAAAATCGGCGAGCGCGAGCGGCCGCAGCGAGGTTTCGAGATCCTCCTCGCGCGTGGCCGGATCAAGGATGCCTTTGGCGGCGGTCACGGCTTTCGTCGCTCCAACGCCCCGCAGGGCCAGGGCGCGTCGGCGAAGGGCCGAATCGCGCTTTGTTCGTCGTTACCAGCTATATGCGCCGGCAGGCGCGCGCGCACCCCGTAAATCGCTTCGGGCGTTCGCGAGGCGCGTCAGGAAGCGCCCAGCGCCGCCTCGACCTCCTCGGGGGCGAGATCATAGCGCCGCGAGCAGAACTCGCAGGTGACTCCGATGCGACCGTCATCGGCGATCATGTCGCGCCGGTCCTCCTTCGAGAACCGGGCGAGCATCGCCATGATGCGGTCGCGCGAACAATTGCAGCCCTCCCGCAGGCCCAGCCCCTCGAAGACGCGCACGCCGCGCTCGTGGAACAGGCGAAAGAGCAGGGTCTCGCTCGAAACGGCCGGATCGACGAGTTCGACATCCTCGACCGTATCGACGAGGGCCTTGGCCTCGGTCCAGGCGTCGTCCTCGCTGAAATCGTCGCCCGCCCGGGCGCCTTCGGGCGCGTCGCCCGGATCGAGATCGGCCTGACGCTGGCGCTCGACCGACATCGGCAGGAACTGCGCGAGAAGGCCGCCGGCGCGCCAGCGGACGCCGCGCTCGCCGAATTCCTGCGCCACCGCGAGACGCACGCGCGTCGGAATCTGCTCGGATTGCCGGAAATACTGGTGCGCCGCCTCCTCGAGGCTCTGTCCCTCCATGGCGACGACGCCCTGGTAGCGGCTCATCGTCGAACCCTGGTCGATGGTCATGGCGAGATGGCCATGGCCGATGAGAGATCCCGCGCGCCCGGCGCCGGAGGCGACGGATTGCGCCACCCGCTCCGCATCGAAGCGCGCGAAGGCGCGCAGGCGGTCGGGCGTGTCGAAATCGACGACGATCATCTCGATCGGCCCGTCGGTGCGCGTCTGGAGCTGGAAGCGCCCCTCGAATTTCAGCGCAGAACCGAGCAGCGCCGTGAGCGCCGCCGCCTCGCCGATGACGCGCGCGACGACTTCCGGGTAGCCGTGGCGCGCGATCAGCGCATCGACCGCCGGCCCCAGCCGCACGATCCGCCCGCGCAGGTCGAGCGGTTCTACGGCGAACGGAATCACCACATCGTCGCGTCCCTCGACGTCTCCGATCATCACGCCTCCGCGCCGAGACACCATGCGAGCACGCCCTTTTGCGCGTGCAGCCGGTTCTCGGCCTCGTCGAAGACGACCGATTGCGGCCCGTCCATGACTTCGTCCGTCACCTCCTCGCCGCGATGGGCGGGCAGGCAATGCATGAAGATCGCGTCCCTGTCGGCCAGCGCCATCAGCGCGCCGTCGACCTGATAGGGCCGCAGCAGGTTGCGGCGCACGCCCTCGTCCTCGTCGCCCATCGAGACCCAGCAATCGGTGACGACGGCCTGCGCGCCTTCGGCGGCGGCGCGCGGATCGGTCGTCAGGTTCAGCCGCGCCCCGTTGTCACGCGCCCAGGCCACGAGTTCGGGCGGCGGCGCGAGTTCGGCGGGCGTCGCGACGTTGATCGTGAAATCGAAGCGCGAAGCGGCGTGGATCCAGGAGGCGAGGACGTTGTTGGCGTCCCCGGTCCAGGCGACAGTCGCGCCCTTGATCGGCCCGCGATGCTCCTCGAAAGTCATCAGGTCGGCCATGATCTGGCAGGGATGCGTCAGCTTGGTGAGCCCGTTGATCACCGGCACGGTGGCGTGCCGCGCCAGCTCCTCCATCATCTCGTGTTCGAGAATGCGGATCATGATCGCGTCGACGTAGCGCGAGAGCACGCGCGCCGTGTCGGCGATGGTCTCGCCCCGGCCGAGCTGCATCTCCTTGCCGGTCAGCATCAGCGTCTCGCCGCCGAGTTCGCGCATGCCGACGTCGAAGGAGACGCGGGTGCGGGTCGAGGGCTTGTCGAAGACCATGGCCAGCATCTTGCCAGCGAGCGGCTTGTCGCGCAGGGGCGCGCCCTTGCGCCGACGCCGCTTGATCTCGAAGGCGAGATCGAGGATGCGCCGCAGCTGCTCGCCGCTGAAATCCGGGAGATCGAGGAAATGCCGAGGCGCGCCCATCACGTCGCTCCCTCGGCGGCGCCTGCGGCCTGCGCCTCGATCGCCGAGCAGGCCGCGTCGAGCCGGGAGGCGGCCTCGTGAATCTCGGCGGCGGTGACGTTGAGCGGCGGCATGAGACGCGCGACGTTGTCGCCTGCCGGAACGCTCAGGAGCTTCTGGGCCCGCGCGGCCGCGACGAAATCGGTGTTGGGAACGACGCTGCGCAGGCCCGTGAGCAGACCCAGGCCGCGCACGTCCTTGAGAACGGCCGGATGACGATCGACCAGTTCGGCAAGCCGCTGCTTGAGCAGAAGTGCCATATCCTGCACGTGATCGAGGAAACCGGGCGCAAGCACCACGTCGAGCACCGCGTTGCCGACCGCCATGGCGAGCGGATTGCCGCCGAAGGTCGTGCCGTGGGTGCCCGCGCTCAGGCCGGCGCCCGCCTCCTCGGTGGCGAGGATCGCTCCCAGCGGAAACCCGCCGCCGATGCCCTTGGCGATGGTCATGATGTCGGGGGCGATCCCGGACCATTCATGCGCGAAGAGCTTGCCCGTGCGTCCGACGCCGGTCTGCACCTCATCGAAGATGAGCAGGAGGCCGCGCTCGTCGCAGAGCTCGCGCAGGCCGCGCAGGCATTGCGGCGGAACGGGGCGCAGGCCGCCTTCGCCCTGGACCGGCTCGATCAGGATCGCGGCCGTCTCGGGCGTGATCGCGGCGCGCAGGGCCTCGTGGTCGCCGAACGGAACCTGATCGAAGCCATCGACCTTCGGCCCGAAGCCTTCGAGATGCTTCGGCTGTCCTCCGGCGGCGATCGTGGCGAGCGTACGTCCGTGGAAGGCGCCCTCGAAGGTCACCACCCGAAAACGTTCGGGCTGGCCGCGCTGATGGTGATAGCGACGCGCCATCTTGATCGCTCCCTCGTTCGCCTCCGCGCCCGAATTGCAGAAGAACACCCGGTCGGCGAAGGTCGCGTCGACGAGGCGCTGCGCCAGCCGCTCGCCCTCCGGGATCCGGAACAGGTTGGAGACGTGCCAGAGCTTTCCCGCCTGTTCGGTCAGCGCGGCGACGAGGTGCGGGTGGGCATGGCCGAGGACGTTGACCGCGATGCCGGACCCGAAATCGAGATATCGCTCCCCGCCGCGCGTCACCAGCCAGGAGCCCTCGCCCTTCTCGAAGGCGACGTCCGCGCGCGCATAGGTGGGCAACAGGGGCGAATTCACGGTCTCGATCCTCGGATTTACGGGCGCGATGCCCGGTTGAAACGAAAGCGCCGCCCTTCGAAGGGCGGCGCGCGAATACTAGGTTCTTGAGGCGCCTTGTCAATCCGGGCGTTCGCGGCGCCGAAGGGGGGATCGGCGAGGGGTCGCGCGAGGGGTCGCGAGAGGGGTCGCGAGAGCGCTCGCCGTCGACCTCGCCGGCCCGCCCGCAGAGCGCTTCTCGCCGCTTCTCCTGGGGAAAACGATTCGCATCCACAATTCGTCGCCGTGGGACTCTTGCGCCGGAGTCAAGCGATTGTGTAGGTTCGAATTCGCGAGCCGCCAGATCCGGCCCGCTTTTTCTTCACCCTCTCCGGGCGCTGGGCGGCGGTCGATCTTCGATCTTCCGCGCATGGAGACGGATTCTGTTCGCCGGATCCGCGAGGGTCCGCAAGGAGGCGGCGATGACGGATGCGACCGGAACCTGGAGCGACGAGCGCGTCGCGCTGCTTAGGAAACTCTGGGAGGAGGGTCGCAGCGCCAGCCAGATCGCGGCGGAGATCGGCGGAGTGACCCGCAACGCCGTCATCGGCAAGGTGCACAGGCTCGGCCTTTCGGGCCGGGTGAAATCCGGCGCGCCGTCGGCGGCCAAGAGCCGGACAAGGGCCGCCGCGCCCCGCGCACGCGAAGCCGCGCCCGCGACGGCCCACAGGGCGAGGCCTGCAGCCGAGCCCGCTACCCGCAAGCCGGGTCCGATTGCGCCGGCGCCGCTCACTCAGAGATTCGAAACGGTCTCGGCCGGACGGCTTATCGAGAACGCGCCGCCCAGCGAGCCCGCGCTCGGCGAAGGCGAACGCGTCACCATCATGGATCTGCGCGAGGGCATGTGCCGCTGGCCGATCGGCGACCCGACCTCCCCCGAATTCCGCTTCTGCGGCGCCCAGGCCCAGATCGGCGTCCCATATTGCCTGCATCACGCGCAGATCGCCTACCAGCCTTCGGCGGACCGTCGGCGCGACCGCAAGGCGGCGTCCGGCTGATCGGAAGAGCCGGCGGCCAGGCTCAGGCGTTTTCGTCGAGAGCCTTGCACAAGGCGCGCAGATCGCGCCAGGCCAACCGCTTCTGGAGCGGCTGTCGCAACAGATAGGCCGGGTGCAGCGTCGCCAGCGCGCGGATCGTCCGCTGGCCGTCGTCATAACTGCGCCAGCGGCCGCGCGCCTTGAGGATTCCCTCGCGCACGCCGAGCAGCGCCTGCATCGCCGGGCCTCCGAGACAGACGAGGATGTCGGGGCTGCAGAGCGCGATCTGCCTGCGGAGGAACGGCAGGCAGACCGCGATCTCCTGCGGCGTGGGCGTGCGGTTGCCGGGCGGGCGCCAGGGAACGACATTGGCGATGTAGACGCTCTCGCGATCGAGCCCGATCGCCGCGAGCATGCGGTCGAGGAGCTGGCCCGAGCGCCCGACGAAAGGCTTGCCCTGCCTGTCTTCCTCCGATCCCGGCGCTTCGCCGACCAGCATCACCCGGGCGCCCGGCTTCCCGTCGGCGAAGACGAGGGACTTCGCCGAGAGTTTCAGCGCGCAGCCGTCGAAATCGGCCAGAGCCGCACGAAGCGCCTCGAGATCGGGAGCGTTCGCGGCGCGCTCGCGGGCCGAGATCTCGGCCTCGCCCGGATCGAGCGCGCGCAGGGCCGGCGACGCTGCCGAAGCGGCGCGAGGCTGCGCCGCGGCGGGCGCGGGGGCGTTCGCGTCCGACCGCCCCGCACGCGCGGCGAGCGCGTCTTCGCGACGGCGGCGCTCCTGCGCGAAGCGGTCGATCGGCTCGCCCTCCAGGGCGCAATCGACGCCGGCTGCGGCGTAGAACTCGACGAGCGCGCGAAGCGCCGCCTGGTCGGGAGCTGCGAATGACATGAGGGACTTCTACGACAAACGCCGCGCGCGGCAAAGCGAAGCGGCGCCGCCCCGCTCAGGGCTCCAGCTCGGTGTCCCAGTAGAGGTAATCCATCCAGCTCTCATGCAGGTAATTGGGCGGGAAATGACGTCCGTTCGCGTGCAGATGCTGGACGCTGGGCGAAAAGGGCGTCTGACGCGGATGCATGTCCGCCTGCCTCGGCAGCCGGTCGGCCTTGCGCAGGTTGCACGGGGCGCAGGCCGTGACGACGTTCTCCCACGTCGTCTGCCCGCCGCGCGAACGCGGAATGACGTGGTCGAAGGTGAGATCTTCGCGCGCCCCGCAATACTGGCAGGTGAAGCGGTCCCGCAGGAATACGTTGAAGCGCGTGAAGGCGGGCGTGCGCGTCGGCTGCACATAGGACTTGAGGCAGACGACCGAAGGCAGGCGCATCTCGAAGCCGGGGCTGCGCACGAGGCGGTCATATTGCGAAACGATGTTCACCCTGTCCAGGAAGACCGCCTTGATGGCGTCCTGCCACGACCAGATCGAAAGCGGATAATAGCTCAGGGGCCGATAATCGGCGTTGAGCACAAGAGCCGGACAGGCCTCAAGCGGGACCGACGGCTGCGGTACGCGCGCGTTCACACCACCTCCTCCAGACGGACGACTCGCTCGTCCGTCGAAGAGTATTAATGCGCAGAGCGACGATAATGTGAAGACGCTTCGGCGTCACAGGGGGCGCGTTCAGGCCCTCGTATCGACGAAACGGCCCTGACCGGGGGGCGGCGCGGCCTCGCGGGCGGGCTCGGGCGCGCGCTCGGCGGAGGCGGCGACGTTGCGATCCGCCTGGATCTGGCTCGAATCCGTCGCATAGCGAACGGCCTCGCTGCGGGCGTCGGCCCGCATGGCGCTCCAGCTTGCGTTCATTCCGGCGGTGGCGTCTATCGACATGGTTCTGGCTCCCTGAGCGCTCCATCATGCGCGTCAGGGATTGCGCTCGGGTTGATCCGAACGCTCGCATTTTAGGAATACGCCTCTCTCAGCGGGTCGGAACGGGGGTCTCGCCGCGATAATCGTAGAAGCCGCGCTTCGTCTTGCGGCCGAGCCAGCCCGCCTCGACGTATTTCACCAGCAGCGGGCAGGGCCGGTATTTGGTGTCGGCGAGCCCGTCATGCAGCACCTGCATCACCGAAAGGCAGGTGTCGAGGCCGATGAAGTCGGCCAGCTGGAGCGGGCCCATCGGGTGGTTGGCGCCGAGCCGCATCGCCGTGTCGATCGAATCGACGGAGCCCACGCCCTCGTAGAGCGTGTAGATCGCCTCGTTGATCATCGGCAGCAGGATGCGGTTGACGATGAAGGCGGG
>REDO01000131.1 GCA_007693435.1 Salinarimonadaceae bacterium | reverse complement strand
CGCCCTGGATGAAGCAGGCATGCGGCTGGGGATGCTCGTAGGACGAGGTGGAGCGGGTGAGCTCTCCCGTCCTGAAATCGACGTAGAAATGGCCCTGGCTGGGGCCGTCGATGCCGTAGGCCCAGTGCAGGCCGGTGTTGAACCATTGCGGCGAATTCGGCGCGACCATCTGCGAGGCCAGCATTAAGCGCAGCTCGTCGAAGAAGGTCCGCGCGTCGTCCTCGGAGGTGAAGTAGCCGCCCTTCCAGCCCCAGTAGGTCCAGCAGCCGGCGAGCCTGTCGAAGACGTGCTTGGCGGAGGTCTCCGGGCCGTAGCGCTCGCCCTCGGGCAGCTTTTCGAGCGCCGTCTCGTCGGGGACGGAGCGCCACAGGAACGAGGGAACGTCGTTCTCCTCGACCTTCTTCAGCCGCGCGGGAACGCCGGCCTTGCGGAAATATTTCTGCGCGAGGACGTCCGTCGCGACCTGGCTCCAGGCGGCGGGAACCTCGAAATTCTCGAGCTTGAAGACGGTCGAGCCGTCAGGGTTCCGGATTTCGCTCGTGGCGCTCCGAAACTCGATTGCCGCGTAGGGCGATTCGCCCGTCTTCGTGTAGCGCCGCTCGATCCGCATCTTGTCCAAGCCCCTGAAATTTGGCGTTCATCGGTTCATCATGTTGACCGGCCGCCATCCTTGGCCGATCGACTGGTCTCATCAGGGTCGCCGCCAGCCCTTTCGCCGACCCGCCCCCCATTCGCACTTGCTCACTCGGCTCCCGGTGGACGAGCGGTCCCGTTCGCGCTCCGCTCCGGAACGCGACTGCGGTCGTTCGAACGCCGTTCGGGAGATATCGGCGGGGACACTCCAACAACCCCGCCACCGCATCACGCCGGTATGTCGAGAAGCTATGCCCGGCTACGGCCCGCCGTCAACAACTAGTGTGCCGGCTTTTCGCTCTCCCTACATCTTGTGGATACGCCAGAGTCGGTGGATAAATCGTTAACGCTCGCTAACCCTTTCGAGACGCGTCGAGAATCATCGACAGGGCATCTGGACAACTCCGGTTCCGAGTCTGCCTGGGCCACGAGCGAATGTGGATGAGGGCCCCGCCGAGCCGCCGTCGCGGACCCGTCGCGCGGCTCTCGGGGACCGACTCGCCGACCCGACTCGCCCGCATCCCCGCCGATATCGCGAACAGGCCATCGAATCGCCTGAATACGCCCCTGATATCCCCCTCGGTTCGCTCGCGCGCTGGACTTCACCCTGAACCGATTCCATAAGGGCGCTGAGCGACAACAGGGCCTGATCCGCGATGACCTTCAAACAGTTTTTCACCGAGCTCTTCACCTGGTGGAACGGCCAGACTCTCGGCACGCGCTTCCATACATGGCGGCGCGGGGAGATGGTCGGATCGGACGCGTTCGGCAACACCTATTATCGCTCGAAGGGCGGCGTGAAGGATCCGGCGCTGGGCTACGAGCGGCGCTGGGTGGTCTATAGCGGCCTCGCGGAACTGTCGCGCGTGCCTCCGGGCTGGCGCGGCTGGCTCGCCCACACCTATCCGATCGCGCCTTCGGACGAGGCCTATTCCGCGCGCGAGTGGCAGAAGGAGGGCGCGGAGAATCACACCGGCACCGCCCTCGCCTATCGCCCGCAGGGCTCCACGCTGACCGCCGGAGAACGTCCGCGCGCGACGGGCGATTACGCCGCATGGTCGCCAGGCGATTGAAATCCGCCTCGGCAGGAGTTGAGCCCGCAATGACCTTACGCGCGAGACACGCGGCGAAGCGCCGCCTCATGACGGTGGGCGTCGCGTTTGGAATCTGCTTCGGCTGCGCCCAGGGCGCCGGCGCGCAGGACGCCCTGCCCGTCGAAGTGATCGAGAACCCGATCGCCGTCTTCTCGGGCCTCGACAAGATCACCGCGCGGATCATCTCCTTCGAGGCTCTGATCGACGAAACTGTTCAGTTCGGCTCGCTGCTGCTGACGCCCCGCGCCTGCCACACGCGTCCGCCGACGGAGAGCCCCAACACGACCGCCTTCATCGAAGTCGAGGACGTGTCGCTAGACGGCTCGGTCGCGCCGCTCTTCGCGGGGTGGATATTCGCCGCGAGCCCGGGCCTGAACGCCATCGAACATCCGATCTACGATCTCTGGCTTCTCGATTGCCACCAGACCTCCATGGCGGAGGCCGAGTCGGAGATGGACGGCGAGCGCTACGTTCCGCCGGAATCGCTCGGAAGGCCGACGGGAGAGATCCCTATACCCCCGCGCCGGCCCCGATTCTAGAACCGCGCCTCAGAAGCGGGCGCGGAAATTCACCTGAACTTTGTCAGGTCCAGCCTGGACGCTCAACCCGCCATCAGTCGTCAGGCGCGCAAACGTTTCAGCGCGCGGATCGCCCGCGTCCCAAATGCGATGGACGGAGAGCGTCCCGATCGGCGTCCTGACGCCGGCGCTTGCGTCGAGTTCGACCGGCGCGCCCGGTACGGTCGAGGCGTTCGCCGATCCACCGACGAACGCGTCTCCAATTGTAAGGCGGGCGTCGGCCTCGAGCGTCGCGTAGGCTGCGCCGGGATCGCCGGAAGCGCCCCGCAATGGGACAGAACCAACCAGATCGACGCCGCCAGCGGCCACGAGCGAACCACTGGTCGCTCGCCCTGACATGCCTATCCCAGCGTCGAGATAGGGCTGACGACCGTCCTGCCGCAAACCGCCGAGCGCTTCGACGCTACCGTTCTCGCCCGAAACGAGCGGATGACGCGTGCTTGCGAAGCTGGCGCCAGCCCGATCCTGTACGGTAACCGTACTTCCATTACCTACCTTGAGAGTGGTTCGCGGGACCCGCGTTTCGCCATCTAGACTAGGCGATGGCGGACGATCGCCCGACGCTTCGCTGGCGTCGGGAAGGCTCAGCTGGAAATCGTTCGTTGGCTTCGCAGTACCGAACGGATCGATCGTGGGGCCGCGGATGGGGCCGCCGAGCACAGCAGCGGACATATTATTCTCCATAATCAATATGCTTTCTGAGTAATATATATGTAGAAATTATTATTAATCGAATGTCAATTCATTTTCTTTGGTTGATGCGACGCTTCGCCGCTTCATGCCGCGTTAACGCGGCGGCCGGCGTTCCAGAGCAGAAACGGCGCGCCCGAGAGCAGCGCACGGATCATTGAACGGTTCTGATGCAGACCGTTGACCGAGACACGCGGCAGCGCGTGCGGGAAAGCGGCGTGTCCGGCGAAAACGTGGCCCGGCCGCGTCGTCACCGCAGTCGCGAATCCCGCCTCGCGCGCGAGGGAGAAGTCACGCGGGCCCGCGCTCGTGCGGTCTCCCACGGGATAGGAGAAATGGCGCGCCTCGCGGCCGAGCCTCCCTTCGATGATGCGCTTGCTTTCGAAAATCTCGCGCCGCGCCGTGGCGTCGTCGTGCTTGGCGAGCATCGGATGCGTGCAGGTATGAGCGCCGATCGTAACGAGCGGGTCCTGCGCCATCGCGCCGATCTCGTCCCAGTCCATGCACAGGGAACGGGTCAGCGCGGGGCTGTCGATTCCGGCGCCCGCCGCGAGTTCGGCGATCACCCGCAAAAGCTCGCCCTCGCCGGCGCCACGCAGGCGCCAGTAGATGGCTTCGAAGGCCTGCGCCTTGCTGGCGGCGTCCGTCGCCGGCAGGCGGACATGCTCGCCGTCATGCACGAATTCGACGCGATCGAGGCGAGCGATCGCCTCCTCGAGTTCGAGCCACCAAAGGCGTCCGTCCCCGTCGGCGAAGCCTGTCGTGACGAAGATCGCCGCCGGCGCGCCATGCCGCCGCAGGACGGGCAGCGCGTATTCGGCGTTGTCGCGATAGCCGTCGTCGAAGGTCAACGCCGCGAAGGGCCGCCCCGCAGGCTCGGCGAGGCGGGCGGGAACCTCGTCGAGGGAGACGAAATCGAACCCGGCATCGCGCGCGAGCCCAAGCGTCTCGTCGAGAAACTCCGGCGTGATCTCGAGCAGCGCGTTCGGCGCGTATTCGCCCGCCTTCGCCGGGCGCACATGGTGGAACATCAGGATGACGCCCCGCCCTTGCGCGAGCGGGCGCAGCCAGACATCCGCCCGAAGCAGGTCGATGGCTTGAAGTCCGGTCCTGATGATCGCCGATTTGAGGGACATCGCGCTATCCGCCCGACCTGTCAGGCCGCTGCGACATTCGCGACCGACCCGACAGCAGCCACGAGCACCTCCGCTTCACCCGCTTCGACGAGATCGCCGTAGAGATCGACGAGTTCGGGATCGGAAAGCTCGCGATCGCTGGCGACGACGACCGCATCGACGCGTCGCGCGAAAACGGCGAGGGCTGCGCGGTCGGTAGAATCGGGCAGCGCCAGCGCGAGCCATTCGTAGGTGTGGGCGAGAGCCGAAAGCGCGATGTCGAGAGCTTCCTCGTCGTCGATGATCGCCGCGCCTTCGCGCGATCCGTAGCCGATGCGGTGCAGTCCGCTTCCCCGGATCCGGCGGATGACCTCGAAGAAGCTCGCCTCCCCGGCGACGAGTTCGCTGAAGCCCCGGGATGGGCGCGACCGGGATTCGGGTTGCAGCTCCACGAGCGCCGCGCGGCCGACGCCGCTCGCGGCCTCGGCGAAGGCGCGTGCGAATTGACGCAGCTTCGCGGGATCGCCGAGACCCGTCACCAGCACGCGTCGCTTGCCGCCTTCCGCCCTGGCTCCCGCCAATCGTCCGAGAAGCGCGTCGAAGGCGTAGGAATCGTCATCGTCGGACGCCCCGGCCGACACGACGGCGTCGGATGGAGTGGCCTCGGGGCGGGGGGGCATGACGGGTGGCGCAGAGAAACATTCATCGACCGCATCGGCCGGCACGATTTCCGATGGCGGCTCATCGATCGGGAGCTTCGGCCAGGGCTCAGTTTCCGAAGGCGCCTGCGCGCTCGCCACGGTCGCTTTCGGCTCGCTCGCGAATGCGATCTGCTCATCTTCCGGGACGGGAACATAAGATCGGGCGAAAGGCGCGGACTCGGCGCGCCCGTCAGAGATCGTGCCGCGCAGGCGGGCGCCGATCGCCCCGAGATCGAGGGCCACGTTCTGGAATGGAACGGATTGTTCGACGTCGATCTTGCCGGGCGGGGACGTCGATTGATCCTGGGCGACCTCGCGCAGCCGGTCCTCGCGCTCCTCCTGCTGCGGATGAGCTTCGTTCGCATCGCTCTCGTCGTTGGCGATCTCGGGTTCGGCGTCACGGATCCGCCGCCGCCCTCCGCCGGCTGGGCCGCCGAAGGCGAGTTCGCTCACGACGACCAGGCCGGCCGCCATGAAGATCGCGCCCAGGGTGACGAGCACGACAGTCGGTCCTTTTCGGGGATAGACGGGCGCGCTCGGCGCGACGGCGCGCGAGACGATGCGGGCGTCCGGCAGGCTCGCGTTCTCGGTTCCGCGCGCGAGCGCTTCGCGGTAGCGCACAAGGTATGCCTCCAGCTGCTCGCGCTCCGCGCGCGCCTCGCGCTCGAGCGCGCGCAACTGGACTTCACTCTCGTTGGCCTGGGACACGACGCGCATCTGCGCGTCGAGCGCCGTTTCGAGCGCCTCGACTCGGGAAGCGGCCATCCGGGCGTCGTTCTCCAGAATCCGCACGGTGCGTTCCGCTGACGAAACGATCTGTGCGTCGAGATCGGCGAGCTGGGCGCGCAGCTCCAGAATCCGTGGATGCCCCGGCAGGAGCGTACGCTGCTCCAGCGCGATCTGCGAACGCAGGTCGATCCGCTGTTCGATCAGACGACGGATCAGTTCGTTGTTGGCGACGTCGGGGATCTCGAAGGCGCGACCGCCGCGAATCATGTCCGCGATGAGCCCGGCGCGGGCCTCGAAATCGGCCTGCGCGGAGCGGGCCTCGGTGAGGCGCGTGTTGAGATCGCTCAGCTGCTGGGCGGTGATCGTGGCGTTGCCGCCGCCGACGAAGAGTCGTGAGCGCGAGCGAAAATCCTCGACCGCGCGCTCTGCGCTGGACACGCGATCGCGCAGTTCGTCGATATTGGCCCCCAGCCAGTTCGAAGCCGCCCGCGCCAGCTCGGCCTTTGCGGCCTCCAGCTGCTCGAGATAGATCTCGGCGATCGTGTTGGCGGCGCGCGCGGCGAGTTCGGGATCACTCGCTCGAAACTCGACCGCGATGACCCGCGAGCGCGGTATGGGATAGACCGAAAGGGCTCTGTAATAGCTGTCGAAAATACGATCTTCCTCGCGCCCGTCGAAGGCGCCGGATGCAAGGCCGAGCATCGCGCGGATGCGCGTGACCGGATCCAGCGGCCCCGCAAGCGGATCGAAATCGATGTGCCCGACAAGACCGAGCCGGCGAATCGCTTCGCGCGCCACTTCTCGGGAGGTCACGATCTGCACCTGGCTCTGGACCGCCTGTTCGTCGAAGACGCCCGTTTGGCCCTCGCCCTGCCCGAGCGTGCGGGTGTAGACGCTGTCGCGACTCTCCAGCAGCACCTGCGACTGTCCGGAGAATTGCGGCGTCACGAGCAGCACGAACGCGATCGCGGCTGCGCAGGCGATGAGCCCGATGCCGAGAATCATCGCCATCCGTCGGAACAAAACCGAGATCAGCCGGCCGAGATCGATCAGATCGCCCGGCCCTCCGTCGTCGTCCGGCCCGTATCTCGAGTGCCGCATACCTGGCTCCATGCCGACGACGCGCGCCCTACACACACGAATCGGCGCGTCGATCGTTCGCGAATCATGAACTTTCAGGGTTGCGGTTCGGTTAAGTCCGCGGATCCTCGTTCGATCCCTGCGAGCGGCCCGCCCGTCGCGCGCGCGAAACATTCCGTTAACCATAACGCGCTAGCGTTTCGCTTGCTTCGTAAGGACAGACCGGCGACCCGATGCGCAGGCGCACAGCCCTCTTCACGATATTCGGCGCTTTCGCACTGGCGGGCTGCGCGACGCCGCGCCTCGACGCCGGACTCGAAGAGCCGTTCGATCCGACGCGCTATCGCCTCGCGTCAGGCGATCGTCTGCGTGTCATCGTCTTTGGCCAGGACAATCTCTCCAACATCTACGCGGTGGACCCGGCCGGCGCCGTCACGATGCCGTTGATCGCGGCCGTCGAAGTCCGGGGCCTCACCACGCGTGAGGCGGCGGACAGGATCGCCGGGCGTCTGCGCTCGGGTTTCATCCGCGAGCCGCGCGTCACGGTCGAGGTGGACACGTACAGGCCGTTCTTCATCCTCGGCGAGGTCAACCAGGCCGGACAATACCCTTATGTCGCGGGCCTGACCGTCGAGACGGCGGTGGCCATCGCCGGCGGCTTCACCCCCCGCGCCGTCCGGAGTTCGGCCACCATTTCGCGCCCGGTCGGCGGCGAGATCAAACGCTTCAGCGTTCCCGCCGATCACCCCGTGCGTCCGGGCGATACGGTGATGGTCCGCGAGCGCTGGTTCTAGGCCGTCGTCGCGACGCAACAAGAGCCGCCCATGGACAAGCCGCCGAAGCGCATCCTGCACGTTTTTCGCTCTCCGATCGGAGGGCTGTTCCGGCATGTGCTGGATCTCGCCCGCGAGCAGGCCGTGCGGGGGTGCGAAGTCGGGCTGTTCTTCGACTCGCTCACCGAGAACGCGCGCACAGGGCAATTGCTCGAGGAGGTCGCGCCGCATCTCGCGCTCGGGATCACGCGCACGCCGATGAAGCGCGAGCCGGGGCTCGGCGACATTCGGGCGCTGCGCATGCTGGCGCGCCTTCAGAGAAAAGTCGAAGCACATGTGCTGCACGGACACGGCTCCAAGGGCGGCGCCTATGCGCGCGGGCTGAGCCGGAGCGCCCGGGCCGGAGCCGTGACGGCCTACACGCCGCATGGCGGGTCGTTTCATTTCAAGCCGGGCGACCTGCGCCACCATCTCTACATGGCCGCCGAGCGGTTCCTCGGCCGGCGCACCGACGTGTTCCTGTTCGAGAGCCGATACGTCGCGCGCTGCTTCGAGGAATTCGTCGGACAAAGCGACCGGCCGGCATTCATCGTCCATAACGGGCTTCACCCGCACGAATTCGAACCGGTCGAGCCGGCGGCCGAGAGATTCGATCTGCTCTTCATCGGCGAGATGCTGCTCGCCAAGGGCGTCGACACGCTGCTTGAGGCGCTGGCCATGATCAGGGAACGTCGTGGAGACGCACCGACGCTCCTCGCCGTCGGCTCGGGGCCGGACAGGGAGCGGATCGAGGAAATGGCGCGCGCGCTCGGCATCGCGGATACGGTCGTTTTCGAAGGTCCACAGCCGATCCGCGCCGCGCTCTCGCGCGCACGTGTCATGGCGATGCCCTCGCGCGCCGAATCCCTGCCCTATGTCGTGCTCGAGGCGGCAGCGGCGGGCCGACCCATCGTCGCCACCAACGTGGGCGGCGTGCCCGAGATTCTTGCGCCAGTCGCCGGCGATCTCATCGCCCCCGGCGACGCGCCGGCGCTCGCGCGCGCCCTGCTCGCGCGACTTGGCGAGCAGGACGTCGACGCGAACGAGCGCGCCGAGCGCGTCCGCGATTACCTGCGCGACAATTTCTCGGTGGCGCGCATGACCGACGCCGTTCTCGCGGGCTACGAGGCCGGTGCGACCCGCCGCCGCATGACGCGCTGACCGCAGGTTTCGACGATCCCGTTAAGCGTTCTCTCACCGGACCACGCTAACGTTGCGTCATCGGACTTTCGGGGAACAGACGGGTCATGAGTAGCATCGACATCCGGGACCTCATCCAGGCTGCGGCGTCGGCCGGCCTCGAGAAAGCGCCTGCCCGGTCGGGGGATCAGGCAAGCGCACCGCGTGTGGCGGAGACGATGGCGGGAGTGCCCGTCGCCGGCGCCCTTTCGCCGATCGTCCTGACCGGAAGCGTCCGGCTCGTCGAATTCGCCCTGCTCGCGTTGTGCGGTCTCGTAGTGCACCAGCTGTATCTCGGCAGGCCGCCGCTGGCGCTCGAAGTCAGCGTCATCTTCGCGCTACCCGCCGCAACGGTCGGGCTCTTCGAGACGGTGCGGCTTTATGCGCTTCAGGCGTTCCGGCGCTTCGTGCGCGAAGCTTTCCGGATGCTGCTGATCTACGCCGGCGTCTTCATCGCCGCTTTCACGCTCATCTTCCTGCTCAAGCTCGGCGACGAGTTTTCGCGCTTCTGGCTCCTCGCGTGGTTCGCGGTCGGCGGCGTGGCTCTGGCGATAGAACGCAGCGCCCTCTCCTCCGTGATGAGCGCAATGACGCGCGACGGGCGGTTCGACCGCCGCACGGCGATCGTGGGCTCCGGCGACGCGGCGGTGGCGATGATCGAGGCGCTTGAGGCGCAGGGCGAAACCGGCGTTCGGATCGTCGGCGTCTTCGACGATCGCGGCGACAGCCGCGCGCCCGACATCGTCGCCGGCTACCCCAAACTCGGCACGATCGACGATCTCGTCGACTATGCGCGCCTCACGCATCTTGATCTCGTGATCTTTACGGTCCCGATCTCGGCGGAAGGCCGCATTCTGCAGATGCTCTCGAAACTTTGGGTGCTGCCGATCGACATTCGTCTCGCCGCGCATGCGAGCAAGCTGCGCCTGCGTCCTCGGGCCTATTCCTACATCGGCAACGTGCCGGTGCTCGACGTGTTCGATCGCCCGATCGCCGACTGGGACCTCGTCCTGAAGTGGCTCTTCGACAAGATCGTCGGCGCGCTTCTGCTGATCGCTCTGTCGCCCGTGATGCTGGCGACCGCCATCGCCATCAAGCTCGATTCGCGCGGACCGATCTTCTTCCGGCAGAACCGCTACGGCTTCAACAACGAGCTGATCGAGGTCTTCAAGTTCCGCTCGATGTATGTCGAACAGAGCGACGCCCCCGCCTCGAAACTCGTCACCAAGGACGACCCGCGGGTCACCCGCGTCGGACGTTTCATCCGCAAGACGTCGCTCGACGAGCTGCCGCAGCTCATCAACGTCGTCTTCAAGGGCAACCTGTCGCTCGTGGGTCCGCGCCCGCACGCGGTGCAGGCGAAAGCCGCCGACCAGCTCTACGACAAGGTCGTCGACGGCTATTTCGCCCGCCACAAGGTCAAGCCCGGCATCACGGGCTGGGCGCAGATCAACGGCTGGCGCGGCGAGACCGACACGCAGGAAAAGATCCAGCGGCGCGTCGAGCACGACCTCTATTACATCGAGAACTGGTCGGTGTTCTTCGACCTGCAAATCCTGGCGATGACGCCCTTTGCGCTGCTCAAGACGGAGAACGCCTATTGAGCTCCGCCGCCTCCGTCGCGCGCCGACGCTTCTCGCCACGCGTCGAGTGGTGGGCGCTCTGGCTCATGGGCTGTGGCGGCGGAGTGGTCTTCGTCGAGCCCTCCCCCTATGAACTCGCCTTCGCCCTGGCCTTTCTCGTTTTCATCGTAGGCGGCCTTCGGATGGGCGCGGGAGCGGTCGTCCTGATCACGCTCCTGATGATCTTCAACACGGGCGGGCTGTTCTCGCTGATCCCCTTCCTGCATGACGGCGACGCGGTGATGTTCATCGCGATCTCGTACTATCTGGCGATCACCGCCGTCTTCATCGCGGCGGTCATCCAGAACGATTCAGACGCCCGACTCCACGCCCTGAAATGGGGGTGCGTTTGCGGAGCCGTCATCGCCTCGAGCGCCGGCGTGCTGGGTTACTTCAACGTCGCCGGACTCGGCTCCGTCTTCACCCTCTTCGGGCGCGCATCGGGCAC
Source organism: Salinarimonadaceae bacterium (assembly GCA_007693435.1). Classification (GTDB taxonomy): domain Bacteria; phylum Pseudomonadota; class Alphaproteobacteria; order Rhizobiales; family Beijerinckiaceae; genus Saliniramus. Next base: position 60,404 of record REDO01000131.1, on the reverse strand, counting down.
CTTCAAGGACCCGAACGTGCTCGGCACCTTCGTCATCCTGCCGCTCGTGCTGCTCACTCAAGACATCCTGACGAGCCGCCGCTTGCGACCGGGCGTCCTCGCGGCCTTTGCGATCATCCTCTTCGGCGGCGTATTCCTCTCGTTCTCCCGTGGCGCCTGGGGGCACGCGGTGTTTTCGATCGCGCTTACGGTCGGTTTGACGTTCCTGCTTACCGCCGGAGCGCGGCTGCGGCGGCGGATCGTAATGCTCTCTATCGCCGGCGTCGGCGTGCTGGCTACAGGATTGCTGGCGCTTCTCTCGATCGAGGAAGTGGGCGCGATGTTCCAAGACCGCGCCAGCTTGACCCAGGCCTACGATATCGGGGAGACAGGGCGCTTCGGGCGCTATTCTCGCGCGCTGCCCGAACTGCTCGACAGGCCAGCCGGCTATGGTCCGCTGCAATTCAGGCATTTCTGGCTTGAGGACCCGCACAACGTCTACCTCAACGCCTTCTCCTCCTATGGCTGGCTCGGCGGCGTGGCCTATCTAACGCTCATCGTCGCGACGCTGGTCGTCGGCTGGCGCAGCGTCGCCATGGCCGGCCCGACGCAGCCCTTCGCCATCGCTGTCTGGTCGACGCTGTTCGTGCAGATCCTGCAGGGCTTCACGATCGACACCGACCACTGGCGCCACTTCTATCTGCTGCTCGGGCTGACCTGGGGGCTGTTCGACATCGGAAGAAGGCGCGAGGCGATTCATCGGGACGCCGCAAGGTGGAAAGCCGGCGAGCCAGTGCGCAACCCCGGCAGCCGGGCGATCGTGACAGCCGACTTGCGATGAAAAAGCCGCCGACTGATGAACAGCCGGCGGTTGAAGTCGCTCTCGATGTTACGCCCCCACAGGCGCAAGCGAGACTTTAGCCGCGATATCATTCACGTGCAAGAAGTTGTGTCGCTGGCGCCGACCGACCCGTCAGCCGAGGCGCTCAGCGGCGCTTGGTCGAGAGGCAGGCGTCCGACAGCAACTCTGCCAGTTCAAGCACCTTCTGTCGCAGCTGCGGATCCCGAATGCGGGCGAAATGCAGGATTAGGCTGCGCCCCTCCTCTTCCGCCACGGTGCGATCGATGATCTGCCTTTCGGCGTCCGCGGCCTCGGTCTCCGTATCGTCGTCGCGCTCATCCTCGAAAAAATACGAAATCGGCACGCCCAGCGCCTTCGCGATGGCGAAGAGTCGACTTGCGCCGACCCGATCCGCCCCGTTCTCGTATTTCTGCACCTGTTGATATGAAACGCCGATCTCGTCGGCGAGGAACTGCTGGTTTTGGCCGAGAAACTGGCGCCGGGCCTTGATGCGACGACCGATCTCATGGTCGATCGCGTTAGGCGCCTTCTTCATATGCAGCATGTCGCAATACCTCGTGACGCAAATCGGCAAAGTGTTCGGCGTAAAACGTTCCCGCGCCGGTCGGCGATCACTGCCCGCACCCGATGCGAAAACGAATCACCCGTTTCGTAGGCGTGACTTACGCCCTGCGACAGGCTCAAACCCTTCCTATACGTGCCCTATAGCCTAACCGTCAAACCTGCGCAATAATGCAACCTAGTATACACTCAATGCGTTTACGTAACTTATGATCGACCCCAGTTATGCACGCCAAGCCTGCACATGGCGCATTATGCGCGCATCGGTAAAGTTTTGCAATTCATCAAGAATAATTTGTCGACAAAATATCCTCATAACGTTCTTGTAAAAACGATCATATTTTTTAAGTGCTACAGCAACAGGTAGCAATCTCAGATTGATCTGTCGCCATGCGTGCGAAAGATGAAGAGCCCTCCGGTCGCCAACATGGCCGGCATTGTCCGCGAACAATTGCAGATAGAGTCCAGAGGCAATCGCCGATTCAGGCGGCGTTCTCCACCGCGACGATCTGGAAAGTGCGCAGCTCGTCGTCTTCGTCGCGAATCGACACATATTCGCCTACCTGCATCCGGTGGTCGCCGAGACGGTAGGCCGGCTCGTCGTCGTCGCTGCGCGCGGCGTCGTAATCCACGATCCAGGTCGCGCCGCCTGGTCCGCCTGGCCTATGGCGCAAATACCCGATCTGGTCCGGCTCTCCCGCCCAGAACCGGCGCACACGGCAAATCTCGCGGTGCTTTCGCCATTCTGCGGCGTCGATCCGGGAATCGGCGTCAAGCGGCGCGACAATGTCGTAGCCGTGCATGTGCGATCCGACAGGATATTCCTTGTTGCGCGCCAGATGGAGCGTGATGCGCTTGAAGTGGTGGGGGATGGACATGGCCGGCTTTCTCCCTGATGCCTGTTTTCTGACTTCGGGCCGATCAGGCCATGTCCGGCCGAGCGCCGCCTTGATCCTGCGCAACCTGCGGGAATTGCGCGAGCGTGATTCGGCCGCCGGCCCGATTCGCGGAAGGCGATGTGCCGGATTTCCGGTGTCGCGCGCCACGCCGGCGCGCTATCGCAAAAAGTCGACAGGTCGAAAGGGAGAGGCGCGATGACGCTCAAGCAAGGCTGGAACGGACGTTTCTACGAGGATTTCGAGCCCGGCGACGTCTACAAACATGCGCTCGGACGCACCGTGACCGCGACCGACAATTCCTGGTTCACACTGCTGACGCAGAACACCGCGCATCTGCATTTCGACGTGAACTACGCTGAGCACACGGCGTTCAAGAAGCCGCTGGTCAATTCGTGCTTTACGATCGCGCTCGTGACCGGCCAGAGCGTCCAGGACATTTCCCAGAACGTGTTCGCCAATCTCGGCTGGGACGAGGTGCGGCTGCCCCATCCCGTCTTCGAGGGCGACACGATCTATTCGGAATCGACCGTGCTCGAGAAGCGCGAGAGCGGCTCGCGACCCGATCTCGGCATCGTCAAGGTCGAGACCATCGGCACCAACCAGCACGGCGACATCGTGATCTCGTTCAAGCGCACCTTGCTGGTCTACAGGCGCGGCAAGGGCCCCGACGGAAAGCATCGCCCGGAGCCCAAGCGCTGAATTGAGAACGCTGACCCGAGAGCGCTGACCCGCTTAGCCGATCGCGGCCTCCACGAGCGTCGCGATCGCCAGCAACCGCCGGTCAGCGAGATCAGCGCATGTCAGTTGCAGGCCGGCGGGGCGGTCCCAGCAAGGCATGGGCACAGATATGGCCGGGAGCCCTGAGGCGTTGGCGACCACCGTGAAGTCGGCCTGATCGACCGGCGCGCGCGCGCCGTGCGGAAAAGCGCGCTGCGGCGTCGTCGGCGACAATATGGCGTCGAAGCGGATCGCCGCGCGCCGGGCGCCGCCGCCGGCCCGCTCGCAGGCTTGCAGAGCCGCCGCGTACCGCGTCCCGGGCAGGTCGCGGCCATAGGCGAGCATCTTGCGGAAAGCGGCGCTCAATCCGGAATTCTCGTTCGCGAGGTGCGTTGCGTAGACGCGCGCGCCCTCCACCTCGGAGACGAGGAAGGCCTCCTTGCGCAGGCCCGCCCCGGCGAAACCGGAATCGTCGAGCGGCTCGATCCGCGCGCCGGCCTCGCGCAGCCGGGCGCAAGCCGCGTCAAAGGCGGCGGCGACCTCGGGCTCAAGCGCTGCGCACGAGACGCTTTCGGGCAGTCCGAAGACGAGCCCGGCCAGCGCGCGTGGCGCATCGTCGAGCATGGCCGGAAGGGCGCGGGAGGCAGGGTCGCGAGGGTCTTCGACGGCGAGCGCATCGAAGGCGAGCGCTGCGTCGGCGACGTCGCGCGCGAATACGCCCGCATGGTCGAGCGTCGGCGAGAGCGCGATGATCCCGTCGCGCGACAGGACGCCCCTGCTGGGCTTGAAGCCGACGACCCCGCAATAGCTCGCCGGTATGCGAACCGACCCCATCGTGTCGGTGCCCAGCGCGACGGGAACGATCCCGGCCGCAACAGCCGCCGCCGACCCACCACTGGAGCCGCCAGGCGTGAAGCCGGGAGCAGCCGGGTTGTCGATACGGCCGAAAGCGGGGTTGTCGCTCGTCGCGCCGAGCGCGCCCTCGTGCATGTTCAGTCGCCCGACGAGCGCCCCGCCGGCCGCCCGCCACAAGGCGACGAGACGCGCGTCACGCCCGGCCGGCGGAAAGGGCGAGGCGGCTATGCCGGCGGAGGGCGCGCGCCCGGCGACGGCGATGTTGTCCTTCACCGCGAGCGGGACGCCATGGACCGGGCCATCAGCATTCGCCAGAACCGGCTCTTCGCCCATGGCGATGAAGGCGCGCAGATCGGCGTTCATGGCGCGGGCTTTGGCGATCGCCGCGTCTGCGGCCGCCTGCGGGGCGAGAATTCCGGCGCGGACGGCTTCACGGATCGCGCGAGCGTTCATTCCTGCGATGTCACCCATATCGGCGATCTGGACCTTCAGCGCTCGAACCGCGTCCAGCCGGACGGCATCAGCCGCTCCTGCGGCGTGAAGCGGGCCTTGTAGGCCATTTTCGGCGAACCGGCGACCCAGTAGCCGAGGTAGAGATAGGGCAGGCGCATCGCCCGCGCGCGCTCGATATGATCGAGGATCAACAGGGTCCCCAGGCTGCGCGGCGCCTCTTGGGGATCGTAGAATGAATAGACCATCGACAACCCGTCGGCGAGCACGTCGGTCACGCAAGCGGCGAGCAGCGGACCTTCTCCTCGCCCGTTAATGCGCGAATCCGGTCCGCGCCGGCGGTACTCGACGATCAGCGTCTCGATATGGCTGTCCTCGACCATCATGGCGTAGTCGAGCATCGACATGTCCATCATGCCGCCGTCGGCGTGCCGGCTCTCGAGATAACGGCGGAATAGACCGTATTGCTCGGAGGTGGCGGAAGCTTCGCTTGCCCGGCCGATCAGATCTCGGTTGTCGGACCAGACCCGGCGATGATTGCGGCGGAAGACGAAATCGTCGACAGGCACGCGCACGGAGATGCAGGCCCGGCAGGTCTCGCAGGCCGGGCGGTAGGCGATCGTCTGCGAGCGCCGGAAGCCGCCATGCGTCAGGATATCGTTGAGGGCGCTCGCGCCGCCGCCGACGAGATGCGTGAAGACCTTGCGCTCCTCTTGCCCCTCCAGATAGGGGCAGGGCGAGGGGGCCGTCAGGAAGAATTGCGGGGTGTCCCGCGAATGGCTCGTCACGCGCGTCCGGCTCCGCGTTGGCTGGACCAGCAAACCTTGAAGAGAATAACAGCCACTACGCCCACGCGGAAGCGTGCGATTCGCCAATGCGGCGCCGGGTCTCACGCAACCGCGCGGACCACCATGAGATTGACGACGAGATCGCGTCCGAGGCGGCGGTCGGCGCGGAACACGCCGATGGCGATGTCGATCGCCCAGATCACGAACGTCGAAATGGCGAGATAGAAGAGGAGCGCATGCACCGCCGCGCGCAGGGCGTCGATCGGTCCTCCACTGGCGGCGTCGATGACGCGGAGCCCGCAAAAGCGCATTCCGATGGTGCTCTGCTTCGGACCGGCCATTGTCAGCGCCGTGTAGAGAATCGCCGCCCCCGGAGCCGCGATGGCGAAGAGAAGCCAGCCGATGCCGAAGGTGACGACGCCGAGGATCAGGATCGCGACGAGGACCAGCAACGTGAAACCCAGGATCACGAAGATGTCGATCAGATAGGCGAGGAGCCGCCGCGTCAGGACTCCGTCCGTCACGGGCAAGGGCTGCGCCGCATAGGCGGGAACGGGGTTCGTGCTCATCGCGTCGTCTCCATCGACCGGATCAGCCGGCCGTCTGCGTGAGGCCGCGCGGATCGATCCGGCGCGGTTCGTAACCCTCGGCGCGCAGATCAGCGAAGATCGCCGCCGTATGCGCCGCGTCGCGCGTCTCGATCGTCAGGTCGACCGTGACGCCCTTGGCCGGCACATCCAGATAGAGACGACCGTGCGAAACTTCCAGAATATTCGCCCCTAATTCTCCAAGCCGCGTCGCCAGCCGGCCCAGAAGTCCCGGCCTGTCGTTGGAGTAAATGCGAAAGGCCACGACGCGCTCGTCGCGCTCGAGCTCGCGCACCATCACGGAGGCCAGAATGCGCGCGTCGATGTTGCCGCCGCACAGCACGATCCCGACATTGCGCCCGGCGAAGAGATCGGGCCGCGCCAGCATCGCCGCGAGGCCGGCCGCGCCGGCGCCCTCGGCCATGGTGCGCTGGAGCGTGGCGCAGGCGTTGACGGCGCTTTCGATGAGATCTTCGTCCACGAGCACGATTTCGGAGACCAGATCGCGCACGATCGGGAGCGTCAATTCGCCGGGATGCTTCACGGCGATGCCCTCGGCGAGCGTCGCGCCGCCGATCGGCAGGTCCGCGCCGGTGAGCGCATTGTGGAAGCCCGGATAGAGCGCCGCCTCAACGCCGACGATGCGGATGCCGGGAGACAGCGCCCTGGCCGCGACCGCGATCCCCGAGATCAGTCCCCCGCCGCCGATCGGCACGACGAGCGTATCCAGATCGGGCGCCGCCGCCAGCATCTCGAGCCCGACCGTCCCCTGCCCCGCCATGACGAGCGCATCGTCGAAGGGGTGGATCAATGTCAGCCCCTCCTCTTCGGCGATCGCGCGGGCGCGAATCTCGGAATCGGCGAGCGTCTCGCCGTGCAGAACGATGCGCGCGCCCTGCGCGCGGGAGTTCTCGACCTTCACCAGAGGCGTCGTCTCGGGCATCACGATCGTCGCGGGAACGCCCATGCGTCGAGCGTGGTAGGCCACCGCCTGCGCGTGGTTGCCCGCGGACATCGCGATGACGCCGGCCTCGCGCTGCGCGGCGTCCAGCGCCGCGAGCCGGTTGACCGCGCCGCGCTCCTTGAATGCGCCCGTGGCCTGCATGTTCTCGAGCTTGAGCCGCACCTGCGCGCCCGTCAGTTCCGACAGGCGCGGCGAGGCGATCATCGGCGTCTCGATCACGTGGCCGGCGATGGTGGCGGCGGCCCGCCGGACGTCTTCGAGCGTGATGGCGTGAGCGGCTTGAGACACGATGGCGCTCCGCAGGGATTGCGACGCTTCCGAGATCAACAGAAGGACGCTTTCGTGGAAAGGGAAAAAACCGCGCGCCCGCGCGTCAGCGTCCCGGGTCGGCCTCGCGCGCCTCGGGCGTCGAGAGCCAGTATCGCTTCATGAGATAGACGGAAGCGCCGGTGACCGGGCCCGTGTCGGTGTCGATCCCGACAAGATCGGGCTGAGCGCCTGACGGCGGCGTGGCCGAGAAGGCGCAGACGACGTAGCGACGCCGGAGGCCTTGCGCAGGCGACGCGCCCTGCCCGCCCGTCACCGAATACTCGACGCGCACCGTGCGCGCGTCGGCGCCCGGCGCGACGCGGGTGACGGCTATTCGCGCGCCGGCCGCGTTGAGCGCCGGAAGCGTCATCCGGCAGATCGCGGCCATTTCCGGATCGACGCTTTCGCCACAGGCTACGAGTGCGAGCGGCGCGAGCAAAATCGCGCTGCGGATGGCCTTCAGGCGCACCACATCGTCAACCGGCGGAGGGAAAGCCGTCGCCGTTCGGAGCGGCCTTCGGGCCGCCCTTGGCCACGCCAACGAGCGCGGGGCGCAGAACGCGCTCGCCGATGACGTAGCCGTCCTGCACGACCTGCACGACCTGACCGCTGGGGACATCCGGGTTGGGGATCTCGAACATCGCCTGATGGAGGTTGGGATCGAAGCGCCCGCCCTCCGGCGAGAGTTTCTTCACGCCGTAGCGCTCCATGGTCTTGTGAAGGTCGCGCTCGGTCAGCTCGATTCCCTCGACGAGCGCCCGCAACGCCTCGTCCATCGCGGCGTTCGCCTGATCGGGAACGGCGTCGAGCGCGCGGCGGATATTGTCGGCGACGGTGAGCATGTCGCGCGCGAAGCCCGTGACCGCGTAGGCCCGCGCGTCCGCGACCTCGCGCTCGGTGCGCCGGCGCAGATTCTCCATATCCGCGAGGGTGCGCAGGAGCTTGTCCTTCAGATCGGCCCTCTCCGCCTCAAGAGCGGCGATCAGTTCGACCGCAGCCTGCGCCTCCGATGCGGGGGTCTCGTCGCCATCTTGCTCCGGGCGGGCGGCGAAGTCGTCTTGCGTTTCCGAAGATTCAGTCATGGTTCGCTTTGCTTTTCGTGGAACGGCGTCGGATCATGCGCCTCATATCATGCCGGAGGCGGTTTGAATCAAGCGCTGCGTTGCAGAGGCGGCGCGCTGCGCGGCGGCCGGGCCGGCGCATCGTCGGCCCTGATAATCTCCTGCAACGTCCGGCGGATGGCGTTCTGGCGGGCGGCCTGGGTGATCTTGCCTCCAGTCAGATCGGTTACGTAGAACACGTCGACCACCTTCTCGCCGAAAGTGGCGATATGGGCCGAGGCGATGTTGAGGTTGAGCCGCCCCAGCGCCGTGGTCAGATCGTAGAGCAGGCCCGGCCTGTCGAGACCCGTCACTTCGAGCACCGTGTGCCGGCTCGACAGCGAGTTGTCGATGACGACCTCCGGGATCACGACGAAGGGCTTGACCCGCTCGCGGGGCTGGCGGCGCCCATCGACGAGATCGGCGATCTTCACTTCGCCCTTCAGCGCGCGCTCGATGGAGGCTGCGACCTTTTCGGCCCGGCGCATTTCGTCGTCGTCCCGATCGAAGGCGCGGGAGACAAAGATCGTGTCGAGCGCCATCCCGTCGGCGGTCGTGAAGATCTGCGCGTCGACGATGTTGCCGCCCGCAGCCGCGCAGGCGCCCGTAATGATGGCGAGCAGACGCGGATGGTCGGGCGAGAGCACGGTGATCTCGGTCACGCCGCGAAATGCGTCGGTCTCGTAGCGCGTGGCGACGGTGGCCCCGGCATCCTCGGCGGCCCGGATGAAGCGGGCCTGCTGCACCCGGCAGCGCTCGTCGGACTTGAGCCAGTAGGCCGGATAATGCCGGCGCGCATAGGCTTCGAACGCGGCGTCGCTCCAGTCTGGAAGCTCCTCGCGTAGCCGCTCCTGCGCGAGCCGAATGCGCTCGGGACGGGCGATCTCCACGTCGCCTCCGCCGAGCACCACTTCGGTCTCGTAATAGAGCGTGCGCAGGAGCTCGCCCTTCCAGCCGGTCCAGACGCCCGGTCCCACGGCGGCGATGTCGGCCACTGTGAGGAGCAGGAGCAGCTTCAGCCGCTCGATCGTCTGGACGACCCTCGCGAAGCTCTCGATTGTGCGCGGATCGGAAAGATCGCGGCTCTGGGCGATCGTCGACATCAGGAGATGATGCTCTACGAGCCACGCGACCGTGTCCGTCTCGGCCCGCGTCAGCCCGAGGCGCGGCCCGAGCTTGCGGGCGATGCGCGCGCCCGCGATCGAGTGGTCCTCGGCCCTGCCCTTGGCGATGTCGTGCAGGAACAGTGCGACGTACAGCGCGCGACGGTGGCTGATCGTGTGAATGATCTTGTTCGATAGCGGGTGCGCGTCGGCGCGGCGTCCGGTTTCGATGTCCCCGAGCACGCCGATCGACCGGATCAGGTGCTCGTCGACCGTGTAGTGGTGATACATGTTGAACTGCATCATCGCGACAATGCGCCCGAATTCCGGGACGAATCGCCCGAGAACGCCGGTCTCGTTCATGCGCCGCAGCACCACTTCCGGCTTGTTCTTCGAGGTGAGAATCTCGAGGAACAGGGCGTTGGCCCGCTCGTCGCGCCGCAGGGTCGGCGTGATCAGCTTGAGGGAGCGCGTAGCCAGACGGCTCGCCTCCGGGTGTATCGCCATGTCGAGCTTGTCCGCCTGCCGGAACAAGGCGATGAGGTTGACCGGATCGCGCTCGAAGATCTGCGCGTCCTTGACCGTCAGTCGGTTGTTCTCGACGACGAACTCGCCCACCACACGCCGGGGGGGAGCGCGGCGCAGGGCGCCGATCAGGCGGTCGAGCATCGGCGCCTTCTTGGTCTCGCGCGCCTCCATCGCCGCGCAGACGATGGCGGTGAGGTCGCCGACCTCCTTGGCGATGGTGAAATACGCCTTCATGAAGCGTTCGACCGCAGAGAGGCCCCCACGCTCGGTGAATCCCATGCGCTCGGCGATTGGCCGCTGCATGTCGAAGGTCAGGCGCTCTTCGGCCCTGCCCGACGCGAAATGCAGATGGCAGCGCACGCGCCAGAGGAACTCCGCGCAGCGCGCGAAAAGCCGCGCCTCCTTCTGCGAGAACAGCCCCGCCTTCACCAGCTGGCGCGCATCGGGCACGCGGTAGACGTATTTGCCGATCCAGAACAGCGTATGCAGGTCGCGAAGCCCGCCCTTGCCGTCCTTGACGTTGGGCTCGACGAGATATCGGGAGGCGCCGGCGCGCCGCACGCGCTGGTCGCGCTCTCGCAGCTTGGCTTCCACGAATTCCGGGGCCGTCCCCTGCACCACCTCGGCGTCGAAACGCTCGGTCAGTTCGGCGTAGAGCGCCTCGTCGCCGACGAGGAAGCGCGTTTCCAGCAACGCCGTGCGGATTGTCATGTCGCCGCGCGCCTCACGGATGGAATCGTCGATTGAGCGCGTCGCGTGTCCGACCTTGAGCTTCAGATCCCAGAGCACGTACAGCATCGCCTCGACGACGCTCTCGCCCCAGGCCGTCTGCTTGTAGGGAAGCAGGAAGAGCAGATCGACGTCGGAACCCGGCGCCAGCGCCCCGCGCCCGTAACCGCCAGTGGCGACGACCGCGAGACGCTCGGAGGTCGAGGGGTTCTGGTTCGGGTAGAGGGCGTGATGAACGGCGGCGTGAATCGCGACAACCGTTGCGTCCATGTCGCCCGAGAGACGGCGCGCGCAGGCGAGCCCGTCACGCTCCTCGAACAGCAGCCGTTCGGCCGCGGCGCGCCCCTCGTCGAGGAAGAGCCGCAGTTCCGGGACGATGCGCGCGCGCAGGCTGTCGGAATCGGGAAAGCCCTTGCCGCGGGCTTCATGCCGGATCGATTCGAGGAGGGCTTCGAGGCGGCTCGGGTTCATGAGCCTCTTCTAGAGCAGAACTGCGCCCTTGGGGAGACGGCGCGGAAGACAGTCTCACTCTTCCTGCGCGGCGTATCGCAGGATGGCGACGTCGTACTCGGCCGAACGCAGGGCCGCGTCGAGCTTGCGGCGCACATGGTCGCTGTCTCCGGCATAGGCTGCGCGCCGGTCTCGCGCCTCGCGAAGGCGCCGCTCGGCGTCCGCCAAGGCTAAGCCGACCTCCGGCGATCGCCCGTCTTCGCCCGGCGGCGACGCCTGCGTCTCACTGTTCATGACGATCCTCAACCGCCGGGTTCAAGGCCCGGGCTCGAAGAATGAATATGCCGGCACGATGCCGCCCTAGCGACTCCAGGTCAAGAAATTATCCATTAATTTCAGTAATTTAGAACAAAACCAAACTGGATTTCCGTCTCAAGCAGGTTCGGCGCCCGTTCGGCCGGACGCGGACGGGCGCGGCGCGGCTCCGGAGGGCGTCCCGCGCGGCGGAGCCGCCATGTCCGGGTAACGCCGACGGTATTCCTCCAGAAAATCGAGCAACGTATCGCTTCCCGTCACGCGGTCTGCGATCTCGCGGAAAGCGGCGGTCGACTGAACATCGGGCGTGGTCGCAAGCGCGAAGACGCGCGCATCCTCGGACTGCGACATGGGCTCGAAGAAATTCGCGCGCAGGCGATCGAGGGCCAGTTGTTCGTCGGCGAGGGTGTAGGCGATTGCGGCGCGCATGACGTCCGTGCGCTCGCGCGGCGAGAGCGGCGCAGGATCGCGCCATCTGTCGGCGACCATGGCCTCGTGCGCCTCGCCGGCCTCTCGCCAGCGGCTCGCGCTCCAGTGGATGTCGGCGCGCAGGCGATCGACCTCGGGGCCCTCCTCGCCTTCCAGAAGTTCGAGGGCGAGATCGACGCGCGCGAGATCGGAAAGGGCGCGCGCCTCAAGCAGCATCCGCGCCCGCGCGATGGTTTCGGGCAGCCCGGGAAGGCGCGTGTCGCGCAGCACCTCGCGCGCCGCGAGCGGGGCGCCCTCCATCAGATAAAGCGTCGCGAGACGCGCGGCGACGGTGGCTTTCGCTGCGCCCTGGAGGCGATTCTCGACCTGGTGACGCAGCAACTCGGCCGCGTTGTCGACGAGACCGAGCTCGACGAGACGGTCGGAGAGCTGCCGCACGATCTCGTCGCCCCGACGGCCGATCGGCAGGAATTCCGGAAAATCGAAGAAAAGACCGATCGCCTGCACGCGGCTCATGCCTTCGTCTAGCCCGCCGAGATAGATCTCGTCGAAGAGCCGCGAAGCGTCCTCGTTCAGATCGCGCGAGACGGGATGGTCCGGAAAGTTCCTGTTGGCGGACCGGGCGGCGAGGAAAACGTCTCGCCAGCGCCCTTCTCTCGCGTAAAGATCGGCCAGTCGCGCGAGCGCGCGCAGCTCCACTTCGTCCCCGCGCCAGGATACCGCGAGCGTCTCGAGAGCTGCGATCGCGTCTTCGACAGAAATGTCGCCCTCCTTCAGGGCGCGCTCGGTCCAGTACAACCGGGCTCGGGCCGCGAGAGGGCGCGCGCCCTCCTCCATGATCCGCGAAAGCGCGGACAGGGCGACATCGGTGCGCCCGTATACGAGTTCGAGTTGCGCCCTGATTAGCGCGCTCTCGTTGCGCGGCACGCTGCCGGGGGCCAGCAATCCGATCGTCGCGAGTTCGCGCTCGACGATCTCGAATTCGTTTTCGGCGAGAGCGGCTTGCGCCATCGCCACCCGCATCCGGCCCTGAAGATCGTCCGGATAGGCTTCGAGCATCGGGCGCGCCTTGCGGAACTCTTCAAGCGCGCGGCGCGGATGGCCCTCCAACGCCGCAAGGTAGGCGCGCCACAGCTCGCCCTCCGCATCGGTGGCGAGGGCGGGCTCGGCGAGGGCCGCGCGAGCCTCGGCGAGCCGGCCGAGCGCCACATTTGCGCCGGCGAGAAGGAGCGCGAAACGCCTGTCGCCGCGAACGCCCGGATCATCCGCGCCAGCCACGCGCAGCGCCGCGACAGCCTCGGAGGCCAGCCCGTTGGCGAGCATGGCGCGCGCGAGGTCAAGGCGCGCCATCGTCTTCTCCGTGGGGCGCGCGGAGACGACGGCGTTCATCAATCCGCGCAAGGCCTCCCGGACGGCGCCGCGCTGCGCCTCTTCCCAGACGACGCGGTCGAATACGGGCTTTTCGGGTAGCGGACTGCGCGCGCGGTCACCTCCGGCGATCTCGCTGAGAACGAGACCCTGCGGTCGGCTTATCAGGACATAGGCGCCGTGGACGCGCGCTATCAGGTCGTCCGCGTGAGCGACGACGGCGACGCCGTGGGCGGTCGCCGGCAGCGTGAATTCGACGAAGCGCTGTGTCCCGGGGATGTTGCGGGCCTCGCCGCCGGCGGTCACGACGGCGATGCGTTCACCCGTTTCGGGCGCCTCGAACCAATGCACGCCCGACGCGCCTTCGAGCGCGACGGAGATGCTCGTCGCGCCGCGCTCGTCGATGTCGCGATGGACGACAAGCGGCAGCGCGGGAACATCCGGCTCCTCGCCGATCGTCAGTTTCCAGCCATCCGCTTGAGGAGCGAGACGCGCCACGCCCTCGAAAAGCGGCCGCAGGCCGAGGATCACAAAGGCGCCTTCGCGCACCGTCTCGACGATCTCCACACGGTCGCGCGCCTCGTCCGGGATCGGCTCCATGACGAGCGGCGTCGGCGTATGGAAAACGGCGCGCAATATTCCCGCATGCTGAAAGACGGCGGCGGGCGGCTGGTCGCCGAAGACGAAATCGATACGGACGCGATCGTCCTCCAGATGCGCGACGCCACGCGCTTGAGCGAGGGGAATCGCAGAGGGCGCGGGAGGGTCCGCTGCGGCGCTCGCCTGCGCGTCCGGCTCCTCTTCCTTGGCCGGGAGCGAAACGTCCTGCGTCGTCTCCGAAGCGCCGACGGTTTCTTCGCCACGCTGGTCGGGCGCAGCCCGCGGGCCCTCGCCGGGCGCTGGACGCCGCGCCTCCGGGGAGGCCACGAGGTCGATTTCGGCGGATTCCCGCTCCATTGGCTCAATATCGACGACGAAACCTTGCTCCTCGTGGAAACCGCGCGCGGAGAAGCCGCGCGCCAGCGACAGCGTCACATAGGTCGCGCCTTCGTCGAGGCGCGTCTCCACCCGCTGGACGCCAGGAAGCGTTCGTAGCGCCCTTTCCGGCTCGAGCTCGAAGGGCTCGCTGAAGCGCAACTCCACGCGGTCGTCGACGATCCGGTCGGATATCGCGGCGGGGGTGGAGGGATCGAAGATCAATCGGGCGAGCGTCGGAAGCTCCGCCACGCGCACGGGCAGCGGCCTGGGCGTGGAATCGCGCCTTCGCGCTTCCTCCGCCGCGAGCCGCGACTCGGCTTCCTGCGCCCGGCGGGCCAGTTCGGCGACGACCGACGGCGGCAGCCCCGGCGGCAGGCCCGTCCAGCGCTCGGGAAGAAGGTCGATGAAGACGAGCTCTCCCGCCGGCAACACGTTGGCGCGGAAATTCTGCGTCAGGGCCATGCGCAAGCCCGCCCCCCCCGGATCGTGGCGCACGATCGAGACGTAACCTGGCATCTGCTGGGGTAGCCTGTCGCCGCGCACCTCCGTCTCGTTTCCGAACGTGACGATGAGGACGCCGTTCACGGATCGCGCGGATACGGGCGTCTCACGCTCGAAGGTCAGGAGAATGCGCCCGAAACCCTGCTCCTGCGAGCCTTCGATGGTCGCCGTCTGAGCGAAAGCAGCGGACGCGCCGATCAGCGTCGCCGCGACGAACGCGACGACGAGAAACGTCGAAAGGGTCGAACGAACGCGCCGGAATGGTGAAATTCCGACCCGTCGGCGAAGGTTACGCATCGACGACGACACCCGGTTACGCGAACGGCTCACCGGCGGCGAACGCGGCCTCCGGCCCTTTCTTGATAGCGGCTCGCGGCTAACGGGGCCTTAATCGCGAAGGCGCAATGCGCGAAGGCTTCCCGCCCCGAAGGCTTCCCGCCCCATTGACCCCCAGACCGGATCGGCCCAGATCGTTCCGGCGCGTCTTCGCGCGGGAGGACGACGTCTTGCGGCTGCGCGCCATACTCTTCGACAAGGACGGGACGCTGATCGATTTCGACGCGACCTGGGGCCCCGCCGCCTTCGCCGTGATGCGCGAACTCGCCGACGGTGACGGCGAGGCGCTGCGCCGCCTCATGCAGGTCAGCGAATATGTGGAGACGGAACGGCGCTTTCTGCCGACCTCACCGCTCGTAGCCGGCTCCTCGGCGCATTACGGCCCGCTCTGGGCGCAGGTTCTCGGGCGCGAGGCGGGGCCCGGCTTCTTCGGCCTCATGGATGATCTGTTTCGCGTGCACGGGCTCGCCAATCTGGCGCCGATCGGCGATCCGGCGGGCGTCGCGGCCGCGCTGCGCGCGCGCGGCCTGCGGCTCGGCATCGCGACGAACGACGCGGAGGCGTCGGCCCGGGCGCAGGCCAAGGCGCTCGGCCTCGACGCGCATATGAGTTTCATCGCCGGTTACGATTCCGGTCATGGATCCAAGCCGCAGCCCGGCATGGTCTCGGCCTTCGCCGCAGCGCAAGGCTTGGCACCGCGCGAGGTCGCGCTTGTCGGAGATTCCATCCACGACCTGCACGCCGCACGAGCGGCCGGCGCGCGCGCGATCGCAGTCCTCACCGGCCCGCTTGGCGAATCTGCGCACGCGCATCTCGCCCCGCATGCCGATCACATGCTGGGTTCAATCGCCGATCTGGCGGCGCTGGTCGACGCGCTGGAGCGCGCGTCGCCTTCGGCGTGAATGCGCGCCGCGTCGCGCCAGGCGCGCAGGAGCCGGTCGAGTTCGTTCACGTCGGCAATGGGCAAAGTCCCGAGCGTCGCATCGACGAACGCCTTCTGAAGCACGAGGCCCCGGGCCGCGAGCTCGCGACCGCGAACCGTCAGATGCACCGCGCGCGAGCGCCGGTCTCCCGGAATGGCGCGTCGCTCGACAAGTCCCCCCTCCTCCATCCGGTCGAGCAGGCCCGAGACATTGCCCTTGGTCACGTAAAGCCGCTCGGCGAGATCCTGCTGGGTGACGCCCTCGCCTTCGGTGAGCGTCGAGAGAACGTCGAACTGGGGAATCGACAGGCCGATAACGCGCAGTTCCGACGCGAGCGCGCCCGACAGACGCTGCTGGAGCCGCGCGACGCGCAGCCAGACCCGTATCGGATCAGCGGCGGATTCTTGGACCGTCTCTTGCGGCGGCAGGATTTCGGCGCTCGACATTCAATAGTTCATATCAGAACTATCGCGCCGCGTCAGCCCGCGCCGCGAAAGCCGGCGCGGGATGCGCGCCAGAGCCGCCAGAGACGCCGCCACAGGGGAACCTCCACGACGTCGTCGAAGGGCGCGTAGCCGGAGCGCTCCATGGCGTCCAGATAGAGCGGAACGAGCGCGAGCGGCAGGAAGGCGGGGCCGATGCGCGGATCGGCGTCCGCAAGCGCGGCCTGCGCGAGCGCCAGATGCTCGCGCGCCCCGTCCCGCATCTGTCGCAGCGCCGCCTTCAGCGCCTCGCCGCCTCGCCCGGAAACCACATCGTTACGCGCCAGTCCGTGCTCCGCAAGGATGTCGAGCGGCGGCAGGTAGAGCTGGCCGCGCCTCGCCGTCCACGGAAAGGCGCGCATCAGCCCCGTCATCGCCCAGGCGACGCCGCCATGCCCGGCCGCGTCAGCGGCGCCGGGATCGCGCCCGTCGGCGAGGACAAGCGAGGCGAGCCGGAAGATCGCGGAGTAGGTCTCCCCGCAATAGCCTTCGAGGTCGTTCAGCGTCGCGATCGGATCGTCGTAGAGATCGTGCGTGCGCGCATCGATGAGGGCGAGGAGCGCCGCGCGCGGCAGGCTGAAGCGCGCGATCGTCTCCTCCAGCGCGGCCGCGACGGGATTGGCGGAGGCGTCGCCGCGCGCCTCGCCGGAAAGCGCGTCGCGCCACCATTGCAGGCGGATTTCGCCGGCGAGGCTCTGCGTCACCGCCTCGCGAATTCGCGAGACTTCGAGGCTGAAGGCGTAGAGCGCATGGAGATATGGTCGCTTGTCGGCGGGCGCGAAGAGAGTGGGGAAGTAGCGATCGGGATCGCCCTCGCGCACCAGCGCCTCGCAATGCGCGAAAGCGGCCTCGCTCACGGCGCGTCGCCCGACGGCTCCGCGACCGGCCCCGCTCCGAGCGTGCGCCGCGCGGCCTCCGTCCGCTCGCGGAAGAAGCCCGCAAGCACGGCGAGACGATAGGTGCGCAGTTGGGCGATCGTCAGCGCGTAGCGCAGGCCGAAGAGGCCGCCGGTGAAGTGGCGGCGCAGGACGTAGTATTTCAAGAACACCGCCAGCGGCTCGACGAGGAGGCGCGGCAGCGTCGCGAGTTTCGAGCGCGGCGCCTCGACCGCCTGAAGATGGAAATAGGCGACGTTCTTCTCGACGAGATGCGCGAGGCTGCGGATCGACTGGTGATGGATCGGATGGCGCGCCTCGAACATCGTCTTCGGATCGTAGTCGATCGCGTCGTGGACGAGCGAGTCCGGGATGCGCCGCCGGCGTCTGTCGTAGAGGCGGACATGGGCGTGATATCCGGCGAAGGGACGCGGCTTCTCCTTGCCCGGATAGACGGTCGGAATGCGGAAATAGACTCCGTCGCGCCCGGAAAGCCGCCCTCCCCCGAAATACGAGGCGATCTCGGCCTGCGTCTCGGGCGGCAGCCACTCGTCGGCGTCGAGGCTCAGAATCCAGTCGTTGCGGGCCTGATCCTCGGCAAAGCGCTTCTGCGGGCCGTAGCCGGGCCACTGATTATGGAACACCCGCGCGCCGAATTCCTGCGCGACGGCGACGGTGCGGTCGAGACTGCCGGAATCGACCACCACCACATCATCGACCAGATCGATCACCGAGGCGATGCAGCGCCCGATGCGATCCTCCTCGTCCCGCGCAATGATCGCGCAGGTGACGGGCAGACGCGTTTCGCCGGGACCGGGCATCGCGTCCTCTCCGGCTCAGGGCGTCGCGATGAGCGCGGCGGCGACGCGACGATTCTCGGCGATCAGGATATTGTATGTGCGCGCCGCCGCGCCGGTCTGCATGACGTCGAGCCGCATGCCGGAATCGCGCAACCGCCAGACCAGCGCATCGGGAAGCGCGACAAGGTTCACGCCGGTGCCGATGAGCAGAACCTCGATTTCCTCCGCCTCGGCCAGAACGGGCGCAAAGGCTGCTTCGTCGAGCTGGTCCGGAGACGCGACGTCCCAGGCCAGAATCCCCGAGGGCAGCGCGAGGATGGAGCCGCGATGCGCCATATCCGTAAAGCGGAAGCCCCCGCCGCCATAGGCGTCGATGGCGTGGCGACCAGGCGCGAAACCGTCGTAGCGCCGCCCGCTCACGCGCTCACTCCGCCGGCTTCGCCTCGGCCGCAGGCTCGCTCGCGGCCTCGGGCGCCTGGCGCACGCCGAGATAAATCAGGATCGGCGCGGCGACGAAGATCGACGAGTAGGTGCCGACGATCAGCCCGAAGATCATCGCATAGGCGAAGGAGCGGATGATCTCGCCGCCGAGGATCGCGAGCGCCATGAGCGCGAAGAAGGTCGTAACGCCGGTCAGGATCGTGCGCGACAGCGTGGCGTTGAGGCCGACATCGAGGATGTCGACGACGCTCATCTTCTTATATTTTCGCAGCGTCTCCCGGATTCGGTCGTAGATCACCACCGTATCGTTCAGTGAGTAGCCGAGGATGGTCAGGATCGCCGCGATCGACGTCATATTGAAGTCGATCTGCGTGATCGCGAAGAAGCCTATCGTCAGCACAAGGTCGTGGACCGTCGCGATCACGGCGCCAATGGCGAAGTGCCACTCGAATCTGAACCAGAGATAAACCAGCACGCCCATGATCGCGATGACGACGCCCAGCGTGCCCGATTGCACGAGCTCGGCCGAAACGCGCGGCCCGACCACCTCGACGCGGCGGAACTCGTAATCCGCCTCGAAGGTCTGGCGCAGGCTCGTGACGACGGCCTGCTGCGCGGCTTCGCCGCCGTCCTGGATCTGGACGCGCAGCGACACGTCCCGCGGCCCGCCGAATTCCTGCACTTCGACCTGCCCGAAGCCCAGCGCGTTGCCGTCAGCGCGGATCTGGGCGATGTCGGCGGCGCCTTCGCGCGCCTGCATCTCGACGAGCGTGCCGCCGCGGAAGTCAATGCCGGTGTTCATGCCCAAATGGAGGAACGCGACGATCGAGAGAATTGAAAGGATCGCCGAGAGCGGCAGCGCCCAGTGCCGGTAATGCATGAACCGGTATCGGGTTTCGACGGGAATGTAACGAACGAGCCACATGATGCCTGTTCCTCAGCCGAACGCGAGTTGCTTGGGACGCGCGACCTTGAACCAGGTTGCGACCATGAGGCGCGTCAGCGTGAAGGCGGTGAAAACGGTGGTGAGAATGCCGAGCGACAGCGTGACGGCGAAGCCGCGCACCGGCCCGGTGCCGAGGAAGAACAGAATTCCCGCGGCGATGAAGGTCGTGATATTGGCGTCGATGATCGTCGCGAAGGCGCGCGTGAATCCCGAATCGAGCGCGGAGATCGGCGAGCGACCCGCCCTCGCTTCCTCGCGCACGCGCTCGTAGATGAGCACGTTCGAATCCACCGCCATGCCGAGCGTCAGCACGATGCCCGCGATGCCCGGCAGCGTCAGCGTCGCCCCGAGCGTCGAGAGCAGGCCGAAGAGCAGTATCATGTTCACCGAAAGCGCGATCGTCGCGATGACGCCGAAAAAGCCGTAGATAGCCACCATGAAGATCACGATCAGCACGGAGCCGACGGCGGCCGCGATCGTTCCGGCGCGGATCGAATCCGCGCCGAGGCCCGGTCCGACCGTGCGTTCCTCGACGATCGTCAGCGTCGCCGGCAGCGCGCCCGATCGCAGGAGCACTGACAGGTCATTGACCTGCTGAACCGTGAAGGCGCCGGAAATCTGGCCCGCGCCGCCGGTGATCGGCGACTGGATCCGGGGCGCGGAGATGACCGCGCCGTCGAGCACGATGGCGAGCTGGCGGCCTACGTTGCGCGTCGTCGCCTCGCCGAAACGCTGGGCTCCGGAAACGTTGAAGCGGAAAGAGACGATCGGCTGATTGGTCTGCTGGTCGAAGGACGGCTGCGCGTCGATCAGATCCTCGCCGCCGACGATGACCCGGCGCTCCACCTGAACGGGCTGGTCGCCGGCCTCGCGCAGGGGCATCGTTTCGACGTCGGTGTCGCCGGGATTGGCGAGAAAACGGAATTCCAGCTGAGCCGTTTCGCCGAGCAGCGCCTTCAGGCGCTCGGGATCCTGAAGACCCGGAACCTGGACGAGGATGCGGTCCGCGCCCTGACGCTGGATGTTGGGCTCGGTGGTGCCCAGCGAGTCGATGCGCCGGCGCAGCACTTCGATCGATTGCTGGATGGCGCGGTTGATCCGATCGACCATCCCCGCCTCGGTGACGGTGATACGGATGAGCCCCTCCGAGCCCTCCGTGACCGTCATCGAAGTCACGCCGGCCTGAGCGAACAGATTCCCGGTCAGGGGCTCCGCAAGGTCGCGGATGCGCGGCATGAGCTGCGCGCGGGCGGCCTCGTCCGGCACGCGCAATTGCACGGTCGCGCCGTTGATCTGGATGCCGCCCTCGAGCGGCGTGCGTGTTTCGCGCAGGAGATTGCGGACCTGATCACGGATCTGCGTGGTTTCCTTGGCCGTCAGTTCGCGCGTATCGACCTCCAGCAGGACGTGCGAGCCGCCCTGGAGGTCGAGGCCGAGCACGACAGCGCTGGTCGGCAGGAGGATATCGGGAATCCAGCCGGGCGCGGACTGGGCGATGGAATCGCGCCGTTCCGCCGACAGGAAATTCGGCACCGCCAGATAGCAGCCGAACGCCAGGGCGATCAGGATCGCGACCACCCGCGACATCGAAATTCGCATCATTCCCGTGCGGCCCTTCTGTCTGAACCCCAATGGCCCGAAGCGCACCGAGGAGGCGCGCTCCGAACTCGAAACCTTTACACTCGCGCCAAGCGCCGACGCGCCTTATGTGGGCTCGCTTTTGGCCCGCACATCCGCGACCATGCCGCGCATGACGCGAAGGCGCACGCCTTCGGCGACCTCGACCTCGATCTCCGAGTCGTCGACGACCTTCGATATCTTGCCGACGATGCCGCCATTGGTCACCACGGTATCGCCACGGCGCAGATTTTTCACCATTTCCTGATGGGCCTTCACCCGCCGCTGCTGCGGACGAATGATGAGGAACCACATGATGACGAAAATGAGGATGAACGGAACGAGCGTCATAAACAGATCCGCGCCGCCGCCTCCGGCGGACTGGGCATAAGCGGGAGTGATCACCGGCGTCTCCTGGAGTGCGTAGAGGCGGCGCTCGCCGGCGTGGCCGGCCCGCGTCGCCCCGTTCTTTAAAAGCGGCGCAACTTATAGCGACGCGACGGCCGAAAGCAAATCTCGTTGCGCGTTACGGCCGATGGACGCGAAGTCGCTCGCGCGTTATTCACCCGACCGCACCGCTAAGGCAACCAAAAGAAGGCGCGTCATGTCCTCCAAGAACGCATCGCCCGAGATCACGGCCCTGCTCGCCCGAATCGCCGACGCGCTGGAACGCACGGCTCCGGCGCATGCGCAGCCGGCCGACATGGCCGCCGCCGACGCCTTCGTCTGGCACGCCTCGCCTCCCCGACTCGCGCCGATTCGCAACGTAAACCGCGTCGAGATGGCGCTCCTGCGGGGCATCGACCGCGTGCGCGATCAGCTCCACGAGAACACCCGCCGCTTCGCCGAAGGCCTGCCGGCGAACAACGCGCTGCTCTGGGGCGCGCGCGGCATGGGCAAGTCCTCGCTCGTCAAGGCCGTTCACGCCGAGATCAACGCGACGCGCGCTCCGGAGATACGTCCTCTCAAGCTCGTCGAGATCCACCGCGAGGACATCGAGAGCCTGCCCGCCTTGATGAGCCTGCTGCGCGACGATCCGCACCATTTCATCGTCTTCTGCGACGATCTCTCATTCGATACGGACGACACCTCCTACAAGTCGCTCAAGGCGGTGCTGGAGGGCGGCGTCGAGGGGCGGCCGGGGAACGTGCTCTTCTACGCGACGTCCAACCGCCGGCACCTCATGCCCCGCGACATGATGGACAACGAGCGCGCGACCGCAATCAATCCCGGAGAGGCGATCGAGGAGAAGGTCTCGCTCTCCGATCGTTTCGGGCTCTGGCTCGGTTTCCACAAGTGTTCTCAGGACGAGTATCTGGAGATGGTCTATGGCTACGCCGACCATCTCGGCCTCGACCATGACCGCGACGCGATGCGCCGCGAGGCGCTCGAATGGGCGACGACGCGCGGGTCGCGATCCGGCCGCACGGCGTGGCAGTTTATTCAGGATCTCGCCGGTCGGCTCGGCAAACGCCTCAGCTGAACCCTGTCATTCCTGATCGGGAGATGTATGATCCCCGCCGACGAGCGATCCCGCCTGCGGATCGCAAAGACGGGAGGCAGGGCATGGCCGGAAGAAAGTTCGCACTCGCATCAGCGCTACTGGCGGCGGGTCTCGTCGCGACGGGCGGCGCAGTGGTTCTCGATCGGGCTGCGCCCGCGCTGGAGGGCGTGACGATCTCGCTCGCGGGCGGGAAGACCCTGCAGATCGGGCGGATTGCGCTGGATGGCGGCCTGATCGGCGCCGCGCTCGCGCAGAGCGGCGACTTCGTGCTCGAGAATGTCGAGTTCTCCGGCGATTTTGGAGCCTACTCCTTCCCGACCATCACCTTCTCCGGCGTCAATCTGGCGCAGGCCGAGATCCAGGCCGTTTTCGCAGGGGGCGATCCGGTCGATCTCCTGCGTCTGCTCGAGCGCCTCTCGGCGACCGCCGTCACGGCCCCGGAAATGACCGCGACCCAGACGATCGGAGACTATGCGCAGAGCGTCGTTTATCGCAGGCTCGAGGCGCTCAACGTCAACGAGGGACGCGTCGGCTCGCTGACGATGGAGGGCGGAACGATCAGCGCCCATGACGGCGAAGAGCGTTTGGAAGGCTCGTTCGGCGCCTTCTCCGCAACCAATTTCGATCTCGCCTTCTCCTTGCGCTTCTATGTCGATTCAGCCGGTGACGCTCCCAATGAAATGGTCACGGTTTATGACGCCTTCACGCTGGACGATCTCGTCGTTGGAGACGGTCGCGAATACGAGATTCGGGTCGCGGCGATCACCGGCTCCGACTTCAAGATGCGGCTTCTCGACAAGCCCTTCCCGGAGACGGTGCGCTTTCTCGAAGAGATCCAGGGCAGGGACGACCTGACGCCCGAGGAAACGAGGTCCGCGCTCACATTCGTGATCGACATAATGGAGTCATTCAGCTCCGGCCCCTTTGGAGCGATCGACGTCGCGATAGAGGCGACCGGCGACGAGGCCGTCAACTTGACGATCGCCAGCATCGCCTTTGATCCGACCGGCAGCCTCGGCTTCACGGGCATGCGCATCGACGGCGTCGACGGCGAGACCGATGCCGGCTCGTTCTCGATCCAACGCATCGCGTCGGAGGGCTTCTCGCTCGCGCCGGTCATCGAAGGCATGCGCAGCGTCGCCGCCGATCCGTCGCTCGAAATGGACCCGGCCTCCATGCAGCGCATGATACCCGTCATCGGCACCACCACGATCACCGGACTCGTCGCCGACATGGCCCCCGACGGGCCCGGCAGCGAGGTCAACGTCGCTCTCGGCGCGCTCTCGATGACGGCGGACGAACCGGTCAACGGCCTGCCCACCAATATCCGCTTCTCCTTCTCGAATCTCGCCTTCGACCTGCCGGAGGACAGCGGCGAGGAATTCGTGGAGCAGATGCGCGAATTCGGCTACGAGCGCGTCGATCTCAGCGGCGCGCTGGGCATGCGCTGGAACGAGGCGACCAACGAGATCGTCGTCTCGGATGTGTCTTTCGGCGGCGCAGATATCGGCGCGCTGTCCCTGCGCGGCGTCGTGGGAGGCGTCGGCCCCGGACTTTTCTCCGCCGACGAGGACGAGCGGATGAGCACGCTGTTCAGCGCCACTGTCAAGAACGTCCATCTGATGTTCGAGAACAGGGGCGTCGTCGAGCAGCTGCTGGCGCTTCAGGCGACCGACTTGGGCATGAGCGCGGAAGAGGTCGCGATGCAGTTTTCGGTGATGGCCGAGGGCATGCTGCCGATGATGCTCGGCGGCTCGGATCAGGCTCGCGGCCTCGGTCAGGCGATCGGCGCGTTTCTGAAGGCGCCGGGCGAGATCGAGATCTCCGCGCAGGCCCGCGACCCGGAAGGCGTGCCGGTCCTGGAGCTCACGATGCTGTCGAGCCCGGCGGCGCTGATGGAGCAGATCGACCTGACGGCCATCGCGCGCTGAGGCGTTCTTACAACGCCAGCTTCATCCCGACATGGCTCGGGATGAAGCCGAGCGCTTCGTAGAAGCCGTGAGCGTCCTCGCGGCTCGCATCCGTCGTGAGCTGGACCAGGCCGCAGCCGCGAGCGCGGCATCGCTCGATCGCGTGGAGGAACAATTTCCGTCCAAGCCCCCTGCCCCGCTGCGAAGCCGCGATCCGCACCCCCTCGATCTGCCCGCGCCACATGCCGGCGCGCGTGACTCCGGGGATGAAGGTCAGTTGCAGGCAGCCGACGACCTCGCCCGCCTCTTCGGCGACGAGGAGGAGCTGGTTCGCGTCCCGGTCTATGGCCTCGAAAGCCGCGAGATAGCGCGGATCGAGGGGCTCTCCCGGCGCCTCGCGCCCGGCGCCGAGCGGATCGTCCGCGAGCAGGCGCACGATCACGTCCAGATCGAGCCGCTCGGCTCTTCGAAAGGTCGTCATCGCGCGCGCGCCGGCGTCCGGCGGCTCAAACGGCCACCTGCGCCTCGACGACCGCGACCGCGGTGATGTTGACGATGCCGCGCGCCGTGACCGAAGGCGTCACCACATGGGCGGGCTTGGCCGGTCCGATCAGGATGGGCCCCACGGGCAGGGCGTCGGCGAGCGCCTTCGTCAGCTGGTAGGCGATATTGGCGGCGTCGAGATTAGGCATGATCAGCACGTTCGCCTCGCCGCGCAGGCGGGAATCCGGGAGCACCTTGTCCCGGATCAGCTGCGAGAGCGCCGTGTCCGCCTGCATCTCTCCGTCGACTTCGAGATCGGGCGCGCGTTCACGGATGAGCAGCAGCGCTTCGCGCATCTTCGTGGCGGAGCGGGTGTCGACCGAGCCGAAATCCGAATGCGAGACGAGCGCGATCTTCGGCGCGATGCCGAAGCGCTCGACATGGCTGGCGCAGGCGATCGTCATGTCGGCGATCTCCTCGGCCGTCGGGTCGGCCCGCACATGCGTGTCGGCGAGGAAATAGGCGCCCTTGTTGGTGATCATCAGCGAGAGCGCCGACAATTCGCGCACGCCCGGCGCGAGGCCGATGATGTCCTTGATATGCCGCAGGCGCGACTGGAAGCGCCCTTCCAGCCCGCAGATGAGCGCGTCCGCGTCGCCGCGCCGCACCGCTAGCGCGCCGATCACCGTGGTGTTGGTGCGAACCAGCGTGCGCGCGGCGTCCGGCGTGATGCCGCGCCGTCCGGCCGCCTCCAGATAGCTCGCGACATAGTCGCGGTAGCGCGGGTCGTCTTCCGGGTTGACGAGCTCGAAATCCTTGCCCGCGACCATCGAGAGGCCGAAGCGCTTGATGCGGCTCTCGACCACCGCCGGGCGGCCGATCAGGATCGGGATCGCGATGCCGTCCTCGAGCACCACCTGCGTCGCGCGCAGCACGCGCTCGTCCTCGCCCTCGGCGTAGATGACGCGCTTGGGCTCGAGCCTCGCCTTGGTGATCAGCGGCTTCATCAGGAAGCCGGAGCGGAAGACGAAGCGCTGAAGCGAATCCTCGTAAGCGGCGGGATCGGCGAGCGGCCGGCGCGCCACGCCGCTCTCCATCGCCGCCTTCGCCACGGCGGGGGCGATGCGCAGGATCAGGCGCGGATCGAAGGGACTGGGGATCAGCGATTCGGGCCCGAAGGGCCGCGCCTCGCCGCCATAAGCGCGGGCCACCACCTCCGAGGGCGCCTCGCGCGCAAGCGCCGCGATCGCCTTGACGACGGCGGCCTTCATCTCCTCGTTGATCGTGGTCGCGGCGACGTCGAGGGCGCCGCGGAAGATGTAGGGGAAGCACAGGACGTTGTTGACCTGGTTGGGGTAGTCCGAGCGCCCCGTGCAGATCATGGCGTCCGGGCGCACCGCACGGGCCTCGTCGGGCATGATCTCCGGCGTCGGATTGGCGAGCGCCATGATCAGCGGACGATCGGCCATCTTCTCCAGAAGATGCGGCTTCAGCACGCCGCCCGCGGAGAGCCCGAGGAAGACGTCGGCGCCGTCGATCACGTCGGCGAGGGCGCGCGCGTCGGTCTTCTGGGCGTAGACCGACTTCCAGCGGTCCATCAGCGCAGTCCGGCCCTCATAGACGACGCCCTCGATATCCGTGACGAAAATGTTCTCGCGCCTGACGCCAAGCGTCACAAGGAGGTTCAGGCAGGCGAGCGCGGCCGCGCCGGCGCCCGAGGTCACGACCTTGATCGTCGAAAGATCCTTGCCGGCCAGCACCATCGCGTTGGTGATGGCGGCGCCGACGATGATCGCCGTGCCGTGCTGGTCGTCATGGAAGACGGGGATGTCCATGCGCGCCTTCAACTGCTCCTCGACGTCGAAGCATTCAGGCGCCTTGATGTCCTCCAGATTGACGCCGCCGAAGGTCGGCTCCAGCGCGGCGACCACCTCGACGATGCGCTCCACCGCGTCGGCCTTGATCTCGATGTCGAAGACGTCGATGCCGGCGAACTTCTTGAACAGCACCGCCTTGCCCTCCATCACGGGCTTCGAGGCGAGCGGGCCGATATTGCCGAGGCCGAGCACGGCCGTTCCGTTGGTGACGACGGCGACGAGGTTCTGGCGGGCTGTGAGTTCGGCCGCCTGATCCGGGTCCTCCGCGATCGCCTCGCAGGCGGCGGCGACGCCCGGAGAGTAGGCGAGCGCGAGGTCGCGCTGGTTGCCCAGCGGCTTCGTCGGCTGGATCTCGAGTTTTCCGGGCTTTGGATGCCTGTGATAGATCAGCGCCGCGGATTTCAGGTCGTCGGAGATCTGGTTGCCCACTTCCTCGCCTTTCTCAATCGTTCGTCTCGATGCGCGGTTTCGCCGCAACCGGAGTTGTAGGCCCGCCTCGCGTCGTTCCGCAATCCTGGCGACGCGCTCAGGCGGCGCGCGTCAGTCCCGCGACGTAGAACCCGTCCGTTCCGGTGAAGAGCGGCGTCATCTGAAGGCCGTGCGCGGTCGTGCGCGCCTTGCCCTCGAGGGCGCCGCAGCCATGCGCCGCGAGAAGCGCGGCGACGGGCGTCGCCGTGAATTCCGGATGGCGCGCGAGGAAGCCCGAGACCGCGTCGTCGTTCTCCGCCGGCAGGATCGAGCAGGTGATGTAGAAGACGCGTCCGCCCGGCCGCGCGAGCCCGGCGGCGCGGTCGAGAACCTGCGCCTGCTCGGCCTCCCGCACCGCGAGGCTCCCCGGGCGCAGCCGCCACTTGGCGTCGGGATTGCGCCGCCATGTGCCGGAACCCGTGCAGGGCGCGTCAACGAGCACGCAATCCGCCTTCCCGGCGAGATCGGCCAGCGGATCGTCGGCCCCTCGCGGCGTCCTGACCTGAACGTTATGCGCGCCGGAACGCGCGAGACGGTCATGGATCGGCGCGAGGCGGCGCTTGTCGGTGTCGGTGGCGAAGATCTGACCCTGATTCTCCATCATCGCCGCGAGCGCCAGCGTCTTGCCGCCGGCGCCGGCGCACAGGTCGATCACCTGCTCGCCGGGCTTGGCGGCGCACAGGAGCGCCGCGAGCTGCGAGCCCTCGTCCTGGATCTCGAACAGGCCCTTGATGAATTCCGGCTCGCTTTGGAGCGACGGGCCGCGCCCGTCCTCGCCTATGGGCACGCGCAATCCGTGCGGCGCGAGCGGCGTCTCGATCGGGCTCAAATGAGCGAGCCTGTCCTGAAGCGCCGCGCGCGTCGTCTTGTGGGTATTGGCGCGGATGTCGAGCGGCGCGCGGGCGCAAAGCGCCTGCATTTCGGGAACGAGCGCCTCGCCGAAGAAGGCCGCGAACTGTTCCTCCAGCCATTCCGGGAAGTCGCCTGCGACATGGGCGGGCGCGTCGGCGAGTGAGGCGTTTTCCAGCGCCGCGCGTTCGGGCTCGGTCAGGGGCTCGGGCGCGAAGCGCTCGCCCGAGAAGAGCGAAGCGATCGCGGAGGGCGTCAGCCCGCGCTGGAGCGCGAGCGCGCCGATCATGACGGCGCGGGCGCTGTCGTCGCCCATCACCCAGGCCGCAGAGGAACGCCGCCGCAGCGCGTCGTAGACGAGCGAGGCGATCGCCGCGCGGTCCTTCGAACCGGCGAAGCGATGGCTCAGGCCCCAATCCTTGAGCGCGTCGGAGACGGGGCGCCGGCGGGCGGCGATGTCTGCGAGAACTTCGATGGCGGCGGAGATGCGGGCGGAGGGGATCATCGGATCTTTCGTTCGGCTGGGCGCGCCGCCTTCTTGGCCATATTCGCGCCGCCTTGTCCAATGGCGGGGACGCTCAGCTCCCCGCAAACAGCCTGACGGCGAACATCGCCCACATGCCCATCAGGATGAAGGCCCCGACGATGTAGGCGGGGCCGCGCAGGCGAACGTCGTTCGAGGTCACGTGCACGAAGGCGTGCGCCAGCCGGCTCGCGACGAACAGCCACGACAGGACGAGAAAGAGCCCGTCGGCGAGCTGCGCGATCATCGCGAAGGCGTTGAGCGCGTAGTAGAGCGGCGGCAATTCGAGCTGGTTGTGGAACGAGCGCTCGATCTGGCGCACCCGCGCCGGCCAATCGGCCCGACCGATCGCCGCCTCGGCGACGCGCACCTCCCCGCGCCGCACGCTGGCGTAGCGCTCGCGCCCCATCCAGAGCAGCAGGGCGAAGGTCATCGTGACATGGACGAGGACGGGGGCGAGGATCGCGGCGTGGTTCATTCCGCCTTGATGCCACCCCTGCCGCGCTCCCGCAATCGGAGGCGCGTCTTGATTTTTTCTAAATTGGAAAAAATCAAGTGCAATCTTTGAAATTGCGGCATGGTCCGCGCACTGGCATCTTGCCTTTTGAGGATACCGCCAGGACCAGATCAAGGACAAGAGCATGACCGCCGAGCGCATCACGACCCACGGGCTCCAGGTCGCCCCGGAGCTGCACGCCTTCATCGTCGAGGAAGGGCTGCCCGGCACAGGCGTCACGCCCGACGCGTTCTGGAGCGGCCTCTCCGCCCTGATCCACGAACTCGGCCCGAAGAACCGCGCGCTGCTGGCCAGGCGCGAGGACATCCAGCGCCGCATCGACGATTGGCACGTCGCGCGTCGAGGCAAGCCGATCGACATGAGCGAATACAAGGCGTTCCTGAGCGAAATCGGCTATCTCGTTCCCGAGGGACCGGATTTCGCCGTCGAGACCGCGAATGTCGACCCCGAGATCGCCGAGATTCCAGGCCCGCAGCTCGTCGTGCCCGTGATGAACGCGCGCTATGCGCTCAACGCCGCGAATGCACGCTGGGGCTCGCTCTACGACGCGCTCTACGGCACGGACGCCATGGGCGATACGCCCTCCGGCTCCGGCTACGACCCTGCGCGCGGCGAGCGCGTCATCGGCTGGGCGAAGCGCTTCCTCGACGACACGGCGCCGCTCGCGCGCGGCTCACATGCCGATGCGACCGGCTACGCCGTCGCCTCGGGCTCGCTCGCGGTGACGATGACCGACGGCTCGACGACGGGGCTGAAGACGCCCGCGCAATTCGCGGGCTACGTCGGCGAGGCGGCGGCGCCGCGCGCCGTGCTCCTGAAGAACAACGGCCTGCATATCGAGATCGCGATCGACCGCGCCAATCCGATCGGCAAGACCGACAAGGCCGGCGTCGCCGACCTCGTGCTCGAATCCGCCGTCTCGACGATCATGGATTGCGAGGATTCGATCGCCGCCGTCGATGCGCAGGACAAGGTCGTCGCCTATCGCAACTGGCTCGGCCTGATGAAGGGCGACCTGACCGAGGAGGTCTCGAAGGGCGGGCGCTCGTTCACCCGCCGGCTCAACCCCGACCGCGAATACGTCGCCCCCGAGGGCTCGACGCTCGTTGTCCACGGCCGCTCGCTGATGCTCGTTCGCAACGTCGGGCATCTCATGACGAACCCCGCGATCCTCGACCGCGACGGGAACGAGGCGCCGGAAGGGCTGATCGACGCGATGGCGACGGCGCTTCTCGCCATGCACGACCTGAACCGCAAGGAAGGCCTGCGCAACTCGCGCGCGGGTTCGGTCTACATCGTCAAGCCGAAGATGCACGGGCCGGAGGAAGTCGCTTTCACGGACGAGATTTTCGGGCATGTGGAAAAGGCGCTCGGCCTCCCCGTCAACACGCTCAAGGTCGGCATCATGGACGAAGAGCGCCGCACCACAGTGAACCTCAAGGAGTGCA
The DNA here is from genome assembly GCA_007693435.1 of Salinarimonadaceae bacterium. Classification (GTDB taxonomy): domain Bacteria; phylum Pseudomonadota; class Alphaproteobacteria; order Rhizobiales; family Beijerinckiaceae; genus Saliniramus. The sequence goes on along the minus strand of REDO01000131.1, from coordinate 29,933 downwards.
TCCGCGCCGCCAAGGCCCGCGTCGCCTTCATCAACACCGGCTTTCTCGACCGCACCGGCGACGAGATCCACACCGCGATGGAGGCCGGCCCGATGGTGCGCAAGGCCGATATGAAGGCGCAGGCCTGGATCAAGGCCTATGAGGACTGGAACGTCGATATCGGGCTGGCCTGCGGCCTGCGCGGCAAGGCGCAGATCGGCAAGGGCATGTGGGCCATGCCCGACCTCATGCAGGCGATGCTCGAGCAGAAGATCGGCCATCCGAAAGCCGGCGCGAACTGCGCCTGGGTGCCCTCCCCGACCGCCGCGACGCTGCACGCGACGCATTATCACGCGGTCGACGTCAAGGCGCGCCAGATCGAGATCGCGACGCGCGCCCGCGCGAGCCTCGACGACATCCTCACCATCCCGCTGGCCGATCGCCCCAACTGGTCGGAGGAGGAGGTGCGCGCCGAGATCGACAACAACGCGCAGGGCATTCTCGGCTACGTCGTGCGCTGGGTCGATCAGGGGGTGGGCTGCTCCAAGGTGCCCGACATCAACAATGTCGGCCTGATGGAGGACCGCGCGACCTGCCGCATCTCCTCCCAGCATCTCGCCAACTGGCTGCATCACGGCGTGGTGAGCCGCGAGCAGGTGATGGAGACGATGAAGCGCATGGCGGCCGTCGTCGACGGCCAGAACGCCGGCGACCCGCTCTACGAGCCGATGGCCCCGGCCTTCGACGGACCGGCCTTCAAGGCGGCCTGCGACCTCGTCTTCGAGGGCCGCGTCCAGCCTTCGGGCTATACCGAGCCGGTGCTGCACGCGCGACGCCTCGAGAAGAAGGCGCTCGCCGGCGGCTGACGCGCGCGACGAAACACGGGAGCCGCCGGGTTACGGCGGGGCCATGATTGCTTCAGCGACGCGGCGGCAGTTCGAGCGCAGGCAATTCGTTCGGCGTGCCGGCGCCCTGAACGCCGACGTTGCGCGAAATCACCTGCTCCCCCTGCGCGCGGCGCGCGAGCGCGACGGTCAGGCGTTCAGCGGCTTCCGGCGACATGGCGGCCAAGATCTCGGCCATGGTGCGCGGGTTCATTTCCAGCGCCACCGGCACGAGGATGTCGAGGCCGAGCCGATCGAAGACGCGCGCGGCGTCCTTGGGGCGCATGGCCTGATACATGGCCACGATGTTGCGCATGCCGGCCCTGCGCTGCTCCTCGATATCGGCTGGAGCGGCTGCGCCTTCCTGCTCCCGCGCTGAGCGCAGGCGCGCCTCGAGCCGCTGTTCGGCCTGCTCCAGAAGCCGCTCGCGCAATTCCAGATCCTTGTCGCGCTGCTGGATGTTCTGACGGCGGTCCTCCAGCCGTTCGAGGATCGCCTGCTCCGCCGGAGAGCGGGAGGTTTCCCGTGGGGCGAGCGCATCCGCCGGAGGCGCATCCGCAGCAGCGGGGGCGGTCTCCGTCGATCCCGTCGCGACGATCTCGGCTCCGCGCGCGTCGGAATGCGCATAGGACAGGGCGCGCCCGAAGGCCGGCAGGTCGTCGACCGCCCGCACGGGCGAAGGCCGCGCCTGAGGCGTCGGCAGAGTCTGCGCCTGAACCGGCGCGCCCTGATCGCGGCGAAGGTAATCGAGACCCTTCAGCGCCAGCAAAGCGACGGCGGCGAGCACGACGGCGTCGATCAGGCGAAAGCGGGTCTTCATGCGCCGCCTTCCCGCCCGCCGACGCGACGCATGGCGCGTTGCGCAAGGAGCTCGGCCGCGTCGCTGATCCGGTCGCTCATGAGGCGAAAATGCGCAGGCTCAAGCGCCGACTGCTCGCGATGTGCTGGCGCGGGAGCGGGGGCGGGTTCCGGAGCCGGCGCAGGAGCGCTTCCGGCGCGCTTTGCGGCCTGCGACGAATCGACGATGGTCATCATCCGCGACATCACGTTCTCGCCCGCTTCGACCTGTTCGGCGAGATCGGCGGCGTAGCGCTCGGCGGTGCGCAGCCGGTCTGCGAGCGTCTTCTCGCATTCGCCGAGCGTGGCGCGCAGGCCGGCGATCGCACGCTCGGCATTGTCGGTTGCGACGACGAGCTCCACGATCGTCTTGCGCATCGAGGCCTCGTCCGTCTGAAGCCGGGTGATGCGGCGGCTCAGGCGCACGCAGGTGACGACGGTGGCCACGAGCAGGACGGCGACGAGAATATCGGCGAAGAGCATCAGCATCGAACCCATCCCGTTACGCCTCACTCTGATTTTTGGCGCTCGCCTCGAAGGCGGCGAGCGTCGTGCGCGCGCGCCGCATCGGCCGCGCGATCTTCACCGCGATCTTGTCCTCGACGCGCCCGACGCGCCCCTGCGTCAATCGCCATTCGCCGCATTGGAGCGTGACCAGATCGCTGGGCCTGACGTCGAAGACGAGCGTGTCCCCGACCTCGAGGCCGACGATCTTCTTGAGCGGCACCCGCATCTCGTGCAGGACCGCCTTCACCTCGAAATCCGATTGCCAGATCTCGGTCGCGAGATGACCTTCCCAGACGGAATCGCGCCCGAGCTTCTCGCCCATGAAGCTCTGGAGCAGCAGGTCGCGGATCGGCTCGATCGTCGCGTAGGGGAACATGATCTGGAGGACGCCGCCGCGCCCTTCCATGTCCAGTTTCAGATCGATCAGGATTCCCGCATTGGCGGGCCGGGTGATCGTGGCGAAGCGCGGGTTGGTTTCGATCCGGTCGACGACGAAGTCCACCTGCGAGAGCGGGGCGAAGGAGACCTGAAGATCGCCCAGCACGATTTCGACCATGCGCTTGACGAGCTGCATCTCGATCGTGGTGAAGGGTCGACCGTCAAGGCGCGTGTCCTGGCTGCCGCGTTTGCCGCCGAGAAGCAGGTCCAGCGTGGAATATGCGAGGTTCGACTCGATGGTGACGAGGCCGGAATTCTCCCAGCCGTCGCATCGGAACACCGCGAGCTGCACGGGCAGCGGAATCGAGTTGAGATAGTCGCCGAAGCGCACGGAGCGGATGTTGTCGAGCGTCACCTCGACGTTGTCCTGGAAGAAGTTGCGCAGGCTCGTCGACAGGAGGCGGACCATCCTGTCGAAGATGATTTCGAGCATGGGCAGGCGTTCGTAGGAGACGACGCCCGAATCGACGATGGCCTTGATGCCGCCCGCGCCCGACGCGGACAGCTCGTGCAGCGAGAAGCCGAGCAGCTGGTCGATTTCGCTCTGGTTGAGGATACGGTCGGCGCCGGCCATGTCCGGGCTGTCGTCGTCCGTGCTCTCGTCGATCATGGTCGCCCATTCGGCGGCCATGTCGCTCACGGCGGCGGCGGAGCCCTGCTCGGCGAGCGCCGCGCCCCATTCGTCGGCGAGCGCGGGGTCGCTCGCGCCCTGCTCGGCCAGAGCTGCGGCCCAGTCGTCGTCGAGGGCTTCTTCCTGCGGGTTTTCCGGATCGTCAGCCACGGCCCATGCTCCTCACTGAACCACGACTTCCTGGAAGAGCAGCGCGTTCACCTTGGCCGGATGGACCGCAATATTGACCCGTCGCAAAAGCTCCTCGCGCAGACGGTGCACGCCGGCGGAGCCGTCGAGTTCGCTGGGGCGCAATTCACGCAGGTACACCTGGAAGGCGTCCTCGATGCGCGGCATCAGCGGCTCGATCGCCGCGACCGCGCGCGGGTCGTCCAGCTCCAGCGACACGCGGAATTTCAGAAAGCGGGGACGCTCCTGCGGAGGCTCGAAGGCGAGGTTGACGATCATCTCGCGCATATCGACGAACACGACCGGTTTCGCCGCTTCGGCATCCGATTCGGAAGAATCGCCGCCGGCGAGGAAAAAATACCCGCCGCCGCCCGCGAGCAGCAATGCTAGCGCGCCGGCCGCCGCGAAGGTCACGAGCCGCTTCTTCTTGCCCGCGCCGGCGTTTTCAGCAGCGCCTTCGTCTTCGGTCTGGTCTTCTTCGTCCTGATTCTTCGCCATCGAACGCGCTCTTCCCGGGTCCGCGCCAAGGTTTCGTTCACCCGTCGCATGATCACGCGTTACGGTTAACGCCCCGTTAAGGTGGGCAAATTCTGCCGGCGCGTTTCTGCCGCCCGGCGAACCCGGCGCCCCCGGATGCGCGGCGCCTGATACGCCAGATCTTTGAAAAATATGCGTTTTTCACGATTAACCATGTTTGGCACGCCTCCTGCGACGGGGAGGGCGTCGGAACCGCGCTGGGGAGCGCCGAGGTTCCGGCGGGGATAAAGGGAACTGGAGCGGCTCTGATGGAGAACACGCTTCTCATCGGCCTGTCTCGGCAGGTGGCGCTGGCGCGTGAGCTGGACGTCATCGCCAACAACATGGCCAACGTATCGACGAACGGCTTCAAGGCGCGTTCCTCGCTGTTTCGCGAATATCTCATGGAGCGCGCGAGCGCCGAGGAATTCCCTCGGCCGGATCGTCGCATCTCCTACGTGATCGACGCGGGAACGCCGCTCGACCTGAGCGCCGGCGCGATGCAGCAGACGGGCAACCCGCTCGACGTGGCGCTTCGGGGCGACGGCTTTCTCGTCGTGGATACGCCCGGCGGCGAGCGCTACACCCGCAACGGCTCCCTCCAGCTCGACAATGAGGGCCGTCTGGTCACGAGCGACGGGTGGCCGGTGCTCGGCGACGGCGGGCCGATCGTCCTCGACCCCGAGGAAAACGGCGTGACGATCGCCGCCGACGGAACGATCTCCTCCGACCAGGGCGATCGCGGACGGCTGCGCCTCGCTCGGTTCGAGAACGCGCAGGCCCTGCGCAACGAGGGCGCCAACGTCTTCGCCAGCGACGAGGCTCCCATACCCGCCTTCGACACCACCCGCGTTCAAAGCGGGATGATCGAGCGCTCGAACGTCAACGCGGTCCTTGAGATGACGCGCCTCATGGATGTGAGCCGCGCCTATACGAGCGTCGCCAACACCCTACAGCGCCTTGCCGAGATGCAGCGGACGACGATCCAGCGCCTCGGCGAGGCGGTCTGACGGATAAGGAGAACACGCCATGCGCGCCCTCTACACCGCAGCGACCGGAATGGCGGCCCAGGAGATGAACGTCCAGGTCATCTCCAACAATATCGCCAACATGCGCACGACCGGCTTCAAACGCCAGCAGGTGCATTTTCAGGATCTTCTCTATCAGGATCTGCGCCGCACCGGCTCGGGAACCTCGGAGCAGGGCACCCGGGCGCCCTCGGGCGTCGAGATCGGCACGGGCGTCAAGACCGTCTCGACCGCGCGCGCCATGTCCCAGGGCAGCATCACGCCCACCGAGAAGGAATTCGACATCGCCATTCGCGGCGAGGGCTTCTTTCGCATCCAGATGCCGGACGGGCGCACCGCCTATACCCGCGACGGCGGCTTCGACCTCGACTCCGAGGGCCAGATCGTCACCAAGGACGGCTATCTGGTCGATCCCGGCATCCAGATTCCGGCGGGCGCACGCAGCGTCTCGATCAGCAATCAGGGCGGCGTGCAGGTGATCGTCGGCAATGAAGCCGAACCTCAGGAAGTCGGCAGGCTTCAACTCGCCCGCTTCATCAACAAGACCGGCCTCGAATCCATCGGCGACAACCTGTTCCTCGAATCGGCGGCCTCCGGCGCGGCGATCGAGGGGCAGCCGGGCGAGGAAGGCTTCGGCTCTCTCCAGCAGGGCTTCCTAGAAGAGGCCAACGTCAACGCCGTGACCGAGATCTCTTCGCTGATCGCGGCGCAGCGCGCCTACGAGATGAATTCCAAGGTCATCAGCGCAGCCGACCAGATGCTGACGGCGGCCAACCAGATGTTCCGGGGGTAACGCGACATGAGCCTCGATCTCCACGCCCAGACGCTCGGCTCCAATCGCCGCGGCCGCATCGGCTCCGTCGCCATCCTGCGCGCGGCGGCGCTCGTCATCGGCCTCGCCGTCGCCCTCGGCGCCGCGCTCTTCGCCGCTCCGGCCAACGCCGGCGAACGCCCGCAGTTGCGCGGCGACGTCACGGTTCGCAGCGATATCGTCACCTTCGGCGACCTCGTCGCGGGCGCGCCGGAAGACGTCGCCACGATCCCGGTCTTCCGCGCGCCGGGTCTCGGCGAAACCGGCACCATCCAGACCGCCCGGATCGAAGCGGCGGCCGAGTCCCTCGGCTTCGGCGAACTTGAAACCTATGGCCGGCGCCACGTCAACGTCGTGCGCGCCGCCAGATTCATTTCCCGCGACGAGATCGTCGAGGCACTTACGGTCGAGGCCGCGAGCCGACTCGCCGTTGCGCCCGAAACGCTCTCGCTGCGCTTCGACGGCGAGGCGCCCACGCTCGTCGTCGCTCCCGACGTCACGGAGGCCGTCGCCGTCGTGGACATGCGCCTCGACACGACAAGCCGCAGGCTCTCCGCGATGGTCTATGTCGGCCCCGACGCCAACCGCCGCCGGGCGCAGGCCATGGTTTCGGCGAGCGTGCTCGAAACGGTCGAGATCGCGATCCTCAACCGCCCGATCGAACGCGGCGAGGTCGTCGGCCAGAGCGATGTGACGATCGAACGCCGTCCGCGCGGCTCCGTCCCGCAGGATGCGCGGCTCGACGGGCTCGACCTGCGCGAAGTCGTGGCTCGCCGCGCGCTTTCCGCCGGCGCGGCGCTTCGCTCCGGCGATCTCGTCCGCCCGCAGCTCGTGGGCCGCAACGAGAACGTCATGATCGTCTACCGCACCCGCAACCTCACCCTGACGACGCGTGGCGTGGCCCGCGAGGCCGGCGCTCGGGGCGACATCATTCCGGTCTCCAACATCCAGAGCAACCGCGTGCTGCAGGCTACGATCGTCGCCCCCGGGCAGGTCGTCGTCGAAGGCCCGGCCCTGGGGCCGATCGCCTCCAGCGCCCGTCGCATCCAGTAATCCCGAGCAGGAAGAAGTGAGAAACAAGATGCCCGCCTCCCGCTCCATGAAGCCCTTCGCCGTCCTCGGCCTCGCGCTCGCGCTGGGCGCCTGTTCGACGGCGGACCGGCTCGCCAATGTCGGCCGCGCGCCTCCGCTCTCCGCGATCGAGGACCCGACCGCCCTGCCCGGCTACAAGCCCGTGCGCATGCCGATGCCGGACATCGAGCCCGCCGCCTTCGCCTCGAACTCGCTGTGGCGACAGGGTTCGCGCGCCTTCTTCAAGGACCAGCGCGCCGCCCGCATCGGCGATCTCGTGACGGTCAGGGTGCGGGTCACCGACCGCGCCCAGTTTGACAACCAGACCCGCCGCTCGCGCGCGAACGGCGAGAACCTCTCGGCAGACAGCATGTTCGGCTTCGAAACCAAGCTCGGCCAGGTCTTCCCGGAGGAAGTGCAGGCGGACGCGCTTGTCGGGATCGGCTCGAACTCGTCGAGCCAGGGGGCGGGTTCGACGCGGCGCTCCGAACAGCTCGCGACGAACGTCGCCGCCGTGGTCACCCAGGTGCTGCCAAACGGCAACATGGTGATCGAGGGCAAGCAGGAGATCCGCGTGAATTTCGAGGTGCGGGAATTGATCGTCGCGGGCGTCGTGCGCCCCGAGGATATCGAGGCCGACAACACGATCGACTCGACCAAGATCGCGCAGGCCCGGATCTCCTACGGCGGACGCGGCCAGATCACGGACGTGCAGCAGCCCCGCTACGGCCAGCAGGTGATGGACATCCTGCTTCCGTTCTGAGGGCGCGCCAACCGGCCGCCTTCGAAAAAGGCTCCCCGCGAGGCCGTCTCCAGGGCACGCTCCCCTCTCGCCCTCGGCCTCGCATCCCGGCGGCTCCGGCTTCCCTTCCGGAGCCGCCTCCCCTTTCTCCGACGAACGAAAAGGGCCGCGCCCGAAAGGCGCGGCCCGAAAACGTTTCAGCTGGACGTCGCTCACAGCGACTCGGAACCCCGGCTCATGGCGGCGATCCCGGTGCGGGCGACTTCGGTCAGCCCGACGACGGTCATGAGCTTGATGAAGCGCTCGATCTCGTCGCTTGCGCCGGTCAGTTCGAAAATGAAGGATTCGAGCGTCGCGTCGAGCGTGCGGGCGCCGAAGGCGGCGGCGAGCCGCATCGCTTCGACGCGGTGATCGCCTTTGCCGACGACCTTCACCATGCATAATTCACGCTCGACCGCCTCGCCGTTCACGGTCAGGTCGTCGACCCGGTGCACGGGCACGAGCCGCAGGAGGTGGAACTTGATCTGCTCGATCACGTTCGTCGTGCCCGCCGTCACGATCGTGATGCGCGAGATGTGCTTCTCGTGCTCCGTCTCGGAGACGGTCAGGCTCTCGATGTTGTAGCCGCGCCCCGAGAACAGGCCCGCGATGCGCGCGAGCACGCCCGGCTCGTTGTCGACTATGATGGCGAGGGTGTGCCGGTGCACGGCCTGCGACACGGTCTGCGCCGGATAATGCGTCTGACTGTTCATTCTTTTTCCGCCTTAAGCCCCGGCGCCGCGAAAGTTCGCGATCGCCTCTTCGTCAATTTCGTCTTCGGCCACGATCCACGTCTCGCGCAACGCCGCCGAAAGCCATTCCTTGAAGGCCGGCAGCGTGAGAATCGCGTCCATATAGGCGCGCGTCGCCCCGTCGACCGGCCAGTCGTAAGTGTCGAGCCGCGTCACGACGGGCGCGTACATGGCGTCCGCCGCCGTGAAGTCGGCCCCGAAAAGGAACGGCCCGTCTGCGCCGAAACGCGCGCGGGTGTCCTTCCAGAGGGCGATGACGCGCGCGACGTCCGCCGCGAGCTTCTCGCCCCGGTCGCGATGCGCGTAGCGCTTGCCGAGATTCATCGGCAGCACGTTGCGCAGAGCCCCGAAACCGGCATGCATCTCGGCGGCGATCGAACGCGCATGCGCCCGCGCGGCGGGATCACGCGGCCAGATCGGAAGATCGGGCCGGCGCTCCGCCAATGTCTCCATGATCGCGAGCGATTCCCAGACCGCGACGCCGTCCTCGATGAGAGCGGGAACCTTGCCGGATGGCGAGAGCAGCAGGATGCGCTCGCGCGTATCCGGCAAGCCGAGCGGGATAAGCATCTCGACGAAGACGATCCCGTGATGGCGCATGAGGATCCATGGCCGCAGCGACCACGAGGAGTAACACTTGTTGGCGATGACCAGCGTCGTCATGTGTCGGGCCTTTCGCTGCGCGCGCCGTAGCCGGCCGTCATCAGACGAGCATCTTGCCCTTCTCGTCAATGATCGACCCGATGTCCTGCGCGTCCTCGGAGAGATACTCGTTGAGGATCATCTCGTTATGCGCCTTGCCCGAGGGGATCATCGGGAAGCAGTTCTCCGACTTATCGACGACGCAATCGAAGATCACGGGCCGGTCGACCGCGATCATTTCGGCGATGGCCGCGTCGAGATCGTCCGGCTTGTCGCAGCGCATGCCAACCGCGCCGTAGGCTTCGGCGAGCTTCACGAAATCGGGCAGCGATTCCGAATAGCTCTGCGAATAGCGCCCGCCGTGCAGCAGCTCCTGCCACTGGCGGACCATGCCCATATACTCGTTGTTGAGAATGAAGATCTTGACCGGCGCGCGGTACTGCACGGCCGTCGACATCTCCTGGATGTTCATGAGGATCGAGGCTTCGCCGGCGATGTCCACGACCAGCGCGTCACGATGGGCGAGTTGCACGCCGATCGCGGCCGGCAGGCCGTAGCCCATGGTGCCGAGCCCTCCCGACGTCATCCAGTGATTGGGCTCCTCGAAGCCGAAATACTGGGCCGCCCACATCTGGTGCTGGCCGACCTCGGTCGTGATGTAGGTTTCGCGCCCCCTGTTGACCGGAGCCTTCGTCGCCGCGAACAGGCGCTCGACGGCGTATTGCGGCTTGATGACCTCGCTCGAGGGCCGATAGGCGAGGCACTTGCGCGAGCGCCAGCGCTCGATCTGCGCCCACCACTCCTTCAGCGCCGGCTTGTCGATCTGCGGCGACGTGGTGCGGAAGAGGCGCACCATGTCCTCGAGCACATGCCCGCAATCGCCGACGATGCCGACATCGACCTTGACGTTCTTGTTGATCGAGGACGGATCGATATCGATGTGGATCTTGTGCGAGTTCGGCGAAAAGGCGTCGATCCGGCCGGTGATGCGGTCGTCGAACCGGGCCCCGACGCAGATCATCAGATCGCAATCATGCATCGCGAGGTTCGCCTCGTAGGTGCCGTGCATGCCGAGCATTCCGAGGAACTGCCTGTCCGAGGCCGGGTAGGCTCCGAGCCCCATCAGGGTCGAGGTGATCGGGTAGCCCGTGAGGCGCACCATTTCGCGCAGCAGCTCGGCCGCGTGCGGACCCGAATTGATGACGCCGCCGCCCGTGTAGAAGATGGGGCGCCTGGCCGCGCCGATCATCTCGACGGCCTTGCGAATCTGGTCGAGGTCGCCCTTGACGGTGGGGCGGTAGGTCTTGTGCTGGCTGCTCGTGGGGCGCGCGTAGAGGCCCGTCTGGAACTGGATGTCCTTGGGCAGGTCGATCACGACCGGGCCCGGGCGGCCGTTGGCGGCGACGTAGAAGGCCTCATGCAGGATGCGCGGCAGGTCGGCGATGTCCTTCACGAGGTAATTGTGCTTCGTGCAGTGGCGCGTGATGCCGACCGTGTCGCATTCCTGGAACGCGTCCGAGCCGATCAGATGCGTCGGCACCTGGCCGGTGATGCAGACGATCGGGATCGAATCCATCATCGCGTCCGTGAGGCCCGTCACGGCGTTCGTGGCCCCGGGGCCCGACGTCACGAGCACGACGCCGACCTTGCCGGTGGAGCGCGCGTAGCCCTCGGCCGCGTGAACCGCGCCCTGCTCATGCCGCACGAGGATGTGCTGCACGCTGTTTTGATGGAAAAGCGCGTCATAGATCGGAAGCACGGCCCCGCCGGGATATCCGAACAAATGCTCGACGCCCTGGTCCTGCAGGGCGCGGACGACCATGTCGGCTCCGGTCATCATCTCGCTCATGGCTGGCTTCCTTCGCTCGTGCCTTGCGGACCGGCTCGGTCCGTCGTGTTCGCGTTTCGCTATGTCTCCGAACCGTCAAAAAGTGGTTCGGCCAATAAAAAAGGCCCCGTCGGGGGCCTGCGCGCCATCGCCGGATCGTGCGGGCTATGCCCGCTCCGTCGATGGCGTTCGAATTACGACAATAAGCGTGCGCATGGGTCGCGGTTCTCTTCACGAAAGTTGCGCGGAAAGTATCGCAGCCGCCAGGGCCGGTCAAGCGGCGAAATTCTCCGGAGCCTCCAAATCGCCCGGCCGGCGCGCTGCGCTCTACCCAAAGCCGCGCCATGTTGCTAATCAGCCCGGAACGATCTGACATTCCGGAGCGACAACCCCATGTCCCACACCGATCTCGCCGCCGCCATCGACGCCGCCTGGGAGGATCGCGCCTCCGTCTCCGCCGCCACGAAAGGCGCGGTGCGCGAAGCAGTCGAGGCGGCGCTCGCCATGCTCGATGCGGGCGAGGCGCGCGTCGCGGAAAAGGTGGAGGGCGAATGGGTCGTCCATCAGTGGCTCAAGAAGGCCGTGCTCCTCTCCTTCCGCCTCGCCGACATGGAGATCATTCCCGGCGGCCCCGGCCAGTCGGTGTGGTGGGACAAGGTGGCGTCGAAGTTCGACGCCTGGGACGCCGCGCGCTTCAAGGACGCCGGCTTTCGCGCGGTGCCGAACTGCGTCGTGCGGCGCGGCGCCCATATCGCGCCGGGCGTCGTGCTGATGCCGTCCTTCGTCAATCTCGGCGCCTATGTCGATTCGGGCACGATGGTCGACACCTGGGCGACGGTCGGCTCCTGCGCGCAGATCGGCAAGAACGTGCACCTCTCGGGGGGCGTAGGCATCGGCGGCGTGCTGGAGCCCCTGCAGGCCAACCCGACCATCATCGAGGACGACTGCTTCATCGGCGCCCGCTCCGAAGTCGTCGAGGGCGTTGTCGTCGGACAGGGCTCCGTGCTCTCGATGGGCGTGTTCATCAGCGGCTCGACGAAGATCATCGATCGCGAGACGGGCGAGGTCTTCCGGGGCAAGGTTCCGCCCTATTCCGTCGTGGTTCCGGGCGCGCTTCCCGGCAAGCCCCTGCCCGACGGCTCGCCCGGCCCCTCGCTCTACTGCGCGGTGATCGTCAAACGGGTCGACGCGCAGACCCGCTCGAAGACGAGCATCAACGAGATTCTGCGCGACTGAGCGGAGCATGACGATGTCCCAGCCCTCCGCCCTCGAGCTTGCGCAGGCGCTCATCCGCGCCCCCTCCGTCACGCCCGAGGACAACGGCGCGCTGGACGTCGTCGCCGACGCTCTCAAGGCGGCGGGCTTCGCCGTCAGCCGGCGGGTTTTCTCGGAGGAAGGCACGCCCGACGTCGCCAATCTCTACGCGCGCTACGGCACGAAGAGCCCCCTCCTGCTCTTCGCCGGCCATACGGACGTGACGCCGCCGGGCGACGAGGCTTCGTGGCGGCGTCCGCCCTTCGCGGCGGAGATCGTCGGCGACGAACTCTACGGGCGCGGCGCCGTCGACATGAAGGGCGCGATCGCGGCCAAGATCGCTGCGGTCCTCGCCTTCATCCGCGAGCGCCCGGACTTCAAAGGCTCCATCGGCTTTCTCATCACCGGCGACGAGGAAGGCCCGGCGATCAACGGCACGGTGAAGCTGCTCGAATGGGCGCAGGCGCGGGGTGAAACCTTCGACCATTGCCTCCTCGGCGAGCCGACCAATCCCGAGCGCCTCGGCGAGATGATCAAGATCGGCCGTCGCGGCTCGTTGACGGGCCGACTGACCGTCGAGGGCGTTCAGGGGCATGTGGGCTATCCCCACCTCGCCCGCAATCCGATCGACGGGATGCTGCGCCTCCTCACCGCGCTCAAGGCCGAACCGCTCGACGGGGGCACGGAGCATTTCGACCCCTCGAACCTCGAAATCACCGGCGTCGACGTCGGCAACACGGCGACGAACGTCGTTCCGGGCAGGGCCCGGGCGGTCTTCAACATCCGCTTCAACGACATCTGGACGCCTCAGACGCTCGGTGACGAGATCCGAAGGCGGCTCGCCGCCGCCGCTGGCGAGGAGGTCGAGTTCGAACTCGCCTTCGATCCGACGAACTCCCCCGCCTTTCTGACGCAGCCGGACGATTTCGTGGAGCTCGTTCGCGACGCCGTCGAGGCCGAGACGGGTCTTCGCCCGGCGCTATCGACGACGGGCGGGACGTCGGACGCCCGCTTCATCAAGAGCGCCTGCCCCGTGGTCGAATTCGGCCTCGTCGGCCAGACGATGCACAAGATCGACGAGCGCGTCCCGCTCGCCGATCTCGAGCGCCTGACGGCGATCTACAGGGGCGTTCTGGAGCGCTATTTCGCGCCCTGAGCAGGAACCGCCGCTCGGGCGCCTGCGACGCCTCGTCGCCGCGCCCGTTTCCGGCGACCGGGCGTTCACGATATCTGCCAGAGCTGGAACAGCAGACCCGACGTGAAGGCGCCCGACAGGGACAGCCCGACATAGAGCGCGAAGACCGTCGGTCGCGCCAGAGCCCAGACCGCCATCGCAGCCGGGATCGACGTGACGCCGCCTGCGATCAGGAACGCCATGCCCGCCCCCGGCGCCATGCCTTGCCCGATCAGCCCGCCGACCAGAGGCAGGGCGGCGTAACCGTTCAGATATGCCGGAACGCCCACGAGCGTCGCGGTCAGGATCGGCGCCAGCCCCGCCCCACCCAAGGTCGCAGTGACGGCCTCGGCGGGAATCCATGCGAGCATGAGGCTTTCGAGCAGGAAGGCGAGGGTCAGCCATTTGGCGAGGAACAATGTTGTGTTCCAGGCCGCGCCCGCGAATTTCCCCCGGCGCTCGGCGTCGCGCCAAAAGGACCAGACGACCGGCTTCGGCGCTCGCACCTTCGCGCCGCCGCACCCGCCGTTTCCGATCCCCTCGCGCAGCGGATCGGAGAGCGCGCCGCCTCGCGCGAGAAGGTGGACCACGCTGCCGCCGAACACGCCTATTCCCACAGCCGCGAGCGTCTTGGCCACCGCGAATTCGAGCCCCAGAACGCCGGTCGTGAGCACGAACATCGACGGGTCCATGAGCGGCGAGGCCAACCAGAAGGCCATGACGGCGGATAACGGGATGCCCATCGCGAGCAGGGCCGCGATCAAAGGGATCACCCCGCATGAGCAGAAGGGTGAAAGACCGCCCGCCAGAGCGGCCAGTCCGATCATCAGCAGAGGGGCGCCGGTGAAGGCCCGGGCGATCAGGTTGTCCGCGCCCGTCGCCCCGGCCCAAGCGGCGACGGCGATCGACAGGATCAGGAACGGCGCCGTCCTCAGGAGCGCGCCTCCGGCGAAGCCGGCGCTTTCGATCGCCTGCGCGGGATCGAACAGCGCGAGGACGCCGAGCAGCAGCGCCGACGCGAGCCAGACGCGCTGGTCGCGCCACAGATGTCTGAGCGAGGTCAGCAATCCGGGCCGTGAGAGGGCTATTTCCGACATAACTAAATCTCCAGATTTCTAGTTATTTTGGGCCGAAAAAAGCGGGCTCAGTTCGCCGCCGCGTCCGATGTCTGCAACCCCACTCCGGCGCAGCATTCCGAGGTCAGAAAGTTCAGGACACGGCGCATTTGCGGATAATCCACGCGATTGAAGACCTCACGCCCCCGCTTCTCCTGCACCACCAGTCCCGCATCGACGAGCGCGGACAGATGATGGGCGAGCGTCGAGGGCGCGAGGGCCAGATGCTCGCCGATATCGCCGACCCGAAGCCCCTCGTCCCCCGCCCGGACCAACAGGCGGAAGATCGACAGGCGGGCGTCATGGCCGAGCGCGGCCAGGGCGCGGGCGTTCGGGCTCGTCGTGCTCATGGGGACAACATAACTACATTTCTAGTTTTGTAAATATTTTTTCGACGATCATGGTCGGTCTCACGCAGCTCTGCGCAAGCGATCCGGACATAATCGCCCCCCGATCACCCTTGCGTCCGGCCGCGCCGGCGCCTAATTATCCGTCATGTAATCAATCTCCTTGGGGTGCCCGTTCGGGCTGAGAGGCGCTTGGCGTCAACCCATCGAACCTGATCCGGGTCATGCCGGCGGAGGGATGAGAGATGAATCACCGCCAAGGCCAGATCTTCGCGAATCCGCAAGTCGACGCCTGCATCGACCTGATGCGGCGCGTGGCGGAGCGCGCGCCGCGCGTCCACGCCATCACGAATTTCGCGGCGCAGGTCTTTACGGCCAATCTTCTGCTCGCGGCGGGCGCAACGCCTTCTCTCTCCTACGCCGAGGAGGAGGTCGAGGCCTTCACGACGCGGGCCGACGCGCTGCTCGTCAATCTCGGCACGCTCGACCGCGAGCGGCGCGCAGGCATCGCGCGCGCCATCCCTGCGGCGAAAGCGGCGGGGCGGCCCTTCGTGCTCGATCCCGTTTTCGTGGACCGCTCCCCTCCCCGCCTCGCCGCGGCGCGCGCGCGTCTCGCCGACGGGCCGGCGATCCTGCGCTGCAACGCCGCCGAATTCGTCGCGCTCGCCGACGCTCCAGCCGACGAGGAGACAGTCATGGCCCGCTCCCGCGCCTGGGGCTGCGTCGTCGCTCTCACAGGCCCCGTCGATTTCATCACTGACGGCGCCCGCGTCGCTCGCATCGAGAACGGCCATCCGCTCATGGCCCGGGTCACGGCGATGGGCTGCGCCGGCACCGCGCTGATCGCCGCCGGCGCCGCGCTGACGGACGATCCCTTCGAGGCCGCGACGGCCGCCCTGCTTCGGCTCGGGATTGCGGGCGAGATCGCCGGGGGCGCAGCGCAGGGTCCGGGAACCTTCCAGCCGGCGTTTCTCGACGCGATCCACGCCGCCGACGAGACCGCCATTCGCTCGCTTGCGAGGATTTCATGAACCAAGTCGACATCCGCCTCTACGCCATCCTCGGTCCCGGCGACACGCGAGGCCGCGATCTCGCGCAATGCGCCGCAGCCGCCGTCGCGGGCGGGGCGACCGTGATCCAGTATCGCGACAAGCAATCGGAGGGGCGCGACCTGGTCGCCAACGCGCGCGCCATCAAGCGCGCCATCGCCGGATCGGGCGCGTCGCTCCTGATCAACGACCGGATCGACGTGGCGCTCGCCGCGGAGGCGGACGGCGTGCATCTCGGCCAGAACGACATCGCGCCCGAGGACGCGCGCCGCCTGCTCGGCCCCGACGCCATCATCGGCCTCACGCTCAAGATGACGGACCATGCGCGGGCGCTGGAGGGACAACCGATCGACTACAGCTGCATCGGCGGCGTCTTTGCGACGACGAGCAAGGACAACCCCGATCCGCCGGTCGGCCTCGACGGGCTGGCGCGTATTGAGGCGATCGCCAGAACGGCGCTGCCGGGCGCGCCCGTCGGCGCCATCGCCGGCATCGGTTTGCGCGAGATACCCGCCGTCATCGGCGCGGGCGCCGACGGCGTCGCGGTCATCTCCGCGATCTTCGGCCATGACGACATCGAAAAAGCCGCGCGCATTTTGCGCGACGCCATCGACCGCGCGCTCGCCGCGCGCGGCGCCTGACGGAGACGGGATGAAATGACGGCCATCGCAGTCACGATCGCAGGTTCGGATTCCGGCGGGGGCGCCGGCATTCAGGCCGATCTCAAGACGTTCTCGGCGCTCGGCGTCTACGGCGCCAGCGTCGTCACGGCGCTCACCGCGCAGAATACGCGGGGCGTGCAGGCGATCCACGACGCGCCGCCGGAATTCGTCGCGCAACAGATCGACAGCGTGTTCTCCGATCTCGCAGTGGACGTGGTGAAGATCGGCATGCTCTCGCAGGTTCCCATGATCGAGGCCGTCACCGCCGGGCTCGCCCGCCACGGCGTCGCGAAAATCGTCCTCGATCCGGTGATGGTCGCGGCCTCCGGCGACCGGCTCCTCGCAGGCGACGCCGTGGAGGCGTTGCGCGAACTCCTGATCCCGCGCGCGCTCGTCGTCACGCCGAACCTGCCCGAGGCCGCCGCTATCCTCGACGAGCCATTGGCGCGCGACGAGGAGGCGATGTTGGCGCAGGGTCTGCGCATCCTCGAAACTGGGCCGCGCGCGGTGCTCATAAAAGGCGGCCATGGCGAGGGCTAAGAGAGCGTCTATCTCCTGATCGACGCCGACGGCGTCCAACGCCTCGCGAGCCCACGCATCGCCACGAAGAACACCCACGGCACCGGCTGCACGCTCTCCTCGGCGATTGCGGCGGGGCTCGCCCGGGGTCTCGGACTGCGCGAAGCGGTCGAGGCTGCAAAAGCCTATGTCAGCGCCGCGATCGCAGCTTCCAACGAGTTGCGGATCGGCCATGGCGCCGGTCCCGTTCATCACTTTCACGCATGGTGGTCAAAATGATTTCACGTCGTCTTCTTCTGAGTGGCGCGGCAGCCTCCGGCGCAGCCGCCTCCGGCCTCACCGCTCCCGCGATCGCGCAGACCGGCGAGCCCCTTTGGTTCCGCCTCGTGACGTCCTGGCCGCGCGGACGCGCGGGGCCGGGCGTCTCGGCCCAGCGCATCGTCGACCGCATCAACGCGATGGCCGACGGACGGATGCGCGTCGATTTGTTCGCCGCCAACGAGATCGTGGCGCCGCTCGGCATCCTCGACGCGGTGTCGAACGAAACCGTCGAGATGGGCCACACGGCCGCGCTCTACTGGCAGGGCAAGAATCCGGCCGCCGGTTTCTTCACCACCGTCCCCTTCGGCCTTGGCCCGATCGAGCATCAGGCCTGGATCGAGCTGCGCGACGGGCAGGCGCTCTGGGACGAGCTTTACGCGCCCTATGGCGTGCGGGCCTTCATGGCGGGCAACACCGGCCCGTCCATGGGCGGCTGGTTCCGCCGCCGGATCACAAGCGTCGAGGATCTGCGCGGCCTGCGCATCCGGGTGCAAGGCATCGGCGCGCAGGTGTTCGAGCGGCTCGGCGCGACGCCGATGAGCATCGCGGCAGGCGATCTCGTGACCTCGCTCGATCGCGGCACGATCGACGCGGTGGAGTTCCTCGCGCCCTCAACCGACTACGAAACCGGCTTGCACCAGCACGCGGCGCATTACTACGCGCCGGGCTTCAACAAGCCGAACGGGGCGAGCGAACTGCTGATCTCGGAAAGCGCCTGGTCGCGCCTCTCGGACGATCTGAAGACCATCGTGCGCGAATCGGCGCGCGCCGAGCACACGATGGGCCTCGCAGACGCGCACGCGCAAAACGCGACGGCGCTCGACGCCATCATGCGCACCGGGAACGTGTCGCTGGAGGCCTTCCCCGCCGACGTCATGCGCGCCGCGCAGGAGGCCTCGAACGCGCTGATGGACGAGATCGCGGCCAGCTCCGAGCTCGCCGGGCGCATCGTCGCCTCCTATCGCGAGGCGACTGCGGCCTTCCGGCACTGGTCCGCCCTGTCCTCGGATATGGCGCGTTCGCTCCTGAGGACTTAAGATCGGGCGTATGGCGCGTTCACCCTCCTCGTTCGGCTTCATGGGCGTCTTCGGACGCTCGCACGACCTCAAGCAGCTCGACGCGGCCCTGCGGGCCGCGGACCTGCATCCGAAGCTCGTGTCCGAAGCCGTGAAACTCACTGTCGTCAACCTGCTCAAGGACCACGCGGTGGGCGCCGAGCCAGCCCCGCAGGCCTATGCGGCGGCGGCCGAAATGCTGGCCTATTGCATGCTCGGCCCCACGATGCTCTCGGCCACGAGCCCGCCCGATCTCATCCAGCGGGTCGAGGCCCGGATCGAACGGGCGCTCGGCGCCGGCGAGGGGCTCGACGCCCAACTCATCCTGCTGACGCTGCACGCGAAGGTCGTCCAGCCCGAAGTCGTGGATCGGTTCGGGCTGTCGAGCGAGTAGCCGGGAGAGTATCGGGAAGCGCCAACTTGACTCCCTCCCGCCGGGGAGAGTTCTCCTGCCGTGTTTCAGGCGCCCTGCTGTCCCATCAACGCGTGTAACGCTGAACCTCCTGCTCGATCGCCCCGAAAATCGAACGCCCGCGCGCGTCCTTCATCTCGATGCGCACCACGTCGCCGAAGCGCAGGAAGGGCGTTTTCGGCGCTCCCTCCCTGATCGTCTCGACGGTGCGCTGCTCGGCGATGCACGAATAGCCGAGCCCCCCGTCGGCGACCGACCGGCCGGGGCCGCCGTCCGGATCGCGGTTCGAGACCGTGCCCGAACCGATGATCGCGCCGGATGAAAGCGGGCGCGTCTTCGCGGCGTGGACGATCAGCTCGGGGAAGTCGAAGGTCATGTCGACGCCCGCGTTCGGATGACCGAAGAGCTTGCCGTTGACGCTGGACAGCAGCGGCAGATGGAGCCGTCCGCCGTCCCAGGCGTCGCCGAGTTCGTCCGGCGTCACGGCGACCGGCGAGAAGGCCGAGGAGGGCTTCGACTGGAAGAACCCGAACCCCTTGGCGAGTTCCCCGGGGATCAGCCCGCGCAGGGACACGTCGTCGACGAGCATCACGAGCCGGATCGCGGCCGCCGCTTCCTCGCGATCGGCGCCCATCGGCACGTCGTCGACGATTACGGCGATCTCCCCCTCGAAATCGATCCCCCATTCCTCATCCGCCATGAGGACCGGATCGCGCGGCCCGAGGAAGGCGTCGGAGCCCCCTTGGTAGATCAGCGGTTCGGTCCAGAAGCTCTCGGGCATTTCGGCCCCGCGCGCCTGCCGCACGAGGGCGACGTGGTTCACGTAGGCCGAACCGTCGGCCCACTGATACGCGCGCGGCAATGGCGAGGCGCAATCGTGTTCATGGAAGCGGAAGCTCGGCACGGAGCCGGTCTCCAACTGCGCCGCGAGATCCTCGAGGCGCGGCGCGACGCGGTCCCAATCGTCGAGCGCGGCCTGCAGCGTCGGTACGATGAAGAATGCGTCGGTCGCACGAGTGAGGTCCTTGGAGACGACCACCAGCCTGCCGTCGCGGCCGTGTTTCAGGGATGCAATCTTCATGGTGCTGGATTACCTTTCGCGGCGTTGGGACGAGGCGATCGACGGCCTGTATCGGGGAGGTGGGTTCAATGACTAATCTGAAGAGAAGAAACTTCCTGAAAGCGGCGGGCCTCGCTGCGGCCGGCACGACCGCGGGCGCGACGCTCGCCGCGCCCGCTATCGCGCAATCCGCGCCGGACGTCGCTTGGCGCATGGTATCGAGCTTCCCCAAAACGCTCGACACAATTTTCGGCACGTTGGAGACCTTCGCGAAATACGTCGCCGACGCGACCGACAACCGCTTCCAGATCCAGGTCTTCGGGCCCGGCGAGATCGTGGGCGGCCTTCAGGTGCTCGAAGCCGTGTCCAACGGCACGATCGAGGCGGGCCATACGCCGACATATTTCTACTATGGCCGCGAGCCGGCGCTGGCCTTCGGAACCGGCGTGCCTTTCGGGCTCAACGCCCGTCAGCAACATTCCTGGTGGCATTTCGCCGGAGGCAAGGAAATCATCAACGAGGTGCTGGGCAGGATGGGCTGCACCTCGCTGGCCTGCGGCAATTCCGGCGCGCAGATGGGCGGCTTCTTCCGCAGGGAAATTACGGGCGTCGAAGACCTCCAGGGCCTGAAATTCCGCATCGGCGGGATCGGCGGGCAAGTCCTCGAGAAACTCGGCGTCATCCCACAGCAGATCGCCCCGGCCGACATCTACCCGGCGCTGGAGCGCGGAACGATCGACGCGGTGGAGTTCGTCGGCCCCTACGACGACGAGAAGCTCGGCCTCCACCGGGTCGCGAGGTACTACTACGCGCCCGGTTTCTGGGAAGGCGGGGCGATGCTGCACGCCATCATCAACGAGGAGAAATGGAACGAATTGCCCGCGCATTACCGGAGCATCCTGTTCCATGCGGCGGAAGCGGCCAATAACTGGATGCTGGCGAAATACGACGCGGTGAACGCCCCGGCTTTGCGCCGTCTCGTCGCCGGGGGGGCGGAGCTGCGTTATTTCCCGCAAACGGTCATGGAGGCGTCGCTGAAGGCGGCCAACGAACTCTACGATGAAATGTCGGCCGAAAACGCGACCTTCAAACGCGCCTACGAGTCGATGAAGGACTACCGCAACGACGCGCTGCTCTGGTGGCCCGTCAATGAACTGGCCTTCGACAACTTCATGGCACGCACCCGAGGCCGCTCCTGAGCGCGGGCCTGCCGAAGTCGCGTCTCCGCCGCGTTCCGGCGGGGACGCGTACGCCGCTTCACCCATGTCTCCACCCTGATCGCGATGGTATGGCCGGCTGAGGCCGGCGTATAAATTGGTTGCGCGTGAGACTGATCCTGTGGCAACTTGGTTGCACAGTCAACCAAATCGTTGCGAGATCATGGACGCCCCGACACCCGCAAGCAGCAGCGCGCCAGCGCTTACTCTCGAACGCTTCCTGCCCTACCGGCTGGTCGCGCTTTCAGCGCGCACGTCGAACGCGCTCGCGCGCATATATGCGGAGAGGTTCGAGCTCACGATCCCGCAATGGCGCGTGATCGCGACGCTGGGCCAGTCCCCCGTCGCGACCGCCCGCGACATCGCCAGCCATGGCATGATGCATAAATCAACCGTCTCGCGCGCCGTCTCGGCGCTCGTCGCGCGCGGGCTCCTGCGCAAGGAGCCTAACGCGCACGACATGCGCGAGGAGCACCTGAGGCTCACGGATGCGGGCCGCCGGATCTACGACTCGATCGTTCCCGAGGCGCTCGCCTTCGAGGCGCGGCTGATGACGGCGCTCGATCCGCAGGAGCGGCGGCTCTTCCTTGCGATGATTGACAAACTCGACGCGCAGGCTCGCAGCCTCGCGCCCGACATGGAGATAGAGGCGTGAGGCTACACGGCTACTTTCGCTCCACGGCCGCCTATCGCGTGCGCATCGCGCTCGCGTTGAAGGGGATCGCCTGCGAGCGGACTTACGTGAACCTCCTGAAGGGCGAGCAGACGGCGCCGGCCTATCGCGCGCTCAATCCGCAAGGGCGCGTGCCGCTTCTCGAAACGGACGGATTCGCCATCGCGCAATCCCCGGCGATCCTCGAATATCTCGAGGAAACCCATCCCGAACCTCCCCTCCTGCCGGGCGACGCGAAAAGCCGCGCCGCGATCCGCGCCGTCAGCGCGGTGATCGGCTGCGACGTGCATCCGCTGAACAACCTCGCGGTGCTGAAATATCTCACAGGTTCTCTAGGCGTCTCCGAGGAGGCGAAGAGCGCCTGGTACGCCCACTGGGTCCTCGAGGGCTTCAATGCGGTTGAGGCGATGATCGCGCCCGCCCCCTTCGCCTTCGGCGCGGAGCCGACCATGGCGGACATCTATATCGCGCCGCAGGTCTACAACGCGAAGCGCTTCGACATTCCGCTCGACGCCTATCCGAGAATCCGCGCCGTGGCGGCGGCCTGCGCGGCTCATCCGGCCTTCGTCACGGCCGCCCCCGAAACCCAGCCGGACGCGGCTTAGGCCGCGTCCGAAACAACCCGCAGGAGGATATGATGGGACCCTTTCCCCACGACGCCCCGCCGCCCGAGATCAGCGAAGACAACCCGATGGGAACGGACGGGTTCGAATTCGTCGAGTTCTGTCATCCCGATCCCGCCGATCTCGACGCGAAGTTCAAGCGCATGGGCTTTTCGCCCGTCGCGCGGCACCGCTCGAAGAACGTCACGCTCTATCGGCAGGGCGACATCAACTTCATCCTCAACGCTGAGCCGGAGAGCTTCGCGGCGAAATTCGCCGCCGAACACGGCCCTTCCGCTCCGGCCATGGCGTTTCGCGTCGTCGATGCGAAACACGCATACGAGCGCGCGCTGAAACTCGGCGCGAAGCCGGCGCGCACGCAGGTCGGGCCGATGGAACTGAACATTCCCGCGATCGAGGGCATCGGCGGATTGCAGATCTATCTCGTCGACCGCTACGGCGAGAAGGGCTCGATCTACGACGTCGATTTCGAATGGCTCGGCGAACGCGACCCGCATCCGCCAGGCGTCGGGCTGCATTATATCGACCATCTGACGCACAACGTGCATCGCGGCCGCATGAACGAATGGGCGGAATTCTACGTCCGCCTCTTCAACTTCCGGCAGATCCGCTACTTCGATATCGAGGGCAAGCTGACGGGCCTGCATTCGCGCGCCATGACGAGCCCCGACAACAAAATCCGCATCCCGATCAACGAGGATGCGGGCGAGTCGGGGCAGATCCAGGAATATCTGGAGGAGTACAAGGGCGAGGGCATCCAGCACGTCGCGCTCGGCTCGACCGATCTGTACGCCTCCATCGAAACGCTCATCGAGAACGGCGTCGACTTCATGCCCGCGCCCAATGAAATATACTATTCGCGCATCGAGAAGCGCTTGCCCAACCATCAGGAGCCGCTCGAGCGACTGCGCAAGAACGGCATCCTCATCGACGGCGAGGGCGTGGTCGAGGGCGGCTACACCAAATGCCTGCTCCAGCGTTTCTCGAAGACCATGATCGGGCCGATCTTCTTCGAGTTCATCCAGCGCAAGGGCGACGAAGGCTTCGGAGAGGGCAATTTCAAGGCCCTGTTCGAGTCGATCGAAGAAGACCAGATCCGCCGCGGCGTCCTCAAGGACAAGGCTGGCTGAGACAAGGCTGGCTGACGAAAAAGCCGGCGGGGAACGGCGAAGGCGCGCTTGGGGATCGTTCCTGAGCGCGCCGTTTCGACTTTTTGCGCTGCAACACAAGACAAACCGGACGTAGCGTCATATAGTCAACGAGATGTTGAGCGCACTGATCCTCTCCCGCAACGGCCCGGAATCGCTGGCCGTGACCCTCTCGGCCCTCGTCGCGGGCGTCGCGCAGGGCGTCGTGGCCGACGCGGTTGTGATCGTCGAGAAGCACGATCCGGACAGCGCCAGCATCGCCGACGCCACCGGCGCGGAATATGTCGTCGCGCATGACGGCGCCGATCCGTGGAGCACGGGCGCCCGTGTTGCGCGACGCGAATGGCTCATCTGTCTCGAAGCGGGCGATCTTCCCCTCGAAGGCTGGATCGACGCCGTCGATCGGTTCGCCTTCGTGGCGAGCATGGAGGGCTTTCCCGTCGGTCGGCTGGCGCGTCGCTCGCGCGGCTTGCGGGAATGGTTCGCGAACGCGCTTGCGCGCTGGTCGCGCGGCACGCGCGCCGGCGACGTCGTGCACGTCTCGCGGCTGGATGGAGGACGCTCGCGCGTCGCGCCTATCCCGGCCGCCATAGCCAGAAGTTCCCTCGCCACGGCGTGAGATCGCCCGGCGCAGTTACGCCGGGCCCAGTTGCGATCGTCAGACCAGCGTCTGCGCCGTACGATCGGAGGCCCCGTGGGTGAGGACCGTGACCCGCGTGCCCGTCGGTACGCGGCGGTGCAAATCGATGATGTCCTGATTGAACAGGCGGATGCAGCCGCTTGAGAGCGACTCGCCGATCGACCACGGTTCGTTGGTGCCGTGAATGCGGTAGAGCGTGTCGCGGCCGTTCTTGTACAGGTAGAGCGCCCGGGCGCCGAGCGGGTTGTCCAGCCCACCGGGCACGCCGCCGGCGACAGGGCCGTAGCGCTCCGGCTCGCGGCGCACCATCGCCTGGGTCGGCGTCCAGCGCGGCCACTCGGCCTTGCGCGCGATGATCGCATCGCCCTGATAATCGAAGCCTTCCTTGCCGACGCCGACGCCGTATCGCAAAGCCCGGCCGTTCTCGCGAACGAGAAAAAGGAAACGGCGCGCGGGATCTACGACGAGCTCGCCCGGTCCTTCGGGGCCAGCGAACAGGACTTCCTGACGCAGGAGGGCCGGATCGACCTGCGACACGTCGATGGCGGGAACCGGAAAGCGCTCATCGGGCAACGCGCTGTACATCGAGACGTAGAAGGGATCGACGAAACTCGTCGCGGCGACGGGCTCGGGAACCCGGCCGGCGGAAACGCAGGCCGTGAGCGTGAGCGGCATTCCCGCGAGAAAGACGCGACGGGAGATGAGTGAGGGAGTGGATCGGGACATTTTATCCTTCTGACGAAAAGTAACCTGCAAGGAGCTTCGCGCTGCAATCATGACCATTTTGGCGCAGGGAGGGATGACGAAATCGCGAGCGCCAACCGTGTTGCAAATTTGCGACAATCAAACCCGCAGCAGATTGACGAATTCGCGCGCCTTCATACCGATGCGCGCGCCCAGCGCGACGGCCGCCTCGTTCGCGGCCGAGATCACGCCATCGTCGTAGGTTGAGGCGGCGTCGCCGATGCGCGCGCTCATCGCGGCGACCGTCGCGGCGGCGATCCCGCGCGCTTGCAGCGCCGGCAGACGCGTGACGCCGACGCCGCCGCCAGCATCGTTGAACAGCGCGAGCGCGGCGTCGATCTTGAGCGCGTTCATCGGATCGCCGCCGAACAAGGCCCCGTGCGAGCCCGTGACGACGATCTGGCCGGCGTCTTCGGGCAGGACGAGCGAGGCGGAATCGATAAGCACGATGCGCCGCGCCGCGCCCTCCGGCGACAGAACCCGCCGCGATTCGGCGACAGGCGTGATCTCGCCGCGCGGCGTCGCCGCGCCTTCGAGGAGCTTCGCCGCCTCGATGCAGGCCATGCCCGGCGCGACGCCGAGCGCCAACGCGCGCGCATTGACGTGCGAAATGCGCCCTAGCGCCAGCATCGCCCGCGCGTCGCCGATATCCGCGCTGTCGGCGGCGACGGCCGCAGCCGCCATCGCATGCGCGTCGAGCCAGTCGAGCCCGCCGATCCCCGCCCGGTCGAGGCCGATCCCGGCGTCGTTGAAGATCGCCGCGCGCGCGCCCGATTTTCGCGCCAGCCACGCCGCGTAGACGCCCCCGTGCGAGCCCGTCACCAGCACGGACCCGGCGATTTCGGGGCCGAGCCGGGTGACGCTGTCGGCCAGGAACGGTTCTCGATCAGGCGACACGATCACCCTTCTTGATCTTCACCGCTCGGCTGTCGGCGGCGGGCAGCATCTTGCCCGGATCGCGGGTCACCACGACGTCGAGGATCGTCGGGCGGCCATTCTCCGCGAGCGCCGCGCGGATCGCGTCGGCGAGCGCGCCCGGCTCCTCGACGCGGATGCCGCGGCAACCCAACGCCTCGGCGGCGTTGGCGAAATTCGTCTCCGCGAGATCGCTCGACTGGTAGGCCCCCTCCCCGTACATCAGGTGCTGCAACGCCTTGACGTAGCCGGAGGCCGCGTTGTTGACGACGATGATCGTCGGCGAGAGCCCCATGCGCCGCGCCGTCTCGATCTCGCCGAGCGTCATGTTGAAGCCGCCGTCGCCGGTGATCGCCACCACGTCGCGATCCGGCGCGGCGAGGCAGGCGCCGATGGCGCCGGGCACGCCGTAGCCGATGGAGGCGAAGCCGCGATCGGGCGTGAAGCCGCGACCTGCGCGTTTCGAATCGTAGAGCAATCCGCCCCAATGGGCCGCGAACCCGCCATCGGCGATGAGGATCGCGTCGTCGGCGAGGATCTTGTTCAGTTCGCCCATAAGGCGGCCCATCGAGACGGGAACCTCCTCGCTCTCGAGCCGCTCGCGCGCGGTTTCGCGCCACGCGGCCATGCGTTCGGGAACCTGCGCGCACCACGCCTCGCGCGCGGCCGGCGCCGGCCCGAGCGCCTTCAGCGCCCCCGCCAGATCGGCGATTCCGGCCCGCACGTCGCCCCAGAGCGGCACGGTCGGGCGGTAGGTGCGGCCGATCTCCTCGGCCACGATATCCAGATGGATGAGCGTCTTGCCGGGCTCGGGCACCGTATAGCGCTTCGTCGCGATCTCGCCGAGCTTGCAGCCGATCACGAGCAGGCAATCGCTGTCCGCGATCATGCCGTTGGCGATGCGGTCGTAGCGCCCGAAGAGGCCGGCCGAGAGAGGCGAGGAGCAGGCGATGGCGCCCTTCCCGCTCAGCGTATGCGCCACGGGGATGCGCGCGGCCTCCGCGAAGGCCTGCAACGCCTCCGCGGCTTGCGAGATATGCACGCCGCCGCCGGCGAGGATGAGCGGGCGCTCGGCTTTCGCCAGAAGCGCGGCGGCGCGGGCGAGGTCGTCGGCGTCGGGCCGCGCGCGGATCGCGGGCGCAGCCTCGTAGCGCGGATCGGCGTCGAATTCGGCGGCGTCGAACGGGTGCTGGTCGTGGCATACGTCTTCCGGCACGATGAGCACGACCGGTCCCGGCCGCCCCGTCGTCGCCACCGTGAAGGCGCGGCGCACGAGTTCGGGGATGCGCTCGATGCGCTCGACGCGCAGCACCTCCTTGCATGCGGGGCGCAGGATGTCGGCCTGTTGGGATTCCTGCGTCATGTTCTTCCACGAATGGGCGCGGTGGGTGTCGCCTACGATCGCGACAAGGGGGCTGCCCGCGTTCAGCGCCTCGACGAGCCCCGTGACCAGGTTTGTCGCGCCCGGCCCGAGAGTCGCGTCGCAAAGCCCGACCCGGCCGCTCACCTTGGCGTAGGCGTCGGCGGCGAAGGCCCCGCAGCGCTCGTCGTTGATAAGCATGTGGCGCAGGCCCAGACGCCGCGCGGCGTCGTAGAACGGCAGGAGCTGGAAGCCGCCCATGCCGAAGATCGGCCCGGCCCCGTGGACCTCCAGCATCCGGGCCAGCGCCTCGCCGCCCGTCATTTCGTTCGCGCGATCCGCGACGGTCATGCCTGATGCCTTTCTTACGTGATGCGGTAACCGAGCGTCCGGGGAAGCCAGAGCGCGATTTCGGGGAAGGCGATGACGAGGCCCATCGCGACCGCCATCGAGGCGAGCAGCCAGAGCACCCATCGGAACGTGCTCTCGATGGGTATCCCGGCGATCTTCGCCGTCACCATGAGGTTGACCGCAATGGGCGGCGAGACCTGTCCGATGGCGATGTTCATGGCCATGACCACGCCGAACCATACGAAGGACCATTCAAAGGCCTGCGCGATCGGCACGAGCAGCGGCAGCGTGATCAGATAGATCGATACGCCGTCGAGCAGCATGCCGGCGAGCAGGAGCACGGCCATGATGAGCGCCAGGATGATCCAGGGATTCTCGCTGACCGCGAGCAGAGCCTGCGTCGTCGCGCGAAACGCCCCCATCGTTGAGCCGGCCCAGGCGAAGAGTCCGGCGAGCGCGATGATGAGCATGAGGACACCCGAGATCTTGGCGCTGTCGACGAGCGTCTCGTAGATGTCGCGCAGGCCCATCGTGCGGTAGAGCACGGTTCCGACGAACAGGCCGTAGAACACCGCGACGACAGCCGTTTCGGTCGGCGTGAACAGGCCGCTGCGCAGGCCGCCGAGGATGATCACCGGCGCCATCAGGCCCGGGAACGCGCGCCAGAGACTCGGCCAGAAAGGCGGCCGGTCCGGCGATTCCTGCGCGCCGAAGCCGAATTTGCGCGAGAGGATCAGGGTCGGGATGGCGATCGAGAGGCCGACGAGGAGGCCGGGTATCATCCCGGCGGCGAAGAGCGCGCGCAGGTCCGTGCCCGGCACGAGCACGGCGTAGACGATGAGCGCGATCGAAGGCGGAATGAGGATCGCCGTCGAGGCGGAGGCCGCGATGACGCTCGCCGTGAAGGCGCGCGGATAGCCGGCCTTGACCATCGAGGGCAGCATCACAGTCGCGACGGCTGCGGCGTCGGCGGGGCCGGAGCCCGACATGCCGCCCATGATCATGCACACGAGGATGGCGACGAGACCCAGCCCGCCCTTGCGCGGCCCGATGCAGGCCTGCGCGAAGCCGACGAGCCGGGCCGCGACGCCGGAGCGATCGAACATCATGCCGGTCAGAATGAAGAGCGGGATGGCGATCAGCGGATATTTCGCGATGCCGTTATAGGTGTTGGTGCCGATCATTCCGAGCGACACGACGTCGAGGCCGATGACGATGCCGATGGCGGCGGCGAGGCCTAGCGAGACGGCGATAGGCGTTCCGATCAGCATCAGCGCGAGGAAGGATACGAGCAGGGCGAGGTTGGCGTCGATCATTCCCGCCTCCTCAGCCGCGACTGGCGCGCAGGCGCGGACGGATCGACTTCGCCCATGCGCGTCCCAGCACGCGCAGGATGATCGCGACCGACAGAAGGGGAAGCCAGATCGTGTAGATCCAGACCGGATTGCCGAGACCCGGCGAGGTCTCGCGCCAGTACCATTCGTCGTAGGTGACCCGCCCGCCGTAATAGACGATCAGCGAGAACATGGCGGTCGTCGCGAGAAGGGCGATCATTTCGCACACGAAGCGCCATGTCGGGTTCAGGCGCTCGACGAGAAAGGTGATACGGATATGCTCGTTCGTCGCGAAGGCCGCCGAAGCGCCGACGAAGGTCATGAACGCGAGCAGGAAGACCGAGAACTCTTCGGTGAAGGCGAAGGATATGTTCGTCAGATAGCGCGCCACGACGTTGCCGAAGGAGATCAGACAGATCGCGGCCATCGCGGCGGCGCCGAGCGCCTCCTCGATCTTCACGGGAACCACGACATGGTCGGCTCCCGTGTCATTGCCGTGCAGAGGTTGGGCCGGGACGCGTTCATCGCTCATCTTGCGGAGACTCCCTGAGGCGGCATGTCGGGGGCAAGCAATTCGGGAGCGCCGCGCCCTTCCCCTTTCGAGAAGGGCGCGGCGTTCTGGAGGCCGTTACGGGTCCGATCAGCGGTTGGCGATGGACTCTTCGGCGAGACGGACGAAGTCCGCGCCGATGCGGTCGCGCCACGCCTCGTAGACCGGACGCGTCGCATCGACGAAGGCCTGACGCTCTTCGTCCGTCAGCGTGGTCACCTCGACGCCGAAGCCGCGGATCTCGTCGACAAGGCTCGTGTCATCGTCCATCAGACCCGTGCGGGCGACCTCGACGCCATGCGCGCCGGCTTCCACGGCGGCCTGACGCACGATCTCCTGGTCCTCGGCCGTGAACGAGTTCCAGACATCCCGGTTCACCGCGAAGATCAGCGGATCGGCAAGGTAGCGCCATTGGGTGACGTAGGTCTGGCCGAGCTCGTGCATGTTGAGCACCCGGTAGATCGTCAGCGGGTTCTCCTGCCCGTCGACGGCGCCGGTGGTGAGCGCGGGCTGGGCGTCGGCCCAGCTCATCTGCGT
>REDO01000168.1 GCA_007693435.1 Salinarimonadaceae bacterium | reverse complement strand
GATGACCGCGACGATCGTGGGATGGGCGCATACGCCCTTCGGGAAGCAGGACGCCGAGACCGTCGAGAGCCTGATCGTGCGCGTGACGCACGAGGCGCTGGAGCATGCCGGGATCGAAGCGACCGACGTCGACGAAATCGTGCTCGGCCATTTCAACGCGGGCTTCAGCGCGCAGGATTTCACCGCCTCGCTCGTCCTGCAGGCCGACGACCGCCTGCGCTTCAAGCCGGCGACGCGCGTCGAGAACGCCTGCGCCACGGGCTCGGCCGCCGTGCAGCAGGCGGTCAAGACCATCGAGGCGCGCCGCGCGAAGATCGTGCTCGTCGTCGGCGTCGAGCAGATGACGACGACGCCCGGCCCCGAGATCGGCAAGAACCTGCTCAAGGCCTCCTATCTGCCCGAGGACGGCGAGATCGCGGGCGGCTTCGCCGGCGTCTTCGGCCAGATTGCGGGACGGTATTTCCAGCGCCACGGCGACCAGTCCGACGCGCTCGCCATGATCGCGGCCAAGAACCACGCCAACGGCGTCGCCAACCCCTACGCGCAGATGCGCAAGGATCTCGGCTTCGATTTCTGCCGCCAGGAATCCGAGAAGAACCCCTTCGTCGCCGGGCCTCTCAAGCGCACGGACTGTTCGCTCGTCTCCGACGGCGCGGCCGCGCTCGTGATCGCCGATGTCGAGACCGGGCTTTCCATGCGCCGCGCGGTGGCCTTCCGCGCCATGGCCCACAAGCAGGATTTCCTGCCGATGTCGAAGCGCGACATTCTCAAGTTCGACGGCTGCGGCGAGGCCTGGCGCAGCGCGCTGGCCGATGCGGGGATCACCCTCGACGACCTCTCCTTCGTCGAGACGCATGACTGCTTCACCATCGCCGAGCTGATCGAATACGAGGCGATGGGCCTCACGCCCGAGGGCGAGGGGGCGCGCGCGATCAAGGAAGGCTGGACGCAGAAGGACGGCAAGCTGCCGGTCAATCCCTCCGGCGGGCTCAAGGCCAAGGGCCATCCGATCGGCGCGACGGGCGTCTCCATGCACGCGCTCACGGCGATGCAGCTCACGGGCGAGGCCGGCGGCATCCAGATCCCCGGCGCGAAGCTCGGCGGCATCTTCAACATGGGCGGCGCGGCGGTCGCGAACTACGTCTCGATCCTCGAACGCATCAAGTAAGGGCGGTTCAAGTTTGAAGCATCATCTTTGTCCGCCAACCGGCATCCACTTGGCGGGATGATGCTTCACGCGCGGGCGTAGACGCGAAGCGTCACGCCCGCCGCTTCGTCGATCATGCGCTCCTCGCCCGGCGCGAGCCCCGCTTCGCGCAGGATCGCGTCGGCGCTCTCGCCGCGCTCCACCGCCGCAAACAGCCCCCGCCCGCCGGGAAGGCGGGCGCGCGGCGCGCGCGACAGGTGGAATGCGGTAAATCCGACGCCAAGGAAGTAATCGAAGGCGATCTGCCCGCCGGGCACGCCGACGCACCCGCCATCCGGCAGGAGCCGCGCGCGGACCTCGTCCCACGGGACGCGCTCCGGCGACCACCACCAGGCGTCCTCGCGCTGCTCCAGCCCGTTCGCCTCGCGCGACATCACGAGCCTTCGCCGGCCCCGGGCGTTGGGCGTAGCCAGATGGCTCGCGCGTCCGATCACCACGAGCGCCGCGCGGTCGAGCTCGGCCTGAAAGTAAGCCCAGTCCGCGTCGTTCATGAGCGCGCGCGGGAAGCGCCCGTGCGCGTCGGCGATGCGATCATCGGCGCAGACGATGGCGTAGCCGTGGATCTCGATCTCGCTCATTCCGGACGAGCCGCGCCGATCAGTGGCGGAAATGGCGGTGGCCGGTGAAGACCATGGCGAGGCCCGCCTCGTCGGCGGCGGCGATCACCTCGTCGTCGCGCATCGAGCCGCCCGGCTGGATGATCGCCGTGGCGCCGGCTTCCGCCGCCGCGAGCAGGCCGTCGGCGAAGGGGAAGAACGCGTCCGACGCCACGACCGAGCCTTTGGCGAGGCTCTCGGACAGCCCCAGCGCCTTCGCCGCCTCGCCCGCCTTCCACGCGGCGATGCGCGAGGAATCGACGCGGCTCATCTGGCCTGCGCCGATGCCGACCGTGGCGCCGCCCTTCGCGTAGACGATGGCGTTCGACTTGACGTGCTTGGCGACGCTGAAGGCGAAACGCAGGTCCGAAAGTTCCTGTTCGCTCGGCGTGCGCTTCGTGACGACCTTGAGGTCCATGTCGTCAACGATCGCCGAGTCGCGGTTCTGCACGAGGAGCCCGCCGGCGACCGTGCGCACGGAAAGCCCCGGCGCGCGCGGATCGGACAGGCCGCCGGTGAGCAGCAGGCGCAGGTTCTTCTTGCCCGCGACGACGGCGATCGCGTCTTCGTCCGCGTCGGGGGCGATGATCACTTCCGTGAAGATCTCGACGATCTTTTTGGCGGCGTCTGCGTCGAGCGGGCGGTTCATGGCGACGATGCCGCCGAAGGCGGAGACCGGGTCGCAGGCGAGCGCGCGCTCATAGGCCTCGCGCAGGCTCGCGCCTTCCGCCACGCCGCAGGGATTGGCGTGCTTGACGATGACGATCGCCGCCGATTTCGCCGGATCGAATTCGGACACGCACTCGAAAGCGGCGTCGGTGTCGTTGATGTTGTTGAAGGAGAGCTGCTTGCCCTGAACCTGCCGCGCGGTCGAGACGCCGGGGCGGTTCTCGCCGGTGCGGTAGAAGGCCGCCTTCTGGTGCGGGTTCTCGCCGTAGCGCATCTCCTCCGCGAGCGTCCCGCCGACGGCTCGGAAAGCCGGGGCGTCGATTTCGAGCGCGCTCGCGAGCCAGTTCGAGATCGCCGCGTCGTAGGCGGCGGTGCGGGCATAGGCCTTCTGCGCCAGCCTGCGGCGAAGCGTCAGGGTCGTCTGGCCGTCATGGGCGTCGAGATCGGCCAGCACGGCCTCGTAATCGGCGCCGTCGACGACCACCGTGACGTCCTGATGGTTCTTGGCGGCGGCGCGGATCATCGCCGGCCCGCCGATGTCGATGTTTTCGACGCAATCCTCGTAGGGCCTGCCCGCCGCGACGGTGGCCTCGAACGGATAGAGATTGACCACGAGCAGATCGATCGCCTCGATGCCGTGGGCGAACATGGCGGCCTGATGCTCGGGGTTGGAGCGCACGCCCAGCAGCCCGCCGTGGATTTTGGGATGCAGCGTCTTCACGCGGCCGTCCATCATCTCCGGGAAGGCCGTGACCTCGGACACCTCGATCACCGGCAGGCCGGCTTCCGCGAGCGTGCGGTGCGTGCCCCCGGTCGAGACGAGCGTCACGCCGCGCTCGTGCAGCTTGCGCGCGAAATCGATCACGCCGGTCTTGTCGGAAACGGAAATGAGCGCGCGTGAGACGCGCTTAGTGTTGGTGGGCATGGTCTCGATCCGGATTGCAGGGCGGGCGTGGGGTCGCCGCGCCGTTAGCACGAATGATCGGGCGAGGAAACCGGCAAACGCGGGGCCGCAGGCCTCGGCGCCCGCCGCCTGCGCCTTGCGCATGGCTCCGGCCCGGCCCTAATGTCCGCGCGCCGCAACCCAATCATCGCCCGAGCCATCACCCCGTGCCCCCCTTCGACACGCCCTTGCCGATTGACGACGTCCTCGACGCGCTGCGCGCGGCGCTGGCGCGCGGGCCGAACGCGGTTCTCGTCGCTCCTCCCGGCGCCGGCAAGACGACGCGCGTGCCGCTCGCATTGCTCGACGCGGACTGGCTCGCGGGCCGCAAGATCATCCTCTTGGAGCCCCGCCGTCTCGCCGCCCGCGCCGCCGCCGCGCGCATGGCGCTGACGCTGGGCGAGAAGGTCGGCGAGACCGTGGGTCTGCGCGTGCGCCTCGGCTCCAGCATCTCCGCCAAGACCCGCATCGAGGTCGTCACGGAGGGCGTCTTCACGCGCATGATCCTCGACGATCCCGCGCTGGAGCGCGTCGGCGCGGTGCTCTTCGACGAGTTCCACGAGCGCTCCCTCGACGCCGATTTCGGCCTCGCCCTGGCGCTCGACGCGCAGGAGGGCCTGCGCGAGGATCTGCGCATCCTCGTGATGTCGGCGACCCTCGATGGCGCGCGCGTCGCGGCGCTGATGGGCGAAGCGCCGGTCATCGAATCTAAAGGCCGCGCCTTCCCCGTCGAGACCCGCTATGCGGGCCGCGATTCCCGCCGGCGCATCGAGGACGAGATCGCCGACAACGTGTCGCAGGCTCTGCGCGAGGAGGCCGGCTCGCTCCTCGTCTTCCTCCCCGGACAGGGCGAGATCCGCCGCGTCGAGACGCTCCTGCGCGAGCGGGTCGCCGATCCGGCGGTCGAGATCGCGCCGCTCTACGGGGCGATGGAGCGCGGCGAGCAGGACCGCGCCGTGGCGTCGGCGCCGCCCGGCCGGCGCAAGGTGGTGCTCGCGACCTCCATCGCCGAGACCTCGCTCACCATAGAGGGCGTGCGCGTCGTCATCGATTCAGGCCTCTCGCGAGAACCCCGCTACGAGCCCGACATCGGCCTCACCCGGCTCGAAACCGTGCGCGTTTCCCGCGCGGCGGCGGACCAGCGGCGCGGGCGCGCCGGGCGCACGGAGCCGGGCGTCTGCATCCGGCTCTGGGAGGAGGCGGGCTCGGGCGCCCTGGACGCTTTCCAGCGGCCTGAAATCCTCTCGGCCGATCTCTCCTCGCTGCTTCTCGACTGCGCCGCCTGGGGCGTGTCCGACCCCACCCGCCTGCGCTTCCTCGATCCGCCTCCCGCCCCGGCGCTGAATCAGGCGCGCGCGCTCCTTCGCGATCTCGGCGCGCTCGACGCGGACGGACGGCTCACGCCGGTCGGCGGGCGGCTTCGCGCCCTGCCGCTGCCGCCGCGCCTCGCGCGCATGGTCTGCGAGGCGGGCGAGGACGCGAGCCTCGCCGCCGATATCGCTGCGGTGCTCGTCGAGCGGGGGCTTGGCGGCGACGCTGTTGATCTCGGCGCCCGCGTCGAGCGCTTCCGGCGCGAGGACGGCCAGCGCGCGAAGGCGATGCGCGAGATGGCCGGGCGCTGGGCGCGCGGAGCGGGCGGGCGCGAGGGGCGCAGGCCCGTCGGCGCCGTCGGCCCCGTCGTCGCGCTCGCCTATCCCGACCGCATCGCGAAGGCGCGCGGCGCGAGCGGCGAATTCACCATGGCGAACGGGCGCGGGGCGAGTCTGGCTCCCCACGATTCGCTCGCCCGCGAGCCCTTCCTCGCCATCGCCGAAATCGCCGGCTCCGCGGCCTCCGCGCGCATTCTTTCCGCAGCGCCGATCGCCCTGGAGGACATCCGCGCTGTCTGCGCCGACGCGATCGCGACCGTCGAGGAGACCGTCTTCGACGCTTCCGCCCGCGCCTTGCGGGCGCGGCGCGTCGAGCGGCTGGGCGCGATCATCCTCACCGAAAAGCCGTTGCCCGTCCCCGCCGACGAGGCGGCGGCGCGGGCGCTGGCGCGTGGCGTCGCGAAGCTTGGGATTGAGGCGCTGCCCTTCTCGAAGGCGGCGGCGCAATGGCGCGAGCGGGTGAGCTTCCTGCGCCGGGCCGAAGGCGAGCCGTGGCCCGACCTCTCCGACGAGGCGCTGGCGCGCACGGTCGATGACTGGCTGGCGCCGATGATCCTCGGCCGCACGAGCCTTGCCGCCATCGGCGCCGACACCGTCTTCGACGCGCTTCGCGCGCTCGTGCCCTGGGATCTCCAGCGCCGCCTCGACGCGGAGGCGCCCACCCATTTCGAAGCGCCGACAGGCTCGCAGGTCGCGATCGACTATTCGGGCGACGAGCCTTCCGTTTCGATCCGGGTGCAGGAGCTCTTCGGCCTGACGCGGCACCCGGCGCTTGCGGGCGGGCGCATCCCGCTCGTCCTCAACCTGCTCTCGCCGGCGCAGCGCCCGATCCAGATCACCCGCGACCTGCCGGGCTTCTGGCGCGGATCATGGGCTGACGTACGCGCCGAGATGCGCGGCCGCTATCCCAAACACCCCTGGCCGGACGATCCGGCAGCCGCCGAGCCGACCCGTAGGGCGAAGCCGAGGGGGAC
>REDO01000087.1 GCA_007693435.1 Salinarimonadaceae bacterium | reverse complement strand
TGCCGAAAACGAATGTCGGCAAGATGCTGCGGCGAGAGTTGCGGGCGGAGATTCTGGGGGAGGCCCCGGCGGGCGGCGTTTGACGCTCCGTCAGGACCGGAGCGCCTCGCCGAAGCGCCAGCCGGCCGCGCAGGCGGGCAGCCATGTTACGAGCGAGACGGCGACATAGAGCGCGGCGAGTTCCGGCGCGCCATCGCGCCAGAGCGAGACCGCCTCGAGACTGAACAGCGAGAACGTGGTGAAACCGCCGCAGAACCCGGCCATGACGAAGGCCGTGGCGAGGGGCCTCGGTGGCGCGCCCTCGCGTAGCAACGCGGCGCCCGCCCACCCGATCAGGAACGATCC
Source organism: Salinarimonadaceae bacterium (assembly GCA_007693435.1). Classification (GTDB taxonomy): domain Bacteria; phylum Pseudomonadota; class Alphaproteobacteria; order Rhizobiales; family Beijerinckiaceae; genus Saliniramus. The sequence continues at coordinate 25,583 of REDO01000087.1, read as the reverse complement.
CAGGATATTCGCCAGGAGCGTCGCCCACGGAAACGCCGCGCCCAGCGTGAGGATCGCGAGCCCGTATCGCGCGAGCGCGCCGAGCGCCCCGCCGGCCGCGACGACCGCGAGGATCGCGCCGCCGCCCGCGCTCATGCGATCGCCCCCGCCAGCGCCGCGCCGAGCGCCATACCCACGCCCGCCGCCGCCAGACAGAGCGCGACGGAGCCCGCGACATTCAGGCAAGCGCGGCCCCAGCCTCCCTCTCGGATCAACAGCAAAGTCTGGAGCGAGAAGGACGAGACCGTGGTGTAGGCGCCGAGCAGCCCCGCGACGAACAGGGGCGTGAGACCTGCGATTCCGGCGGGAACGTCGCGCGCGAGAAACGGAGCGAGCAGCCCGAGCAGCGCCGCGCCGGTGACGTTGACGACGAGCGTGCCGAAGGGAAAATTCGCGGCGCGGCTTCGCGTCACATTCTCCGCGACGACGACGCGCAGGACGCTTCCCGCCGCGCCGCCGGCGGCGACGAGGGCGAATTCGGTCAGCACGGGCGCCCCGCGCCGGCCACGCTCACACGCTCCCCACCGTGCGCAGGCGCGCGCGGGTATGGATCTCGCCCTGGCTCAGAACCGCAGTCTCGCGGCGGAAGCGCTCGATGATCGAGCGCACGAAGGGCCGCGCCTGGATCGAGGTGACGAGCACGGGCATCTCGCCCTGGCGCGCGGCCTCCTCGAAGGCGTCGCGCACCGCGCCGACGAATTCCGAGAGCCGCGAGGGCTGCATGGCGAGATGGCGCTCCTCGCCCTGCCCCACGATCGACTCCATGAAAGCCTGCTCCCATTTCGGCGAGAGCGTCACGATCGGAAGCTGGCCGCCGGGGGCCGCGTGCTGCGCGCAGATCTGGCGACCCAGCCGCATGCGCACGTGCTCGACGATGTCGCGCGGGCTCTTCACCGAGCCGACGACTTCCGAGATCGCCTCGAGGATGGCGCCGAGATCGCGGATCGAGACGCGCTCGGAAAGCAGCAACTGGAGCACGCGCTGGACGCCCGTCGTCGTGATCTGCCCCGGCACGATTTCCTTGAGCAGGTCGGCATGCTCCTTGGGAAGGTCGCCGAGCAGCTTCTGCACCTCGATATGGGTCAAAAGCTCCGGCATATGCGCCTTGATCGCCTCGGTGAGATGCGTCGAGAGGACGGTGGCGGCGTCGACGACCGTGTAGCCGCGAAGCTGCGCCTGCTCGCGAAGACCCGCGTCGATCCAGGTCGCCGGCAGGCCGAAGGTCGGCTCCAGCATGTGCTGGCCGGGAAGCTGGACCTGCCCGCCCATCGGATCGATCGCCATGAACTGGCCGGGGAAGATCGACCCGGCGCCAGAATCGATCTCCTTGACGCGGATGACGTAGCCGTTCGGCTCGAGCTGCACGTTGTCGAGGATGCGCACGCTGGGCATGACGAAGCCCATCTCGGAGGCGAGCTGGCGGCGCAGGGCCTTGATCTGGTCGGTGAGGCGCTCGCCGTTCTCCGGGCCGTTGACGAGGGGCAGCAGCGCGTAGCCGATCTCGACCTTGAGGTCGTCGATGCGCAGCACGTCCGAAATCGGCTCCTCCGCCGGCGCGGCCGGGGCCGCCTCGACGGGTTTGCCCTCGGCGTCGACGGGATTGGCCGCTCGCTCCTTGGCCTGTTTATCGACGTATCGCGCAAGAAGCCCCGCGCCGACGGCGAGCCCCATGAAGGGCAGGAAGGGAATGCCCGGCAGGAGCGCGAGCGAGCCCATGACGATCGCGGACATGCCGAGCGCCTTGGGATAATGGGCGAGCTGCTTGCCGAGCGTCTTGTCGGCGGCGCCCTTGACGCCGGCCTTCGAGACCAGCAGGCCCGCGGCGGTGGACACGATCAGCGCCGGGATCTGCGAGACGAGGCCGTCGCCGACGGTCAGCATCGTGTAGGTCTGCGCGGCCTCGCCGAAGGTCAGGCCCATCTGCGCGACGCCGATGATGATGCCGCCGATGACGTTGATGAGGGTGACGAGCAGGCCGGCGATGGCGTCGCCGCGCACGAATTTCGAGGCGCCGTCCATAGAACCGAAGAAGGAGCTCTCGTCCTCCAGCTTGGTGCGACGGCGACGCGCCTCGTTCTCGTCGATCAGCCCCGCCGACAGATCGGCGTCAATCGCCATCTGCTTGCCGGGCATGGCGTCGAGGGTGAAGCGGGCGGCGACTTCCGCGATGCGGCCCGAACCCTTTGTGATGACGACGAAGTTCACCAGCACCAGGATCGCGAAGACGATTACGCCGATGACGAAGTTCCCGCCCATCACGAAGCCGCCGAAGGCCTCGATCACGTAGCCGGCGGCGTCCGTGCCCTCATGGCCGTGGCTCAGGATCAGGCGCGTCGAGGCGAGATTGAGCGCGAGCCGCAACATCGTCGCGATGAGCAGCACTGTCGGGAAGGACGAGAATTCCAGCGGCTCCTCGATGAAGAGCGCCGTCATCAGGATCAGGACGGAGAAGATGATCGACACCGCCAGCAGCAGGTCGAGCATGACCGGCGGCAGCGGGAAAACGAGCACCACGAGGATGCCCATGACGCCGAAGGCAAGCAGGAGATCCGGCCGGCGCGCGTAGTTCGACAAGGCGCGCAGGCCGCCAAAGCCCGCATTCCCGCCGCCAGCCTCGCCCGCAACGCTCGCTGTTTCGCTCATCGACGCCCTCGCACCATCACCCGGCAAGTTTTGCCGGGCGCATGGTTAGCGAACGGTTAACGGGGCGTCAGACTTCGCTCGCGACGGGCCGATCGAGGGGCAGCGAGCGCACCCGCCGCCCCGTCAGGGCGAACACCGCGTTGGCGATCGCGGGCGCGAGCGTCGGCACCGCCGGCTCACCCATCCCCGTCGGTTCCGCGTCGGATGGCATGATATGCGTCTCGACGAGCGGCATCTCCGAGAAGCGGGTGGGCTCGTAGGTATCGAAATTCGTCTCCTGCACGACGCCATCAACGAGGGTGACCCGCTCGCGCAGCACCGTGGCGAGCGCGAAGCCGACCGAACCCTCGACCTGCGAGCGGATGTTGTCGGGGTTGATCGGCAAGCCGCAATCGACCGCCGCGACGATGCGCTCGACCTTGACGATTTCCTCGGAGACCGAGACCTCGGCGACCATCGCGACGACGCTGCCGAAGGAGCGGTGAACGGCGATCCCGCGCCCGATTCCGGGAGGCGGCGCGACGTCCCAGCCAGCCTTCTCGGCGGCGAGGCGCAGGACGGCGGCCTCGCGCGACGCGCCGTCCATGAGCGAAAGCCGATAGGCGAGCGGATCCTCGCCGGCGATTTCGGCGAGTTCGTCGATCATCGTCTCCATCACGTGGGCGGTATGGCTGTGACCGACCGAGCGCCACCAGAGCACGGGGACCTGCTCGCGGGCGTTATGCACTTCGAGCCGCATGGCCGGGACGTCGTAGGGCAGCTTCTCCGCGCCCTCGAAAGTCGAGGAATCGAGTCCGTCGATGATGAAGGATTCCATCACCGAGCCGATCAGGATCGACTTCGCGACGATGCTCTGCTCCCAGGCGAGCGGGCGCCCGCGCTCGTCGATGCTGATCCTGACGCGGTGGTGCACGAGCGGGCGGAAATAGCCCGCGCGCATGTCGTCCTCGCGGGTCCAGACGAGATGGACCGGCGCGCCCTCGCCGCTCGCCTTGAGGATATGCGCGGCCTCCGCGATCCAGTCCGCCTGCGGCGTTGCGCGCCGGCCGAAGGAGCCGCCGGCGACGAGCGTGTTGAGCCGCACCTTGTCCGTCGTGACGCCCATGATCGCGGCGATCGTCGCCTGGTCGATGGTCTGGATCTGGAACGCGCCCCAGGCCTCGTATCCGCCATCGGCGCTCTTTTCGATGACGCCGCTGATCGGCTCCATCGCGGCATGCGCGAGATAGGGGAAGTCGTACTCGGCCTCGATCAGCCGCGCCGCGCGAAGCATCGCGCCCGACGTGTCGCCGCGATCGACGGCGCGCGCGCCGCGCGTGCGGGCCAGATCGCGATAATCGGCTTCGATATCCTGCGTGGAGCGCTTCTCCGCGCGGCTCTCGTCCCATTCGACGACGAGCGCCTCGCGGCCTTTCATAGCGGACCATGTGTCGCGCGCCAGAACCGCGACGCCGGTCGGGATCGCGGCCACCTCGACGACGCCGGCGACGGCGCGCGCCTGCCTGTCGTCGAAGCGAACGAGCCGCGCCCCGAAGCGCGGGGGCCGCGCGACCATTGCGGTGAGCATGCCGGGCCGACGCACGTCGAAGGAATAGAGCGCGCGGCCCGTCGTCTTGGCGCGCGCGTCGAGGCGCGGCGCCGTCTTGCCGATGTAGTTCCAGCGATCGGGCGTCTTCAGGACGGGATTTTCGGGAACCGGCAGCGCCGCAGCGCGCGCGGCGAAGGCGCCGAACCCGCTTTCGCGACCGCTCGCGGCATGCCGGATGCGGCCGCGCTCGACGGTGACCTCGCCCTCCGGAACGCCCCATTCCGACGCGGCGGCGGAAACGAGCATGGCGCGCGCGGCCGCGCCCGCCTTGCGAAGCTGCGTGAAGGAATTCGCGATGCCGCTCGAACCGCCGGTGCCCTGAACCGGACCCCAGTTGAAATTGTTGTAGAGCGCGGCGTTGGCGGGAGCGAACGCGAAATCCATCTGCCCCCAATCGGCGTCGAGTTCATCCGCGACGATCGTCGCGAGCCCCGTCGAGATGCCCTGCCCCATGTCGAGATGCTTGACGATCACGGTGACCACATCGTCGGCGCCGATGCGCACGAAGGCGTTGGGCGCGGCCGGCGGGTTGAGCCCCGAGACGGGTTCGGCGGCCATGGCGCGGTTCCCGAACCGCGCGGAGACGCCGATGACGAGCGCGCCGCCGAGCGCGGCGCCGCCCTGAAGGAAGCGCCGGCGCGAAAGCGCGGGGATCGGTCGAAACAGCATGGCGCGTCTCCTCAGCCCAGAGCCCGGGCGGCGTCGCGCACGGCGTTCGCGATGCGTTGATAGGTTCCGCACCGGCAGATATTGGGGTCCATCGCATCCGCGATCTCGGCGTCGCTCGGCGCGCGGTTGTTCTGGAGAAGGTCGATCGCGCGGATCACCTGCCCCGGCTGGCAATAGCCGCATTGCGCGACGTCGTGGCGGGTCCAGGCGTCGATCACGGCTTCCGCGATCTCGCCCCCGACGCCCTCGATCGTCGTGATCGACGCGCCCTCGACGTCGCTGACGCGGACAACGCAGGACGGCATGGCCGCGCCGTCGACGAGGACGAGGCAGGCGCCGCACCGGGCGATCCCGCAGGAATATTTCGCCCCCGTCAGGCCGGCATGATCGCGCAAGGCCCACAGGAGCGGCATTTCGGGATCGACGTCGAGCGAGCGGGGCTCGCCGTTCACCGTCAGGGTGATCATCGGGGCGTCTCCATAAGTCCGGCCGGACCGCGTAATCTAGCGCGCCGCGCCGCCCGATCCAGCGCGGCTATAAGCCGTAGCTGCGCACGAGCGAGCCCGCCACCAGCGTCCAGCCGTCGACCAGGACAAAGAAGATGAGCTTGAAAGGCAGCGAAACCGTGATCGGCGGCAGCATCATCATGCCAACCGACATCAGGATCGAGGCGACGACGAGATCGATGATGAGGAACGGGACGAAGAGCAGGAAGCCGATCTCGAAGGCGCGGCGCAGCTCCGAGATCATGAATGCCGGCGTCAGCACGTGCAGGGGTACGTCCTCGGGGCCGGCGATGTCGGTGCGGCCGGACATGTCGATAAACAGTTCGAGATCCTTCTCGCGCACATGCGCCAGCATGAAGATCCGGAACGGATCCGAACCGCGCGTGAACGCCTCCTCCTGCGTGATCTCTCCGGCGATGAGCGGGGCGACGCCCTGCTCGTAGGCCTCCTGGAAAGTCGGGGCCATCACGAAGGCGGTGAGGAACAGCGCCAAACCGATGATCACGCCGTTGGGCGGGGCGGTCTGCGTGCCGATCGCCGAGCGCAGCAGCGACAGCACGACGACGATGCGCGTGAACGACGTCACCATCACGAGGACAGACGGCGCCAGCGAGAGCACAGTGATCAGGGCGATGAGCTGGAGCGCCCGCTCCGTGACGCCGCCCTCCGGTCCGAGATCGAGCGTCAGCGTCTGCGCGAGCGCCGGAAGACCGTAGAGGAGGCCTGCGAGCGCGGCGAGAATGGCCAGCGGCAGGCGCAGAGCGGCGAGACGCGCGCGCAGTGGTTCTCTCGCCGCGCGCGCGGCCTGCGCCTCAGGACTCGCCCTGTGAGGTTCCATGCAGCTGATTCGTTCCGTTCCCTATCAAGGGACGGTGCGACGCCGAGTCGTGCGACGCAAGCGCCGGGCTGTCGCGCCCGGCGGCCTATCAAGAGTTTTTCGCGTCCTTCTCGACCGAGCGGCCCAGAAGACGCGCGAACTCGGCCTCGATCTCATCGACGGAGAACGGGTCGACCTTCGCCTTTTCGGCGGGGGGTTCAGGGGCGGGCTCGGGGGCGGGCTCGGGAGCCGCCTTCGCCTCTGGCGTGGGCGCGGGCCCGGGCTCGGGAGTCGGCGGTTGTGCGAGGGCGGCCGCAGGCGGCGGCGCGGGCTCCACCGGAGCCGGTTGGGGCGGTTCGACATCCGGTTTCGGCACCGGGATCTCGGTTGCGTCGGGCTCGATATCGGCGAGCGAGAACGGCGAAACGTCGACCTGCTCGACCTTGGGAGCGGGCTCGGGAGGCGTCGCCACGGGGGCGGAAGCGGCGGCTGTCGCGCGATCAGGCTCCGCCCGGGAGACTTCCTGCCGCGTCGGCTGAGCCGCCGGCCGTGGGGCGGGACGCGGAGGGTAGGCAGGCGCGTCGGCCGGCGGCGCGGGACGCGCGGACGCGGCGGGCTGACGGAAGGCGGCTTCGAGCTGTTTGGCCATATCCGTGAGGATCGCGTCATCTACGACGCGCGCTTGCTTCTGCTGCGCCGCGGGGGCGGCCACGCTTGCAGCGGGCTGCGGCGCAGGTTGCTTCGGCTCGGGGGGGCGCGCGTCGGCCGCGACGGGCTCGAATGCGTTCGCGCGGGGTTCTGGCGACGTGGCGGACGCTGGAGCCGAGGCCGGCGCGGGATCCGGCGCGCGGCGCGGCGGGAACGGCGCGGCCGTGTCGGAAGACATGCCCGGAGCCACAGGCGTGGCGCGCGAGCGCGGCGGGAATGCGGGAGCCGCCGGCTTGTCGGGAGCTTTCTCCGGCGCCTTATCCAGCGCCCTATCCAGCGTCTTGCCGACGCCGAACAGGCTGCGCGCCGGCTTCTCGGCGACCGGCGCAGCCGCGGCGGCCGGCTCGGGCCTGCGCGGGGGGGGCGCGACGGGCGGCGCGACCGGCGCTGCGGCAGGGGCGGGCTCCGGCGGCGGAACGGGCGCGGTCGGAACCGGCTCAAACGGAATTTCCGTCTGTACGGCGCGATCGGGCGCGAAATCGGAGAGAGCCGCTGCGGCGGGCATCGCCGGGCGGCCGGGCGCCACGCGCACGATGTTGGTCTCGACGACGAGGTCGTTGGGGCCGCCCAGCAAGACGAGATGCTCGACATTGTCGCGGCGCAGGAGCACGAGCTGCCGCTGCCGGTCGAGATCGTAGACGTCGATGATGCCCAGACGGGGCTGTCGCGTCCTGCCCCGCTCCTGCCCGGCCAACGCGAAGCGTCTTCCGCCGATCCGTTTGAGCACTACCGCGAAAAGACCGAGCAGTGCAGCGATGATCGCAAAAGCTATGACGTACTGGACGACCGGAGAGACTTCGAAGCCGAGCATAGACGCACTCACGCAATCTGACGCCTGCGGGCAAAAACGGCGCGCAAGCCGATGGAACTAACCGCTTTATCGCCTTCAATGCGATACCGCGCAACTGTACTGTGGATTTCAGCCGCGAAAAGCGGCTTTTGAAGGGCCTTCTTAACCGGGCGTTAACCATAGGCGCGGCAAATTTTGCCGGGTGCCAGCAGGAGAAGCGTCCGTGTCCGTCGCAGGTCTACCGCTCATCGAGATGCTCAAAACGCGGATGCACTGGCATCAGGCGCGCCAGAAGGTGATCGCCGAGAACGTCGCGAATTCCGATACGCCGAACTTTCGGCCCAACGACATGGCGCAGCCGGTCTTCGACGCGCGCGGACGCGCCGACGGCGGTTCACTCACCGTGGCGCGCACCAACGGAGCGCATCTCTCGCTCCAGACGGCGCGCGCCGGGCTCGACGAACGCGAGGCCAACCGATTCGAGGTCCGGCCGAGCGGCAACGCCGTCAATCTCGAGGAGGAGATGCTGCGCGCGGCCGACAACCAGTCGGATTTCCAGCTCGCGGCGTCGCTCTACCAGAAAAGCCTGCAGCTGATGCGCACCGCCATCGGCCGCCGCTGACGCGAAAGGACCTGAGACATGGATCTCATGAGAACCATCTCCATCGCCGCCTCCGGCCTCAAGGCGCAGTCGGGCCGCATGCGCGTGATCGCCGAGAACATAGCCAACGCGGATTCGACCGCCGCGACGCCCGGCGCCGACCCCTATCGCCGCAAGGTGCCGACCTTCGTCAACAGCTTCGACCGCGAGCTCGGCGCGCACACCGTCACGCTCGGGCGCATCCGCCCGGACCAGAGCGATTTCCGCACCCGATACGACCCCGCCCATCCGGCGGCCAACGAGGAGGGCGTGGTGAAGCTCCCCAACGTCAATTCGCTGATCGAGCAGATGGACATGCGCGAGGCGCAACGCAGCTACGAGGCCAATCTCAACCTCGTCACCGCCACCCGCCGCATGATCTCGCGCACGATCGAAATCCTGCGCGCCTGAGGAGGCTGAGCCATGGCCACCAACGCATTCGCCGCCGGCGCCTACGCCGCCGTCCAGGGCATCGGACAGAACGCCGGACAGGCGGGCCGCCTCGGCCGCCCGGAAGGCGATACCGGCCTTCCCGATTTCTCGGCCATGCTCGGCTCCGCCATCGGCGGCGTCCGTGAAAGCGGCCGCGCCGCCGAGGCTCAGGCCGCCGCCGTGGCGATGGGCAAGGCCGACGTCGTCGATGTCGTCACCGCCGTCGCCGAGAGCGAAGCGGCTATCGAAACCCTCGTGGCCGTGCGCGATCGCGTCATCCAGGCCTACGAGGAAATCATGCGCATGCCGATCTGACCGGAGTTGAAGTTTCATGAACGGGGCCCTTGTTCTCGACGTCGCGCGCGACGGGATTTTCACGTTCCTGAAGATCGGCGCGCCGGTGCTCCTCGTGGCGCTGGGGGTGGGCCTCGCGATTTCGCTCGTCCAGGCGCTGACGCAGATCCAGGAGCAGACGCTGGTCTTCGTTCCGAAGATCATCGCCGTCTTCACCTCGCTCCTGCTCTTCCTACCTTTCATGAGCGACGCGCTGGCCGGCTACATGGCGCGGATCGCCGAACGCATCGCGACCGGTGGCTGACGTGCCCGCCCCGGCGCAAGCGCGCCCGGGGCGCCCCGATTTTCTCGCGAGCGCATCGCGCATCGCGATCGGCTTATGGTTAACATCGCGGGCGATGGATCTGCTGATTCCCGAGATCGCGGCCGCTTTCCTGCTCAGTTTCGCGCGGGTCGGCACGCTGGTGATGCTGCTGCCGGGCATTGGCGAGCAGGCGTTGTCGGCGCGCGCGCGCCTCGGTTTCGCGCTGCTCCTCACGCTCGTGATGTTTCCAGCCACGAGCGCCGCCCTGCCGCTCGGCGAGGAGGGGCCTGGACTGATCCAGCTCCTGATCTCCGAAATCCTCATCGGCTTCGTGCTCGGCCTCGCGACGCGGCTCGTCGTCGGCGCGCTCCAGACGGCGGGCACCATCGTCGCGCAGCAGGCGGGGCTGGGCTTCGCCATGCAGGTCGATCCCTCCATGGGCGGCCAGCAGGCGGCGATCGGCAACTTCCTCACGCTGCTGGGCGTGACGCTTATCTTCGCAACCGACCTGCATCACCTCGCCATCGCGGCTATCGGGGCGAGCTACACGCTTCTGCCGCCGGGAGGTCTGCCCTCCCCCGGCGACGCGGCGGCGCTCGGCGTGCAGGCGGCCGCGCGCGGCTTCAAGCTGGCGGTGCAGATTTCGGCGCCTTTCATCGTCTTCGCGATCCTCTTCAATCTCGGGCTCGGCATCCTGGCGCGGCTGATGCCGCAGATGCCGGTCTTCTTCCTCGGCCTGCCGGCGACGATCCTGATCGGCATGATCATCCTCTTTGCGGTCGTCGGCGTGATGATGGGCGTGTTCCTGGCCGACCTGCGCGACTTCCTCTCCGAAATCGCCGGTCTGTGAGGGGGAGCGCATGGCCGAACAGACCGAGGAACAGGATCGCACCGAAGAACCGACCCAGCGAAAACTGGACGAGTCGATCCGCAAAGGGGACGTTCCCAAAAGCCAGGAGCTGAACACGTTATTCGTGCTCGGCGGGCTGGCGCTCGCCATTCTCGTCCTCGGAAAGCCCGTCGCCACCGATTTCATGAGCGGCATGAAGGGCTTCCTGATGAACGCGCATCAGGTCCCAGCCGACGCGGCCGGCTTCTACCGGATCGCGCGTCAGGCGCTGCTGGCGACTCTCGCGGCGCTCGCCCTGCCCTTCCTCTTCCTGATGATCGCCGGCTTCGCCGGCGGCGCGGTCCAGAATCGCCTTCTCTGGACCGTCGAGCCGTTGCAGCCCAAGCTCCAGCGCATCTCGCCGCTTCAGGGGGCCAAGCGCCTGTTCGGCAAGGAAGCGCTCGTCAACTTCCTGAAGGGGCTCGTCAAGATCCTGATCGTGGGCGCGCTCGCTTCGTCGATCCTCTGGAGCGAGCGCTTCACGCTCGATCTCGTCGCGCAGATGGACGCGGCGCTCATCGGCGCGGCGGTCCAGAGCGCGGCGGTGAAGCTGCTGCTGGGCGTGCTGGCGCTGTTCTTCTTCGTGGCGATCGCGGATCTGCTCTACCAACGCTTCACCTGGCACCGGCGCCAGCGCATGACCCGCAAGGAGCTGCGCGACGAATTCAAGCAGACCGAGGGCAATCCGGAGATGAAGGCGAAGATGCGCCAGACCCGGATCGAGCGAGTCCGCCGCCGCATGATGGCCGCCGTCCCCGAGGCGACGGTCATCGTCACGAACCCGACCCACTACGCTGTCGCGCTCAAGTTCGAGCCGGGGATGCAGGCGCCCGTCTGCGTCGCCAAGGGCGTCGACAGCCTCGCCCTGCGCATCCGCGCGCTCGCCGGAGAGCACGACGTGCCAATCATCGAGAACCCGCCGCTCGCGCGCGCCCTCCACGCCAGCGTCGACATAGACGAGGAAATCCCGGTCGAGCACTACAAGGCGGTGGCCGAAGTCATCGGTTACGTCTTGCGGCTGCGCCGCTATAAGGCATAACAACCCAATCCGAAGGCGGTCACCCTCTCATGGCTCAGACGAGCGAAAAGCCCCGCAGCGCGATCGACAGATCCGAGAAGGCCGGCAACATGTGGCTGCTGGCGCTGCTGGCGCTCGCCCTTCCCGCGGCATTCCTGACGCTGGGCGTCGTCGGGGGCGATCAGGCGCGCATGCTCATCACGGGCCTTCTGGCGCTTCTCGCGGTCGCGGGCGTGTTCTTCGTCGCGGCCTACGCGATCGGCGCATTGCGATTCTCGGGCGACGCCGCCCGAAACGACCTGACGAAACTCGTCGCCGACACAGCGTCCGAGGGGCTGCTCGTCGTCGAGGAAGGCGGACGCGTCGTCTATGCGAACGAGGCCTATCTCGCTTTCGCCGTGGCCAACGATATCGGGGACCTGCGCACGGTCGAGCGGCTGTTCGTCGGCGCGCCTGAGGTCTCGGAGGCGATCTACCGCCTCGCGCAGGCCGCGCGCGAGCAGCGCGCCCTCGCAGAGGAGATCCGCCTCTCTCCGGCGCTCGGCGGCGCGGCCGAGTTCGGCTGGTACCGGGTGCGCGTGCGCCCGCTGCCGCGGCCGGGCGGCGCGACGGCTGTCCTGTGGAGCGTCGCCGACGTCACGCACGAGCGCGAGCGCCACGAAAACGTCTTCCAGGAACTGCAGCACGCGATCGACTATCTCGACCATGCGCCGGCCGGCTTCTTCTCGATCGAGCCCGACGGCTCGATCGCCTACATGAACGCCACCCTGGCCGCCTGGCTCGGGCACGATCTCGCCAAGGTCGGCTCCGGCGGCCTGCGCCTCGAGGACGTTCTGCCCTCCAACGTCGTGGCCATCATGACGACGATCACCGGCGCGCCGGGCGAGGTGCGCAACGAGACCTTCGATCTCGACATGCGCCGCGCCGACGGGCAGGCGCTGCCGGTGCGCATCTATCATCGCATCGCGTTCGGCCAGAACGGCGAGCCCGGCTCCTCGCGCACGCTCGTCCTCAACCGCTCGCCCGGCGAAGAGGGCGGCGCGGAGGGCCAGCGCGCGGCGGAAGTGCGCTTCGCGCGGTTCTTCAACAACACGCCGGTCGCCATCGCGACCCTCCAGCGCAACGGCCGAATCCTGCGCACCAACGCCTCGTTCGCGCGCCTGTTCGGCCCGGCCCAGCGCGGGGAGGAGGAAGGGCCCAACCTCCTCGACCAGGTCGTGGAGAACGACCGCGAAGCGCTCGCGGCCGCGCTGCAGGCGGCGGCTGAAGCGAAGCCGGGCCTCGCCCCGGTCGAGGCGGCGCTGGCGGGCGAGGGCGCGCGCTCGGCCCGCATCTGGCTCAGCCCCGCCGAAGAAGGCGAAAGCGAGGACGGCGAGGCGGTCATCGCCTACGCCCTCGACACAAGCGAACAGCGCCAGCTGGAGCGGCAATTCGCGCAGGCCCAGAAGATGCAGGCCGTCGGCCAGCTCGCCGGCGGCGTCGCGCATGATTTCAACAACGTCCTGCAGGCCATCATCGGCTATTCGGACCTGCTTCTGGCCAACCACCGCCAGACCGATCCGGCCTTTCAGGACATCATGCAGATCAAGCAGAACGCGAACCGGGCGGCGAGCCTCGTGCGCCAGCTCCTCGCCTTCTCGCGCCGGCAGACCCTGCGCCCGGAAGTGCTCGACCTGCGCGAGGCGGTCTCGGACCTTTATCTCCTGCTCAAGCGTCTGCTGGGCGAGCGCATCGAACTCGATCTCCGCCACGGACGCGACATGTGGCCGATCAGGGCGGACGTGCATCAGCTCGAGCAGGTCGTCGTCAATCTCGCGGTGAACGCCCGCGACGCCATGCCCGACGGCGGCAAGCTCACGATCCGCACGGCCAACGTCGACGCGGACGAAGCCGCCTCGCTCGCGCTCACGGGCATGCCGGCGGCCGATTACGTGATGATCGAAGTGGCCGACACCGGCACGGGCATCCCGCCGGACGTCATGGACAAGATCTTCGAGCCGTTCTTCACGACGAAGGAGATCGGCAAGGGCACGGGACTGGGGCTCTCGACGGTGTTCGGCATCGTCAAGCAGTCGGGCGGGTTCATCTACGTCGATTCCGAAATCGGCAAGGGGACCGCGTTCCGCGTTTTCCTGCCGCGCCACGTGCCTAGCGAGGCGGAAGCCGAGGAGACTTCGCTCGCTGCGACGGAACGCAAGCCCGAGCGCGATCTCTCCGGAGAAGGCGTCATCCTGCTCGTCGAGGACGAGGACCCGGTGCGCGCCGTCAATTCCCGCGCGCTCTCGGCGCGGGGCTACACCGTGCTCGAGGCCGCCTCGGGCGTCGAAGCGCTGGAGATCATCGAGGCGCAGACGGAGCGTCCCGTGGACCTCGTCGTCTCGGACGTCGTCATGCCGGAGATGGACGGGCCGACGCTGCTGCGGGAATTGCGCGGCAAACATCCCCATCTGAAGGTGATCTTCGTCTCCGGCTACGCCGAAGACGCGTTCCGCAAGAACCTGCCCGAGGGCGAGGAGTTCAACTTCCTGCCCAAGCCCTTCTCGCTCAAGCAGCTGGTCGAGACGGTGAAGGACGTGATGGCGCGGTGAACCGGCGGCTCAGCCCGCCGCGCCGCGCGCCTCGCCGATCGCCCTCCACACCGCCTGCGGCGTCGCAGGCATGTCGATATGCGTGACGCCGAGCGCGTCCACGAGCGCGTTCATGATCGAGGGCAGCGAGCCCGCGCAGCCGGCCTCGCCGCAGCCTTTGACGCCGAGCACGTTCGTCGTCGCAGGCACGGCGTGGTTCTCGACCCGGAAATACGGCACGTCCCCGGCGCGCGGCATGGCGTAGTCCATGAACGAGCCGGTGACGAGCTGGCCGCTCTCGTCGTAGCGGGCGTGCTCCATGATCGCCTGGCCGAAGCCCTGCACGACGCCGCCGTGCAACTGTCCCTCGACGAGCATCGGATTGACGATCACTCCGAAATCATTGACCGCGACATAGCCCACGATCCGAACCACTCCCGTTTCCGGATCGACCTCGACTTCGGCGATGTGGCAGCCGTTGGGATAAGCCGAGGGCGCGCTCTCGTGGACATGATCCACGTCGAGGCTCGCCGGCTCGCCGTCCGGCATGAGGAGGCCGGCATTGACGCTCTCCGCGAGCTCCATGATACCGACGCCCCGGTCGGTGCCGACGATGGAGAAACGTCCGGCTTCGAACTCGACGTCGACCGGGGCGGCTTCGAGCACGTGGGCCGCCACGGCCCTGCCCTTCTCGATCACCTTCTCGCTCGCCTCAACGATGGCCGCGCCGCTCGCCATGAGCGACTTGGAGCCGCCGGTGCCGCCGCCGGCGATCAGCCTGTCGCTGTCGGCCTGGAACAGGTTGATCTTCTCGAAGGGCACGCCCAGGCGGCTCGCGAGCACCTGCGCGAAGGGCGTCGCGTGACCCTGGCCGTAATCGAGCGTGCCGGTGAGGATGGTGACGCTGCCGTCCTTCTCGAAGCGGATGCCGCCCATCTCTTTCATCGGGGGAGCCGTGACCTCGAGATACTGGCCGATGCCGATCCCGCGCAGCATGCCGCGCTTGCGGCTCTCGCGGCGGCGCCTGGCGAAGCCCTTCCAGTCGGCGGCCTCGAGCGCCTTGTCGAGGAGGACCGTGAAATCGCCGCTGTCGTAATGCGTGTCGGCGGGGGTCGAATAGGGAATGTCCTTGGGGCGGATGTGGTTGCGACGGCGCAGCGAGGCGCGGTCGACGCCCATCTGCACGGCGGCGGCGTCGATCAGCCGCTCCATGACGTAGTTGGCGTCGGGGCGCCCGGCCCCGCGATAGGGCCCGACAGGCGTCGTGTTGGTGAGCACCGCGCGCACATCAACCTCGATCAGCGGCGTGCGGTAGACGCTAGGCGCGTTCTTGGCGAGGTTGAGCGTCGCATAGAGCGGCGCGACATGGCAGAGATAGGCTCCGATATCGGCGAAGCCCTCCATGCGCACGGCGAGAAAACGCCCCTTCGCGTCAAGGGCGAGCGAGGCCGTGAGCTGAATCGCGCGGCCGTGCATGTCCGAGACGAAGCTCTCCGATCGCGTGTCGGTCCATTTCACGGGCCGCCCGAGATCGCGCGCGGCATGCAGCAGCGGCACGTATTCGGGATAAGTCGCCGACTTCATGCCGAACGAGCCGCCGACGTTGCGCGTCACGATGCGCAGCCGCTCGATCGGCTCGCCGAGGGCGGCGGCGATGAGCGCCCGCATGCCGATCACGCCCTGGCTGCCCATATACATGGTCCAGCGCCCGCTTCCCGCATCGTAATCGCCGATCGCCGAGCGCGGCTCCAGCGGCGCGACGACGACGCGGTTCGACAGGATGGGCAGGCTCACGACATGCGCCGCTTCCGCGAAGACCTTGGACACGACATCCGCGTCGCCGTGGTGATAATGCAGGATCAGGTTTCCGGGAACGTCGTCGTAGATCTGGGGCGCGTCCGGCGCGACGGCGCTCGCGGGATCGACGACGGCGCCGAGTTGCTCGATATCGACGATGACGGCCTCGATGGCGTCCCGCGCCTGCGCCGGCGTCTCTGCGACGACCATGGCGACCGGATCGCCGATGAAGCGCACCTTGTCGACCGCGAGCGAGGCGCGCGCGACGTTGCGCATCACTTCTCCGTCCCGGCCACGCATCTTGAGCGTCGAGGAGATCGTCCCGTAGCCGGCTTTAACCAGATCGGCGCCCGTATAGACCGCGACGACGCCGGGCATGGCGAGCGCGTCGGAGACGTCGATGCCCCTGATCACGCCGTGGGCGTGCTGGCTGCGGACCATGGCGGCGTGGAGCTGTCCGTCGAGATCGATGTCGTCGGAATAGCTGCCAAGCCCCTGGACGAGGATCGGGTCCTCCTTGCGCGGCACGCTCTGGCCGACGGCGAATTTCATCGTGGAGAGGGCGTCTTGATCGAGGGGCTTGTTCATCGGGCGACCGGGTCAGCGTTTCGGAAACACGCTTAACTTGGGGGAGCGCGCCCGTCACGACAACCGCGTTGGCGCCATTCCCACCTTGCCGTTTCCGCCGTGCTGCGACCGATCGCGCGCCTCAGGCGCTGATTCGGCTCTGCCCGGGCTCCGGCACGGCGAGGCCGGCGGCGGAGTATTCGTTGAGCTTGTTGCGCAGGGTGCGGATCGAGATGCCGAGGATCTTCGCCGCATGGGTGCGGTTGCCGAGGCAATGGTCGAGCGTGTCGAGGATGAGATCCTGCTCGACCTCGGCGACGGTGCGCCCCACGAGCGAGCGCGTGACAGCCTCGGCGGTGCGCGCCGCGCGGATTGCGGGGTCGGCGCCGGCGGCGAGGCTGTCGCCGTCGGGCGTGCGCAGAGAATCGGCGTCGATCGTCGCGCCCGAGGAGAGAAGCACAGCGCGGTGAATGGCGTTTTCCAGCTCGCGCACGTTGCCGCGCCATGGATTGGCGACGACGACGCGGCGCGCTTCGTCCGAGAGCGCCCGGGCGGGCAGGCCGTTCAGCTCGGCGTATTTTTCGGCGAAGAAATCGGCAAGCGCGGTCACGTCCGCCGGGCGTTCGCGCAGGGACGGCAGACGCAGATGCACGACGTTGAGGCGGTAGAACAGATCCTCGCGGAATGCGCCCTCTTTCACCGCTTCGGCGAGGTTGCGGTTCGAGGTGGCGATGATGCGGATGTCCACGGGCACGGGTTTCGAGCCGCCGACGCGGTCGATCACCCGCTCCTGAATGGCGCGCAGGAGCTTGGCCTGGAGGCGCACATCCATCTCCGAGACCTCGTCGAGGAGCAGCGTGCCGCCATTCGCTTCCTCGAACTTGCCGATGCGGCGCGCGACGGCGCCGGTGAAGGAGCCCTTCTCGTGGCCGAATAGCTCCGATTCGAGCAGGTTGTCCGGGATCGCCGCGCAGTTGACCGACACGAACGGCTTGTCGCGGCGCGCGGAGCGCTGGTGCACGTGGCGGGCGATGACTTCCTTGCCGGTCCCGCTCTCGCCGGTGACGAGGATCGAGGCTTCCGAGCGCGCGACCTGCTCGGCGAGCTTGACCACCCGCTCCATGGCGGGATCGCGCCAGATGAAGGCGCGGTTGTCGGCGGCCACGGCCTCGATCACGGCGGCGATCAGATCGGCGTCGGGAGGCAGCGGGATATACTCCTTCGCCCCGGCCTGGATGGCCGCGACGGCGGCGCGGGCGTCCGCGCTTGCGCCGCAGGCGACGATCGGGGTGCGGATCCGCTCGGCCGAGAGAGCCGAGACGAGATCGCCGATGGCCAGCGCCACATCGATCATGATCAGGTCGGCGCCCTTGGCGCGCAGGACGTTCAATCCCTGCTCCACGCTCTCGGCGTGGGTCACCGCGGCGCCGCGATTCATCGCTATCCGCGAGGCGTCGATCAGTTCTCCGTTCAACCGGCCGATGATCAGGAGGCGCATGGACATGATTCAGTTCCTCGAAAGATACGTCTCGACGTCGCGTGCGGCGCGGCCGCCTGCGCCGCTCAGCTGTCGCTCTTGATGATTTCGGTCATGGTGACGCCGAGCCGGTCCTCGACGAGCACCACCTCTCCGCGCGCCACGAGCCGGTTGTTGACGAAAATGTCGATCGCCTCGCCGACCTTGCGGTCGAGCTCGAGCACGGCGCCGGGGCCGAGCTGAAGAAGATCGCCGACCGGCATCCGCGACGAGCCCAGGATGGCCGAAACCGTCACGGGGACGTCGAAGATCTGTTCGAGATCGGCGGCCGTGCGCTGCACGACCGGCGCGTCGCGCGTCGAAAGCGGCGACTCGGCCGCATCGAAGTCGATCTCGGCCTCGTCGAGTTTCGGCAGGGTGAAATCGTCACTCATCTTGTCTTTCCGCCTTATCCGTCAAACTCTTGCCCGTCAGCCCGCGAGGATCCGCGAAGCCACTTCTTCGCCGATACGGGCGCCGTCTCGCGCGACGCCGCCGTCGGCCCATTCGAAACGCGCGTCCCCCGAAGCGACATCCGGCTCTCCCATGATGACCAGCCGTCCCTCGAAGCCGCGTTCGCGGGCCATCTTCTTCATCAACGCGTCGGTCTTCTCGACGAGCGCCTCGTTCACGCGCACCACGAGATGCGGCACGCCGCGCAGATGCTCGAAGGACGCCCGCGCCACCTCGGCGATCGCATCCATCGGGTAGCGCTCGAGCGCGTCGCCGGCGAGCTTGCGTGCGAGCGCCTCGGCGAAGGCCAGCGCCTCGCGCTCGAAGACCTCCCGCTCCTCGTCGGCGCGCGCCAGCAGATTCTCGGCGGCCTCGGCCACGCGCGAGAGCGTGCGCGCGAGATCGGCGTCCTGTTCCGCGAGCGCCGCCGCGCGGCCGGAAGCGAAGCCCTCCTCGCGGGCGCGCGTCTCGGCTTCCGCGATCGCCGCCTGCTCACGCGGGGAGGTCTCGCCGCCGGGAGCGCCGAAATCCTGCTGGAAGAGGAACTTCCTGGCCCTTTGCGGATCGGCTTGGCCCATGCGCTCCTCCTCAGCCACGCTCGTGAATCCACTGGCGCAGCACCGAAACCGTCTCCGAAGGGCTCTGCTTGACCAGTTCACCCACGCGCTCGAGCGACTGCTGCTGCACCTGGCCGTTGACCTTGGCCATCTCGATCATCTTCGAGGCCATGCTCTCGGGAGGGGGGCCTTGCGCCTCGATGGTGGGGGCCGCGCCGCCCGTCATCCGCGCGACGAAGGCCGCCGCAGGCTCGTTCCTGGCGAGGATCTCACGCACGAGCGGACGCACGACGGTGAGGAGCACCACGAGCGTGAGCAGCGCGATGACCGCGATCTCGATCGCGCGCAGGACGTCCTCGCGGGTCGGATTGAGCAGGCTCTCGACGAAATTGGGCTCGACAAACTCGACCGGCGCCGGCGTGTCGGCGAAGCGCAGGTTCACCACCTCGACCTGATCGCCGCGATCGCGATCGAAGCCGATCGCCGTGCGCACGAGGGTCGCGATCTGTTCGAGCTCCTCCTGCGGACGGGGCTCGTAGACGACGGCTCCGTCCGCGCCCTGCGAATAGCGCCCGTCGACGAGCACGGCGACGGAGAGGCGGCGCAGCCGCCCACCCTCGATGGTCTCGATCCGCGTCGTCGTCGATATCTCGTAATTGACCGTTTCCTCGTTGCGCTCGCTCTCGTCGCGATCGCCCGCTCCCTCTGGACCCGCCTGAGCGCCCGGAAGCTCTGCGCCGACCGTGACCTCGCCGTTGCGCGAGGCGCTGACGCTGGTCTCGTTTCGCGATTGCGTCGAGCGGATGACGCGGCCGTCGGGATCGAACGTCTGGGCGCGGTTTTCAATGCGGTTGAAGTCGAATTCGGCCGCGACCTGCACGCGGGCGCGGTCGCGTCCGACGATGCCGGCGACGATGTCCTCGACCTGACGCTGGAGGCGGCGCTCGGTCTGGGTCTGACGCTCGTCGGCGGCGAGGCCGCCGGCCAGTCCCTCGCCGTCGCTGGCCCCGTCCGCGAGCAGGCGACCGTTCTCGTCGACGATCGAGATGCGCTCGGGGCGCATTCCCTGCACCGCCGAGGCGACGAGATGGCGGATCGCCCGCACGTGGCCCGCCTCGAGGTCTCCGCGCAGCTTCAGCACGATCGAGGCGCGCGGGCCTTCGTTGTCGCGCTCGAACAGACGCCGCTCGGGAATGGCGAGATGCACCCGCGCGGCCTCGATGCGCTGGAGCGAGCCGATGGTGCGCGAGAGCTCGCCCTCGAGCGCGCGCAGATGATTGATGTTCTGGACGAAGCTCGTGGCGGAGAACGAATCGCCGCGGTCGAAGATCTCGTAGCCGACGCCCCCGCCGACCGGGATGCCCTTGCCGGCGAGATCCATGCGCAGTCGCGCGAGGTCGCCGCGAGGGGCGAGGATCGTCGCGCCGTCGCCGCGCATCTCGAAGGGCACGCCGCGCGATTCGAGATCGCGGATGATCGCGCTCGAATCCTGCAAGGAGAGGTCGGAATAGAGCACGCCCATCGTCGGCTGCGTCACGCGCATCATCACGAAGGCGAAGAAAACGACGAGGGCCAGCGTCACGGCGCCCATCGCCGCAATGCGCTGCGGTCCCATTCGTCCTACGAATTCAAGGGCCGGGTTCACGCTGTCATTCCTACCACACCGACTCGCCGGACGGATGCGTCCGGACCACTAGGCAATAATTTCCCGGTTCAGGGTTAGCAGGTGGTTAACGCCGCGCCTGAAACACGGCCCGAAACGAGAAAACGCGCCGTCGCGGGGCGACGGCGCGTTGAAAACCAGAAATTCAAATGGCTTCAGTTGCGATAATGCTGGATTCGCGTGGTGCGCAACCCCGCCAGACCGTGCTGGTCGATCGATTGCTGCCAGCTGAGAAATTCCTCGGTCGTCAGCGTGTAGCGCTGACAGGCCTCCTCGAGGCTCAGAAGTCCGCCGCGCACAGCGGCTACGACTTCGGCCTTCCGCCTGATCACCCAACGGCGGGTGTTCGTCGGAGGCAGGTCGGCGACCGTCAGGGGACTGCCATCCGGGCCTATCACGTATTTCGCCCGGGGGCGATGCAACTCGGTCATGATACACTCACACTGGACTGACCAACGTCTTCATGAAGCGTATCCCGTTTCCTTTAAGAATTACCTAAGTCGGCGACCGGGAAATTTAGTAGTTTATTAATAAATTCAACAGCTTTCAGCGGGTCGCTCCCTTGATTTGGGTAAGCGGCACGCGATTGCTTCCGATGACGAGAACCGGTTCGGCGCCGGAGAGATCGAGCGAGTCGACGATGCCGTCGATCTCCGTCGAAACCGGCACCTGCGCGCCCGATCCGTCGAAGGCCGTCACGCGCATCGTATAGGAGCCGGGAGGGGCGAAGAGCCCCGTCGAGGTCATCCCGTCCCAGGTGAATATCTGTCGGCCGGCGTCCAGCGAACCGCTGTTCGTGGCGACGACATCGCCGCTCTGGTCGCGGATCTCGATCACGGCGCGCGAAGCGGCGCGTGGCACGTCGAGGGTCCATTCGGCCTTTCCGTCGACGAGCTTCGCCGTATCGCCCGAGGCCTGAACGCGCATGCCCACGAAAGTCGCGGCGGTGGCGATGTTGGCGGCGCGCGAACTGGCCAGCAGGGATTCCAGCGCGGTGTTGGACTTGATCTGCTGTTCGACCGAGGCGAACTGCACGAGCTGCTGCGTGAATTCGTTGGCGTTGAGCGGTTCGAGCGGGCTCTGGTTCTTGAGCTGCGTCGTCAGCAGCATCAGAAAGGCGTCGAAATTATCCGCGATCCCGCGCCGGATATCGGTGGACCCCTGTCCAGCGCCCTGTGCGCCCTGGGCGCCCTGCGCGCCCGCCATTGTTCCGATGCCTGCAGCCATGGCCTCAAACCCTTCCGGTTCAAATTCGCAAGTCGACGCCGCCCAGGGCGCGCCGCAAGGCCGCCTGCGCGATCAGCGCCTCGGGCCCGCGCGGATCGAGCCCGCCCGCTTCGTCACCCGAAGCGCCGGGCCGCCCGTAAGTGTCGCCGCGCCTCTCGTCGAAGGCCTCGCGGCCGTTCTGCCGGTCGCCGGCGCCGGAATCGCGCAATGACAGGTCGACCCCCCCTTCGGAGGGTTTCAGCCCTGCCTGCTCGAAGGCGCGCTCCAGCGTGCGCGCGTCGCGCTGCAGTAGTTGCAGCGTCTCGACGCGATCGACGACGAGCTTGGCGTTCACGTTCCCCTCGCCATCGATCTTGAGGCTGACGTCGATGCGCCCGAGTTCGGCGGGATCGAGGCGAATCTGGAAATTGCTGACCCCGTTGAGCGCCTTGAGACCCAAAGTCATCGGCACGGCGGCGAACGCCGTCTGGGGGACGATGATGGTCGGCTGCTGCGCGGCCGCCGCCCGCGCCGCCTCCGACTGAAGCGCTGCGGCCTGAAGCGCGGCGGACTGAAGCGCGGCGGACTGGACCGCTCCGGCCTGGCCGGCGGCCTGCGCCGCGTTTTCGGCGCCGGGCGCAGTCCCGGTCAGGCCGAACGCCTGACCACCGTTCTGGCCCACGGTCGCCAGAGCGCGCGCGCGCGCCGCGTCGAGATCGACGGGGGCTGTCCGGGAGGCGTCCGTGGAGGCGCTCGGAGGCGCCTTGCCGTCCGTTTCGACGGTAGAATCCGCATCCGCTCCGGCCTCGTCGCCGGGCTCGGCTTCGGCGGCGACGCCCTGCATCGACAAGGGTTGCGACAAGGGTTGCGACATGGCTTGTCCGCGCATGGCGCGAGCCGCCTCGGCGACAGCCTGACCATCGACGGGTCTTTCGCGCGCCAGATCGCGCACGGACGCGGCATGCGCGGCGGCGTTGTTCTCGGGACGGACCGAAGGCGCGGCTTCCTTCTCGGCGTTGGCCGCCGCGTCAATCTCCGCGTCCGCTTCGGCCTCCGATTGATCGCCTTCGTGGAGCGCCGCAATTCGCGCGGCGAGTTGCGCTAGCGCGTCGTCGGCGCCGTCCTCGCCTACCGCCACGAGCGCATCCGGATCCTCGCCCGGCGCAGTCCCGAGATCATCCTCGTCCTCCTGCGGAAGGGGCGCGGTCACGGCTGCCGCGGTTGCGGCCGGAGCGTCCGCATCGATCAGGGCGAGATCGGCGGGAGCCGTGTCGGCTGGCGCGTTGGATTCGGGATCGGGGATCGCGCCGACGGAAGGGGCGGACTCATCCCCGCGCCGCAGCGCGGATTGCGGCGCGGCTCGCTCCAGCGCCCGCGCGGAGGCGACCGTCGCGGGATCGACTCCGTTCGCGTTGCGAGCCTCGCGGCCACGCGCGGGCGGCGCCTCGGGCCGGGAGGCCGGCATAGAGCGGGCGTCGCGTCGATCGGCGGGCTCGGGCGGCAGGGCGAAGCGCTCCCTCGGTTCGGCGGCCGGATGGGCGGCGGCGCGCGGGGGCGCCTTCATGCCGGCCGGCAGAAAATCGGCGATTTCGGTACGCATTACACAAAGCCTCGTTACAGAGAGCCGCTCTCGCGCCGCAAAACCCGCGCCAGACCTTCGGGTTTCGGCGGCGACTGCGCCAAAACGCTTGCAGGAAAAGGCTTTTCGTCATCGCGGGGCGGCGGCGCGCGACGGGCCTCCTCCCACGGCGCCCGGCAGGTTCTGACCTGCGCGCCGCCTGGCGCGGCAGGTTTTGCCGGGCGAAAGCCATGCTCTCGCTGGAATTGCGGGAGAGGACAATGTATGGAAGCGGGAACGAACGCCCGCGCGGACGCATCGGAGCCCGACATGCTCAACAACCTCGACATCGCGAAGGAGCCCTCGCAGACGCGGGTGGTCGTCGCCATGTCCGGCGGCGTCGATTCCTCCGTCGTGGCCGCCATGATGAAGCGCGATGGCTACGACGTCATCGGCGTCACGCTCCAGCTCTACGATCACGGCGAGGCCGCGCATCGCAAGGGCGCCTGCTGCGCGGGCCAGGATATCTACGACGCGCGGCGCGTGGCGGAGACGATCGGCATCCCCCATTACGTGCTCGATTACGAATCCCGCTTCCGCGAGGCTGTCATCGAGAATTTCGCCGACAGCTACCTCGCCGGCGAAACGCCGATTCCCTGCGTCGAATGCAACCGCTCGATCAAGTTCCGCGACCTGCTGGAGACGGCGCGGGAGCTCGGCGCGGACGTGCTCGCCACCGGCCATTACGTCGCGAGCCGCGCGCTGCCCGGCGCCGGACGGGCGCTCTACCGCGCCGCCGATCCCTCGCGCGACCAGAGCTATTTCCTTTACGCCACGACACGCGAGCAGCTCGAAACGCTGCGCTTCCCGCTCGCCGAGCAGGACAAGGCGGAAACGCGCAATCTCGCCCGCGATCTCGGCCTCGCCGTCGCCGAGAAGGCCGACAGCCAGGATATCTGCTTCGTTCCGGACGGCCGCTACGCCGACGTCATCGCGCGCCTGAAGCCGCATGCGGCGGAGCCGGGCGATATCGTGCATCTCGACGGTCGGGTCGTGGGTCGCCACGAGGGCATCATCCATTACACGGTCGGGCAGCGGCGGGGTCTCGGGATCGCTATCGGCGAACCGCTCTACGTCGTGGCGCTCGACGCCGAGGGACGGCGCGTGATCGTGGGACCCCGCGAGGCGCTGGCGACGCGGCGCATCGCGCTTCGCGACGTCAACTGGATCGGCGACGCGGCGCTCGCGGATATCGGCGAGGCTGGCGTCGAAATCAGCGCCCGCGTGCGCTCGACCCGCGCGCCGAGCCCCGCGATCCTGCGCATTCGCGAAGGCGTCCCGGAAGTCGAGCTGCTGTCGCCGGAAGACGGCGTGTCGCCCGGTCAGGCCTGCGTGTTCTACGAGAGCGACGATCCGCGAGCGCGGGTGCTCGGCGGCGGCACGATCGCGCGCCGGATCGGCGCGCCCGACGG
The DNA here is from genome assembly GCA_007693435.1 of Salinarimonadaceae bacterium. Classification (GTDB taxonomy): domain Bacteria; phylum Pseudomonadota; class Alphaproteobacteria; order Rhizobiales; family Beijerinckiaceae; genus Saliniramus. The sequence continues at coordinate 890 of REDO01000087.1, read as the reverse complement.
GCTCGGCCTCCCGCAGACGCGCGGCGCGACCGCCGGCGCGCCGGTCTGACCACCAACCAGCACGGAACGATCAAACATGGCCGTCGCATACGATCTCGAAGGGCAGAAACGCGCCTATGAGCGCTGGGCCCCGATCTACGACAGGGTCTACAACCGCTTCCTCTCCGACGCGCATCGCAAGACCGCGCAGGCTGCGGCGGAATCGGGCCGTGACATCCTCGAGGTCGGCGTCGGCACCGGGCTCGTGCTGCCCTATTATCCGAAGGACACGCAGGTCATCGGCGTCGATCTCTCCTTCCACATGCTGGAGCGCGCCCGCGACAAGGCGCTCTCGGGCGCCGCGCCACATGTGCGGCTCGTGGCGGCGATGGACGCCTGCCGCCTCGGCTTCGCCGACGCCTCCTTCGACGCCGTCGCCGTGCCCTTCGTGATCACATTGGTGCCCGATCCCGAAGGCGCGCTCGACGAATGCGCGCGCGTGCTGCGCCCCGGCGGCGAGATCGTGATCTCCTCCAAGCTCGGCTACGATACGGGTCTTCAGGCGAAGGTCGAGGAGCTCGTCGCGCCAATGATGCGCAAGGTCGGCTGGAGTTCGGCCTTCCGCATGAGCCGGATCGAGGCCTGGGCGAAGCGGCGCGGCGACTTCGAACTGACCGCGATCGCGCCGCTCTTTCCCTTCGGATTCTTCAAATTGATGCGCCTGAAGAAGCGCGGCTGAAAAAGCGCCCGGGGCCCGTCGGATTTCTTGACACCCCCGCCGACGCTCCGTATATCCCCGCTGGCCTACGCGCTCCTCGACCGGCGCGCGCCCGGGGCGGAGTAGCTCAGCTGGTTAGAGCAGAGGAATCATAATCCTCGTGTCGGGGGTTCGAGTCCCTCCTCCGCTACCA